>DASVLI010000024.1:0-47224 GCA_036384955.1 Occallatibacter sp.
GTGGTTCCCGCCTCAACAATGCGCAGATTACGGAAGATCCAATTGTTCAGCGAGGGCGGCATATTCGCACCGTCCGAACCGGGAAATGCGATCCCGCAATTGCCGACGTACCACGGCGCAGGAATGCCGCTGCCCACAGTGCCCGAGGCTGACGAAATCGTAGTGGAAGCGGCTGCGGCGATCGTGAGCTGTGTCTGGCTGTTGATAGTGGTAATGGTCGTAGTCAGCGCGATCCCTCCAGCGCCAGCGCCGTTCACCGTAATGGGCTTGCCCACCAGCAGATATGAAGGCGCATTCTGGAAGTACATTGGGCAGGAGAAATTCACCACGTTCGATCCGGCCGTCATGGATGCGGTGCAATTAAATGACGAACCAAACAGAATCGGCCCTGCAACCGGAGGATTTGCCAGCGGTGTAGTGCCACCCGCGGTGCCCGTGATGCGATTGGGAAATGTGTTGTTGCCGCCCACCGCAGTCGCCGCCGCGTTCACGCTTGAGTCCACCTGAATTTGCATGTCGTGGATGTAGGTGTTCTCGCTGAGTTGCACGTTGCTGTCGGGCGTGGCGAAGACATCCTGCCCAGGCATGCCAAGAATGATGGTCTCGTTCATGCCCGCGCCAAAGAAGGTCTGTCCCTGTATGGCGATGGTGCTCGTCTTGCACACGCCTGCGGGGAACTGTACCGGATAGCCGAACTCCACAGCATCGTCGAAGGCCGCCTGAATGGCATTGTGATCATTGGTCACGCCATCGCACTTGGCGTTATACGGAGGTGCGGTCACCAGCAACACGCTGTTCACGCTGGCATTGACGGCAGGCACATTCAGAGGACCGGAGAAGGTCTGCGCCGCGGTTGCGGCAAGCGATGCCGCACCCAGCGAAGTGAGCGCCGCAGCGGCTGTGGACGCGCCCGTGCCGCCTGCGGAAACCGGCACGACATTCAGGCCGTTAATCGTGTTGCCCGTTGCGCTGTAGTAAGCAATCTGGCCGATGGTTCCACCGCTCACTGTTCCACTGCTGCCTCCGCCCGAGCCGCAGGCAACGCCCGTGTTGGTGATGTAGCCGGAGGTGTCGATCTGCAGACAGTTGTGCCCGCTGGCCGCTGCAAGGCCGGGAAACCTGATGACATTGGCGCCTGAGAAACTGGCATACAGTGTGGAACTGTTGCCGCCGTAGACGTTGAATGCGGTGCCTGAACCGTTCTCATAGTTGATGCGCACCACACCTGATGAGTTGGAAGTGTTGATGTAGGTGTCGCCGCTGTTCGTGCTCTGGTAGGCCTTGATGCTGTCCAATCCGCCGGTCGCCGAGTTCAGTGCCCAGTTGTTGCTCGCGTCCTTCACCATGTACCACTGGCTGGCGCCGGCGTAGTCCTTGTAGATGAACGATTCCTTCTGGCTGGCTGTCGCTCCCGCCCAAAGAATCTGATCAATCTCCGCATCGGCCTGGTTGCGCAGTGTGGTCGATCCGGTGAAGGTTGACGTTCCGCCAACCTGCAATGTACCCACAAATTGCGCATTGCCCGCATTGCTGATTGTTGCAACCGTGGTCTCGCTTGGACCGCCGGAGCCGAACACCACACCGCCCGTGCCGGAATTATTTGACCCATTGAAAATGACCGCACCGGTGCCCGCCGCATTCAGCACTGTCTGGTTATTAGTGCTGCCCGCAGTCGTAATCTCCGCAATGGCGTTCGGCGCCGCGGTTTGATTCGAGCCGGAGAAGCCAATCGTTGGCTGTGCGGTGTATCCGCTACCCGCTGCCGTCAATGCAGCACTCGCAACCGTGTAGCCGCCCACACAGTTCACCGATTTGCTTAGAGCCATCGTCGCCGTAGCAGCCGCGCCCGATCCGCCTCCGCCCGTGAACGAAATGCTGGGCGGCGCGGATGAGCTGTAGCAGCCGCCGTTGTTCACAACAATGTTGGTCACCGTGTTCGCCGTCGCGCTCAGGTATTGGCCGATCGACAAGCGGTACACATTATTCAGCTCGTCGAGAATTTGATAGAACTGCGCACCTGCAGTCGCGTCGCTCAGACCAGTCGTCCAACGATAACCAAAGTCCGTCTGATAGCGATCGTAGAGCCCGCGCTCGTTGCCCTGCCCCGTGCCCAGCCGATTGTGATTCGTCACTGTCGCATCCTGCGTGCTGCCGTACCAATCGCCGGTCAGCCCGTTAAAGGTGCGATGGAAGCTGTCGAGAAAGCTGTTGCGCGTGCCGTTGTCAGTCAGCTTGCCGGTAAACATGGTGCCGCCGGCAATCCAGCTGTTGTATGAGCTGCCCGCGTCGGCAATCACCTGGCTGGTTGAGTTCTCATTGCGCAGCCCCACAATCGTGTTGTTCACCGCATTCGGCCCCAGGTGCAGCGCGGTAGCGCATCCCTCCACATCGCCGCCGGTAATCGTGTTGCCGTCGCCTTGTGCAAGGTTGACGCCCACGGTGCCCGCAACCGGATTCCCGCTCGACGTGGGACAGTTGATGTGCAGCCGTACAAACGTGCTCGCATTCAGCCAGTCGGTCGTCGCCGCATTAGAGATGCTGTGGCCGATGCCGTTCAATGCAATCTGGAAACCGGAAAACTGGTTGTCGAAGAACGTTCCACCCGTGTAGTTGCCGGTTCCGTCAAGCGTCATTCCTGTCTGGTTGGCGTTGCCCAGAAAATAGAGGCTCTCAAGATCGAGCTCCTGTGCGCGATAAGCCGTAAAGCCCATTGCCGCTGCACTGGTTGCACCCGTCGTGTTCACCACCACGTTGTCCAGGTGAAAGCCCGGCGTATCGATTGCGAAAGTCGGGTCGCCGACCTGAATCATCGATGCCGCACCGGAGTAGAGAAACACCGTGCCGCCCTGGCTGCCGCTTGCAGCACTGGCGCCTCGCAGGGAACAGCCACGCAGCGAAACATTGCGCGTGCCCGCCGGCACAATCATCTGGTGCGACGTCGCAATCGTGGCACAGGGCAGTAGCACCGTGGAATTCGCGCGCGCAATGGTCAGGTTCGACGCCATGGCCAGCGTGCCGGTAAAGTTACGTGCGTCGCATGTGCCGCCATACGTCGCGCTCAGGCCATTGATGCAGGCCTGCAATTTGGCGCCAAAATCCGCGCCCGCAAATTGATCCACCTGCCAGGCTGCGCCGAGTTGCAGCCCTGTGAGCGGGCCCGTAGCCGCACCGCCCGAGCGAGGCATCGCCGCTGCAAAGTTGACATCGACGTAGTGCTTGTCGGCTGCCTCAAGCGGCAGCGTCGGGTCGCCCGCCAGGTACAACGGTCCGGTCAGTGTTCCACCCACAGGCGAAAGCGTGCCTTGCGCCAGCGACTGAATCGCCTGATCAACGTACGCCTTGCTCACCGTCTGCACGGCCTGCGCGGCAGGCATCACCTGCGCGCGCACCTGCGCCAGCGAGGCCTGCGCGGCTTGCGGCACCAACCAATACTCGGTGCTGGTCGAGCCGTTGCTCAAGTGATAGATCGCCGTGTAGAAGAGCCCCGCTGGCGATGAACCCTGATTCGGCGCAAGATTCACGCTGAAGAAACCGTCGGCGCCAATCGTCACCGTGGTTTTACCCGCGGCCACCGCCGCTCCGCCCGGCGGATTGAAGGCCGGCCAGCTGATTTGCAGCGTGCCCGAGGCCGGCGACCCATTCGCCAGGTACACAGTTCCCTGCACCGTAGTTGTCGATACCGACTGGGCGCAGGCAAGCCAGGCAAATGCCAGGCTCACAATTCCCGCCAAAATCCACCTGCCCCCGCGGAACCAGGTCTCACGTGTGAGTTTCATGCGTGTCATGTCCTCAATAGATGCGAGCTGTGAAGAAGCGTTCAAATGGAAAACGGAGAGCCAGAAGCTCTCCGCGCGCCTTCCTCTCACCAATGACTCAAGCTTAGTGCGGATCGCCGGAATTAACTGCAAACGCGTGTGACCGAAATGTCGCCTTGCTTTTCAGTCAGTTAGACGTTTCATAAACCGGGTCGCATTTGACAACGTCCCACAGCCGGTCGCGCTACGATAGCAAATGTGACCAGACCAGCTACGCACGATCCCACATTGCTCGTCCATGGCGGCGCATGGGCCATTCCCGCCGACGCTGCCGAAGACCACAAGGAAGGCGTACGTCGCGCGCTTGAAGCAGGCCACGCAATTGTGGCGCGCGGTGGCTCCGCGCTGGACGCCGTGGAGGCCGCGGTCACCATTCTGGAAGACGACCCGACCTTCGACGCCGGGCGTGGAAGTTTCCTCACCTCCAATGGCCGTGTGCAGATGGATGCGCTGCTGATGGATGGCGGACGCATGAAGGCCGGCGGCGTGGCCTGCGTGGAGCGGCTGCGCAATCCCATTCAAGCCGCGCGCCTGGTGCTGGAGCAGAGTCCGCACGTCTACTTTGTTGGTGCTGGCGCGGAGCAATTCGCACAATCGCACGGTATGGCACTCGTCGATAACGCCGAGTTGGTGTTGGATCGCGAACGTGAGCGGCTGGAGACGGCACGGGCACGTGCTGCCGCAGGGCTGGCCGATGAAACCTTCAGCGGCATTGAAGACGATAAAGGCCCAGAGACTGCGGCAAGCTTCGACAGTCACGACACAGTGGGCGCTGTTGCGTTGGACGCCTACGGCAACCTGGCCGCGGCAACTTCAACGGGCGGCACGCTGAACAAAACGCCCGGCCGCGTCGGCGACTCCTCGCTCATCGGCTGCGGCTGCTATGCCGATAACCTGGCCGCAGCGGTCTCACTCACCGGATGGGGCGAGCCGATAATGAAGCTTGTCCTCGGCAAGTGGGCTACCGATCGCGTGGCCGCAGGCGCCGCACCGGAGATCGCCGCGCGCGAGGCCATTGCCTATCTCTACAACCGCCTCGGCGGGCACGGCGGCATGATTCTGCTTGGCCCCGACGGCCGCTTTGGCCTGGCACACAATACGCCTGCCATGGCCTGGGGCGTGGCCACGCCAGGCGGCATGCACGTGGGCTTGAAAATCTAGCTACGTGCGCGCCAGCGCCACTTCAAGCGCGTGTAGGCTACCTGAAATCCGAGCCGCTCGGCATTGCGCTGTGAGTTGCTGCCGGCCTCGGCCACCATCATTGCCAAATCGCATCCCGCGGCTACTGCGTAGCGCATACGCTCTGCCAGCAGTGCTCCCTGCAAGCCGCGCCGGCGAAACTCCGGCTCCGTTGCTGCGCCTGCAAACAACGCCACTCCTTCGTGAATCGATAGCCCTCCGGCTGCTGCTGGCACGCCGTCAATCTCGGCAAGGAAGCATGGACTGTTGCTTCTCTCCACGCACAGCACACCCATTTTGCGCACAAAGTCTTCCAGTTCTGGATGCTCATGCGTCCACCCGCGTGCGCTCACGCGGCTCCATACATCGGCTTCATCGGCTCCCACCACACGCACGGAAATTCCGCCGGGCAGCGGCTCTGTGGGCGCTTGCGGCAGGCGATAAAGCACGTTGCTGATCTCGAACGGCCGATAGCCACGCGCGCATAGCACCTCCAGAACCTCCGCGCCCGCAAGCGGACACACCTCGTGCATTGGCTCCGCGCCGCGGCTCACCAGAAATTCCTCGATGGCATCGAGAGCCTGCGCCGTCAGCGGCTCGTATAAGCCCAGGCCGAAGGTTTGTGTCGTCGGCGCATCCACACCATCAAAGACCACTGTCGTACCGGCAATCGTCGCGCTGGCAGAGCCGGACTCGGGAAAGAGACGGGCACGCGCATCAGCAATGCCCGCGCAGGCGCGGGCCTCCACGGCTTCCAAACGTAAGGCAAGTGCATGATCGGCAAAGGTCATGGCGCAGACCATGGTACACGCGCGCCATAGCGAAGCTGCCATAATTTCTTCATGCTCATTCTGGCTTCCGCATCGCCGCGCAGGCGCGAACTGCTCGCGCAGGCTGGCTTCACCTTCGAGGTTCGTCCTGCCGATGTTGACGAGTCCGTGCGCCCCGGCGAAGACCCCACTGCGTACGTCACGCGCCTGGCGCGCGAGAAAGCGCAGGCTATTTTCAACGCCGCTGGCGACCCAGCCGCGGTTGTGCTGGGTGCGGATACGACCGTCACGCTTGATGGACACATCCTTGGCAAGCCCGAAGACGCCGCCGACGCCGCTCGCATGTTGCGCCTGCTCAGCGGACGCGTGCACCAGGTGGTTACCGGCGTGGCCGTCGTGACCACACAAGGCGTGGAAGCCGCCGCCGAGGTAACTGCGGTATCATTCGCTGCCATGAGTGAGGCCGACATCACCGCTTATGTCGCCACTGGAGAGCCGATGGACAAGGCCGGCGCCTACGGCATTCAAGGTATGGCGGCGAAATGGATTCCGCGCGTGGAGGGCTGCTACTTCAACGTGGTGGGGCTGCCGCTGGCGTGCGTGAGTGCCATGCTTGGCGCGGCAGCCCGCAAATAGGGCTCCCTTCCGGATTTCATGGCTGAATTCGCCAGGCGCCGTCTTCAAGTTAGCGGAAGGTTACTCCACTGTTATCGATAATGCACATTCCTTGTAGCTTGTCCCCCGAAAGTCACCTGAAATTCGCCGCCAACTGCGCTACACTTTTCGGTGTTCCAGAAAACCAGGAATCTCACGATGCGATTTCGCTCTCTTGCGCTTGCTCTTTGTTCTCTCGTCGTTTGTGCCGGTCCCACAATTGGACGCGCGCAGTTCCAGGAACCCACCAAAGAAGAACTGCAGATGACCGCTGACCCGCTGGCGCCAGGCGCCGCAGCCGTATATCTCTACCGGGAAGAGACAACCGACGACAATCTGCACTTCCACAGCTATTACGTACGCATCAAGATTTTGACGGAAAAAGGCAAGGAACTGGCAACCGTCAAAACTCCCTATGAGCACGGCGAATTCAAAGTCACCGACATCAAGGGTAGGACCATCCACCCGGACGGGACCGTAATTCCGCTTACAGCGAAGCCCTCTGACTTGATGCAGTTCAAAGTCGGCGACACCCAGTTGAATGAAATGGTCTTCACCCTGCCCAGTGTCGAAGTCGGCAGCATACTGGAATACCGCCTCATTATCCGTTACGACGATAACCGCGTGTCCGCACCGACCTGGAACATCCAGCAGCCCTATTTTGTGCACAAGGCGCATTACTATTTCTCGCCCAACCATAGCGGCGCTATCTCCATCCTCAATAGCCGCGGCGAAGCGCAGGACCGTCTGATGACATCCGTCCAGGCGGACGGCAAAACAGTGGTCGTGCACAATTTGAAAAACGATTACACCTTCGACATCGGCAATGTCCCACCGATTCCCGATGAAGACTGGATGCCGCCGCTGAACAGCCTGACCTGGCGCGTGGAGTTTTACTACACGCAGTATTTCTCTGGCACGGAATTCTGGGAAAAGGAAGGCAAACGCTGGCAAAAAAATGCGAACGACTTCGCCGAGCCCACCAAAATGCTCAAGCAGGCGGTTGCTGAAATCATTGCGCCTTCCGATACCGATGATCAGAAGGCCCGCAAGATTTACGACGCCGTGATGAAACTTGAAAACACTGACTTCACACGTGCCAAGACCAAGGCCGAGCTGAAGCAGGTAAAGATGAAGCCGGTGAAGGATGCTGAGGACGTTTGGACGCGCAAGTCCGGCTCCTCCGACGAGATTGCATTGCTGTATCTGGCCATGGCGCGTGCGGCCGGCTTGCAGGCCTACCCCATGCAGGTGGTCAACCGCAGCCGCGCCATCTTTGACCCACACTACCTTTCCACCTATCAGCTCGACGATTATCTGGTTTCGCTGACCCTGGGCGGCAAGGACATCATCGTCGACCCTGGGCAAAAAATGTGCCCCTTCGGCCTGCTGCACTGGAAGCACACGCTGGCCTCCGGCATGCGCGGCTCCGCCAAGGACACGCTTTACAGCACCACCGGTGCGGAAACCTACGACCACTCGAAGATTCAGCGCATTGCAGACCTGACCGTGGACGCCGATGGCAATGTGACCGGGACCGCGCGGTTCATTCTCACCGGAGAGGAAGCGTTGCGCTGGCGGCAAATCTGGGTGGAGAACGATGTGGACGAAGTGAAGAAGCAGTTCACCGAGTACGTACGCGCGACCGTACCCGATGGCGTGCAGGCGGACTTCGATCACTTCCTGGGCGTGGAAGACCCGAATGCCATGCTGATCGGCCTCGTGAAAATCAGCGGCAACGTAGGCGCGGCCACCGGTAAGCACTTCTTCCTGCCGGCGCTCTTCTTCGAATCGCACGCCAAACACCCGTTTGTCGCTGTAGACAAGCGCACCGTGCCCATTGATGTGCGCTATCCCAGACTTGAGCAGGATCAGGTCGCCTTCCACCTGCCCTCCGGTTACACACTGGAAAGCCTTCCCGCCGCGGCAAATATCTCGTGGCCCAATCACGCGTTGTTGAAGATAGCCGCGGGGGCAAGCGGAGACGCTGTCACCATCAACCGCACCATGGTCTACAACTACACGTTGCTGGCGCCGGATACGTACGCCGACCTGCACGGCTTCTACCAGAAAGCCGCCACCGCCGACCAGGAACAGATTGTGCTCACCCGCGCAGCGGCCGCGAAAGGGAATTAATATGACCGTTGCACGCCTTCGCTCCACATCCCTGCTCGCGCTTGTGGTTCTGGCAGGCACAGCGTCTGCTTTCGCCGCCAACTGGTTCAACAAAGGCCAGCCCGTGCCGCAATGGGGGCTGGACGCAGCCAAAACCCCAACGCCGGCGTACGTCAAAGACTCTTCATCGGTCGTCCTCTACGACGAATACGTGGAGACTATCGACGCGCAGGGCCGCGCCGTTGAGCGTGAGCGCGAAGTGATTCGCATTCTCAAACCGCAGGGCCGCGATGAAGGCTGTGTCGTCAGCTACAGTGAAGACCAGAAGATTAACTACTTCCGCGCCTGGACCATTGCGCCCGATGAGAAGACCTACCAGGCACAGCCCACTGACTTCGTGGATGTCGGCGACACATCGGTTCCGGTCATGCTCTCCACCGACAAGGCGCGCGTGGCGCGGCCGCCTGCCATAGACGTGGGCGCCACCCTGGTCTGCGAGTCAGAAGAATTGATGGCTCCCTACGCGCAGGAAAAGATGTGGATGATCCAAAATACCAACCCGGTTGTCTTTCAGGCACTCGAAATCGATCTGCCCGAAGGGCGTCCCTACGCGGTCTCGTGGCGCAATCATGCCGTGGTACCGCCCGTCCAGGTTGCGCCCAACCACTGGCGCTGGGAGGTAAAGGATGAAGAACCGCTGATTCTCCGCGATATTCCCTCCCGCCCCGAATGGAGCGCACTCTCCGCCCGCATGAATGTGCAGTGGGGCGAGGCCGCCGTCGCCGGCATCGATAACCAGTGGAAGGCGCTCGGCGCCTGGTACACACGCCTTGAAGCCGACCGTCCGGCGCCCTCGCCGGAAATCACCGCGCAAACGCAGCAGCTCATCGCCGGCGCGCCCGATTTTTACACCAAACTAAGCCGTATCACCGACTACATCCAGAAAAACGTCCGCTACTTCATTGTGATGCGTGGCATTGGCGGCTGGCAGGCCAATCACGCGCCAGACATCTTCCGCAATCGCTACGGTGACTGCAAGGACAAGTCCACGCTGCTGATTTCGATGTTGCAAGTGGCAGGTATTCGCGCCTACTACGTCTCAGTCGACTCTCGCCGGGGCGTGGTGGACCCGCAGCAGCCCTCAATGTATGGCAATCACATGATCACCGCCATTGAAATTCCTGAAAACGTGACCGACAAGCGCCTGCAGGCGGTGGTGAAAGGCAAAGACGGCAAGAGCTATCTCATCTTCGATCCCACGGACGAACGAACGCCAGTCGGCAACCTGCGCCCGGACCTGCAAAATAGCTACGGAGTCTTGAGCGCAGGCCCGGATAGCCAGTTGCTCGCGCTGCCCACACTTTCTCCGGACGCCAATGGCAACACCACATCTGGCAACTTCACGCTGGCCGCGGACGGGTCACTTACCGGCTCGGTGGAGACGGCTCATTTTGGCCCCGAGGGCGCGGAGATGCGCTCCTTTTTGAAGGACAGCGATGAGAAGGAACGTCACGACGGATTTGAGAAGATGATTGCGCGCGATCTGCCGGGCGTCGTACTGCAATCGTTCCAGATTACGCAGCCGCCCGATCTCGATAAGCCGATCGAGTTCCGCTACAAGCTCGCCGCCAGCAACTACTCGCATCCGGCGGGCAACATGGTGCTGGTTCGCCCGCGCGTGCTGGGCACGCACTCACTGGCTTTCGACAGCAAACCGCGCACCGTTCCTATCGATCTGGATGCGACCGGCCACTGGCGCGACAGCTTCGACATCGCGCTGCCGCAGGGCTTCATGGTGGATGAGACGCCGGACCCGGTCAATCTCGACCTGGACTTCGCCAGCTATCACTCACGCTTCACCACGCAGGGCGGCACACTGCACTACGAGCGCGAGTACACGGTGCGGCAGGTGCAGATTCCCGCCGACCGGGCCGCCGACTTCCGCAAGTTGCAGAACACAATTTTGATGGACGAGCGCGGTACGGCGGTGCTCAAGAAGCAGTAAGCACGCTACCAACTCCAGTTATGCCTGCGCTTTCCACCGCCTTGTTCGGAATTTGCTTCACAAACTCCGCAAACCGTGGCCTATACTGCGTCTATCAAGCAGGAGTTGCAGATCCTGCTGTTTTCCCTTATGGCAGCGCAAACTTCACGCAAACGCGTCCACGAAACTCCCACCATCCCCGACCGCTTGTACTTCAAGATCGGCGACGTGGCGCGTATCTGCAAGGTGGAAACCTATGTATTGCGCTTTTGGGAAACACAATTCCCGCAGCTGAAGCCAAACAAGAGCGGCACGGGACAGCGGCTCTATCGCCGTCGCGAAGTTGAGCTGGCGCTCGACATCAAGCGTCTGGTGCACGACGAGGGTTACACGCTGGCCGGTGCCCGTCAGGTGCTGGGCCAGTCGCGCAAGGTTGAGCCGGCCCCCAAGCTGGCCGCGGTGCCCGCTCCACCACAACAGCGCGACGAAAAAGTGGTTGCGGCCATTGGCCGCGCGCGCTTAGAACTGCGCGAAATCGTCAATCTTCTCACCACGGCTGAGCCGCAGGCGACTCAGCCGGCTCCTCGCCGCCGCGCGCGCGTCTCTGCCATTGCAGAAACCACCGGCGTGCTCTTCCCCACATAGGCGCCAGCCACGCCTCTAGTATTCTCCCGGCTTCACGCTGGAAACAAACGCGTGCAGCTTCTCCGTGCTCGCGCCGCCTTCAAGCTTGAAATCCGTGCGCGGAGGCCCCGCCTCGGGCGAGGTGATGAACTCCATGCCCAGGCCGCCCGGCCCCCAGCGCAGTACCTTCACATACACAGCCACAGTTCCATTCGCCTCGTAGCGCAAACTGCCCGACTTCTGCAGCGTCAGCGGAAAAACGGTGCCCGGCTGCGGCCGCTCCTCGGTCAAAACGTAAATGCCCGTCTTGCTGATGTCTTCCACCGCATAAGTCATCAACTTCTCGCCTGCTCTGCGGAATGCCACCAGATTCGGCATCGGCACGCGCGGATTCTTGCGCTTGTCCGGAACCAGCCAGCGCATCAGGCGCGTGGTCATCGGCTCCTTGTGGTCGTCTATGGGAAATTCAGCATCAGGAGGCGCCAGCACCGCCGGCGGTGCGGCCCAGGAGTTCACTGCCGGCTCCGGTGTACCGGCCTCTGCAGCGGCCTCAGGCGCGACCACCGCTTCGGCCTCTGCCCCAGCTTCGTTTTCCGCGGCGCGCTCTTCCGGCACAAACTCCCCGTCCGGCGCGGAAACCTCCAGCTCGTCATCTTCCTGCATGCCTGTTCGCGCTGCAGTACCACTGGCCAGCACCAGCGCGCTCGTAGTCCGCGGACGGAAGAGGACAAACGAGCCAGGCTGGAATGCTGCATGTACCTCTGACACACACAGGTTTTGGTCGATACCCACAAGGTCGTATGGGGCGCCCGTTTCCAACGCCGGCGCGCCGATGCAAGGCCTTATCCAAAGCCCGGTTTCAGGCGCGGCAGAGAGTCCCCCTACAAGCTCGGTCAAATCGTCCGCGGCCATATCCACCACACGCAATGCATCGCAAGCAACACGGTTTTGCGTTTTGTTGATCAGTCGTAGGATTTGTGTTTCTGCCATTCTTCATCACCAGCGTTGAGATTTCCTGAAATTTCCGGCTGCCGCAAGTCTTTTCTCACTATATGCTGTCGCACGCAGGCAATCGTCTACCTCTCTTCCGTAATAGGCACTCGATTACTCATGCACCATGAGCGAGTGCCCACGCTCGCCCCACCTTCGAGGAATTGTCCGCCCAGGCGCAGGCATTTACCTTCAACTCATTCACTGGCGCTCAGCAGGACTCGCGTACCGGGAGCCTGCCGACCGGTGCCGGGACGGGACCCCAACCATGAAGCGGCAGTCACTCTCTTTCTCTGGCCAGGTACTTCGCACGCAGGCATTTCGCCGCATTCTCGAGGAAATACACCCCTCAGTACCATCCGGAATGCGGTCGAGTCCCGCTCAGGCAGCCGCCCTCAGCCGCACCCGCCAGCCTCTCTTTTCTCAAGTCGGCGGCGCGCGCCTCTCTTTTGCGGAGCGATTTCCGCGCACCATGATTGCCCTGATCGCCGCGGCTTTGTTCGCCATTACCGTGCTCGCCGAAACCGAGTCCCTACGCATCGCAGGCTACATCTGGCACTAGCCGAGGCTCCGGCGTCCCAACATTAATTGCCGGAAATTCGGATTGATTCAGCTGTGCACCGAATTCGCCCCAAAAACAGAAATGCGGCCCTGAGGCCGCGTCTGCTGCAATTTATGCAATGGTCGGGACGGGGAGATTCGAACTCCCGACCCCTCGCACCCCAAGCGAGTGCTCTACCAGGCTGAGCCACGTCCCGACACAAGTGAGCCGGTCCGCCAGAGCGAACCGGCCTTTGGGGTCTTGATTAGTTTACACCAGTTGCGCCCGCCGTAAAACGCACGGGCTATGCGCTTACTGCGCCGGCGGCACGTACTCCTGCGGAAGCGCCGCGCCCTCGCCAAAGAAGAACTGCTCCATCTGCTCCACCAGAAACTGCTGGGCCTGCGGAGTCCATGGCTGCAGGCGGTATTCATTCAGCAGCATCTTCTGCCGCTCCACCCACTCAGCCCACGCCGCCTTGGAGACATTCTTGAAAATCTTCTGCCCAAACTCCGAGTCGAAGGGCGGCTCGTCGAGCCCCTCCAGTTCCTTCTTGTTGCGAACACAAAATACCGTATGCGCCATCCGTGACACTCCCTTGAATATTGTATGGGATGACCGGCCGCCTGCGAAGGGCGCAGTGAATGGAGTGGGCGCGGCCCGTGGACCACGCCCGCCCAATGCCCGCAGCTAGTACGCCGCGATGCCGTTGATGCCTGCACCCGCCGGCAATCCCTCCACTTCAGCCTGATTTTCCAGCGATCCATCCCGCTCGACGGCAAAAACACCAATCGTGCCGGTGCCGCCATTCAGCGTGTAGAGAAAACGTCCATCCGTGCTCACGGCAATGTCGAGATTCACGCTTCCGGCAGGGTTCGCGCCAACAATCGTGTCTCCGATCGGCGTCAGAGAGCCATTCCAGCCAATCCGGTAACCGGAAAGATTTGAAGTCCCGGCATTCGCCGTATAAATCACGCGGCCATTCGGCAGAATTACGCTCCAGCAAGTCGCCTGCCCTTCGGTGGGCAGCGCCGCGGTAATGGTCTCGAGTTTCTGGCTCCAGTTCACCGAGTACGACGAGATGGTATTCGAGGCGTTGGCCACGATCAGCACTCCGCTGGGCGTGAACAGGGCCGCGAACGGCACAGCACCCTCGCTGTCGGTAGTGGTAATCGCACTCAACGTTCCATTAGGAAGCACACGGAAGGTGTCGATCTTGTTGGTCGCGCTCTCTGCCACCACAAGAACCCTGCCGTTGGGGCTGAAGACAAGCGAAGTTGGCGCGGTATTGCCGGCACTCAAATTGCGCGTGGAACCAGGAATCGGCAGCAGGCGGCCGTTAGGCAAAATCCTGAAGCCCGTTACATTGCCGTTACCGCCCATATTCAGGACGTAGAGCAGGTTTTCAAAAACTGCCACCGCGCTTGGCTGGCTGCCGCGGCTCGACGCGGTGTCCAGCAGCTTAAGTGTGCTGCCTAAGACCGCGAACGAGGAAACCGTCCCGCTGCCGGCATTCACCGCAAACAGCAGGCGATGATCGTCGTTCAACACCAGCGACCCCTGCGAGTGCAGCGGATCGATGGTGCCCCCGCTGCCATTGCCACCGGTTGCAAAGCTGCCTGTCTGGTGCAGCGACCCATCGGCCGCGCGCGCAAAGGCGACCACCTGGTTGCCGTCCGCGGCATTGGTCATTGCGAATACCGCACCGCGCCGCGCCGGTTGCGCATGCGCACTCATGCCGGCGGCAAGAAGCGCACCGGCCCATAGACACACGACTGCTGCGAGCTTAAAGCTCTTCATAGTTCCGCTACTCCGTTTCAGAGGAAGTTGGTCGGGGCCTCCAACCGCGATTGCCTTGCTTGCGACGAGGGCCCGTGTATCGCTCAAGAGTGGTCAAACGCGGAAAAGGTTACAGCTTCTCTGGTGAAATCTTCCCGCGGTGCTTTCATTCAGCCGGCAATTGGATTTTGCTTGACAGCGGCATCATTTCGAGATTTCCTGTTTGCGCTGCCAGCAAACCTATTCTCACTGTGCTCAATACTTTGTGGGTGTCGTGTAGGCGGCCGGTCGTGCCCCAACCCGCAGGGCGCGCGTGCAAGGAGGCTTTATGGCCGAATCGACTCGCTCCGCAGTGAGTACGCCGGCTCTTACTGACAACGTGGCGGGCATGCTGGCTTATCTCACCTTCATCCCGGCAGTCGTCTTTCTGGTTCTTGAGCCGTATCGCGGCAACCGTGCCATTCGCTTTCACGCATGGCAGTGCATCTTCCTTACGCTTACCTGGTGCGCCGCGGAGATGCTGATGGGCATCGTGGCACTGACGACGCCGGCTCTTGCACTGCCCCTAGGTACTGTTGACTCACTTTTCACGCTTGCAACGCTGATCGTCTGGATTATGCTGATGATCAAAACCATCAACAACGAGCGGTTCAAATTGCCGCTCATTGGCAACCTGGCAGAGACAATAGCGAAGCGATGAATCGCAATGGCGCGTCCCCCACGCTACCGATTCGCTTTCGCATCCGCACAGGTTGTCTGCTTTCTGCAATCCGCAGTCCCATCTTGATCTGATTTTGGCTGTTTGACTTTCATGCTGTTAACCCACCCAAGGAGCGAGCATGTCTGATTCTCCGCAGTCCCCTTCCACCCCACCTCCCACGCAGAGCGGTCTTTCCGACACCGCTGCCGGCGCGCTGGCCTACATCACCATCGTTCCGGCCATCGTGTTTCTTGTTCTTGAACCCTACAACCATAAGCCCTACGTCAAATTCCATGCCTGGCAAAGCATCTGCCTGAACATTGCCTGGATTGCCGTATGGATCGTTGCCATGATCCTTGCCGTGATCCCCATCATTGGCTGGATTCTCGGGCCGCTCCTTGGCTTGAGCCTCTTCATCCTCTGGCTGGTCTGCATCCTCAAGGCGGTCAACGGACATAAATTTATGGTCCCCATCATCGGACCATTAGCCGAGAAGATGGCAAACTCGTAGACACTCGGCAGCCGTGAAAGGCGGTTAGCGCCGCTTGCCCTTACGGCTCTGTGTCTTTCTGCCCTTCAATCGCTTCGCCGCGTGGGTCACATCGACCCCGCGGCGCTGCTTTTTGGGCTTGGCCACAGGCTTCGGCGGCCGCTTCCCGGTCAGCGCGATTCCTTCTTCCACCAGTGAGAACTGCAGCTTGCGTTCCTGGTACAGCACGCGATCCAGGATCACCTGCACGTGATCGCCCGCGCGGAAGCGCCGCCCCCAGCGCTCGCCCACAATTTCGTGCGAGCTCTCGCGCCACACATACCGGTCGTCGCGCAGCGTGTCGATCGGCACCAGTCCCTCGACAAACAGATCGGCTAGCTCCACAAACAGCCCGTACTTGGCCGGGTTCAGCACCAGCGCGGCAAATTCCTCGCCCACGCGGTCCTGCATAAAGCGCACCTTCTTCCACTCCACCAACTCGCGCTCGGCCTCGGCCGCGCGGCGCTCGGTCTGGCTGGTCTCCTCGGCAATCTGTGCCAGTTCCTGCTCGGGAATCGGCGGCTCGATCCCATCCGCATCCGCTATTCGCTTCTTCGCGCGATGCACAACTATGCCGGCCAGACCCTCGTTCGGATGCGTCCATGGCGAGGCGTGGCGTCCGGCAGCCACCTCACCGTGCCCCGCAATTCCGCGCCGCAGTAGCGTCTTCGTAATACGGTGCACAATCAAATCGGGATAGCGTCGGATGGGGGAAGTGAAGTGCGTGTAGCTCGGCGCGGCCAGCGCAAAGTGCCCCTCATTCACCTCCGAGTAGCGTGCCTGCTTCAGCGACCGCAGCATCAGATAGCTGAGAATGCGCTCCTCGGGCTTGCCCTCAATGCGCGCAGCCAGCTTCTGATACATCCTTGGCGTCACGGCAATGTCTTCGGCAACTTCATGCGTGCGCGCCGTGCGGCCCGAGCGCTGCGCTTCGCGCCGGTCGCCACGCGTTTGCACGCGTTTCACCGGAAGCGCCCCAAGGCCAAGAGAATACCCAAAGCTCGCGGCAAGCTCCTCAAACTGCACTACCCGCCGCGCCTCCGGCTTCTCGTGAATGCGATAGATAGCAGGTACGCCGAGGTCTTCCAGCCACGTGGCCACGCACTCGTTCGCGGCCAGCATGAACTCCTCAATCAGCCGGTTAGCCCAAGTACGCTCCGCGCGCGTCACGCCGCGCATCTGACCCAACTCGTCGAACTCGATCACCGGCTCGGGTAAATCGAAGTCGATGCTGCCACGCTCCTCGCGGCGTTTGTTCATGCGCACCGCCAGCAGCTTCATCCGCTCGAAGTGCGGAACCAGCTCCGCGTACTGCGCGCGCGCTGCCGCGTCGCCATCCAGAATCGCGCTCACCGCGGTATACGTCATCCGCGCCGCCGAACGGATCACGCCTTCCACAATCTCGTAGCTCTCGATGCGCCCATCTGCGTCCAGCTGCATCAGGCAGCTCAGCACCAGCCGGTCCTCGCCCGGCCGCAGGCTGCAAATGTCGGTCGAAAGCTCCTGCGGCAGCATGGGAATTGCGCGGTCGGGAAAGTAGACGCTGGTTCCGCGCAGCCGCGCCTCCAGGTCAAGATCGGTCCCTTCGCGCACGTACTCGGCCACATCGGCAATGTGCACCTGCAACGCAAAGCCGCCGCCGGCGCGCTCTTCCACCAGCACCGCGTCGTCAAAGTCCTTTGCCGTCTCGCCGTCGATGGTCACAATGGGCAGTCCGCGAAAATCGCGCCGTTGTGCTACCTCTGCCGCATCGAGATGGGCTACCGCACGCGCTTCGGCCAGCACGTTTTCAGGGAAGACACGCGGCAGCTGGTGCTTGCGGATCATCATCTCCACATCAACGCCGAAATCGTCCGGGGCGCCCAGCACCTCCATCACACGTCCCTGCGCAGGCTTATATGGCGTGGGCCACGCGGTAATCTCCACATCGACAATCAGACCTTCGAGATTGTCATGCTCCGGCCTCGCAGCGGCCTCTTCGCCCAACGTGCGATGCGATGCAAGTGCCTCCGACTCCCGCACTAGCTCGGCGTCACGCGGAATCATAATTGGCTGCGTCATTCGCTCGTCGAAGGGGATGACCACGTTGTACGGATACCTGCCCTGCCGTGCGTAGTGAAAGGTTCCCACCACCGTCGTGTTGCGCCGCTCCACCACGCGCGCAATGCGTCCGGAGCGGCGTCCATCGGCGCGCGGCGGCTCCAGCTCCACCAGCACCTGGTCGCCCTGCATCGCGCCGTTGATCTCCGTCGGCGGAATGAAGATGTCCTCGTCGATGCGCGTACTTTGATTGGGATTGGGCCGCACAAAGCCATAGCCGTCGCGATGCAAATCGAGCCGCCCGGCCACCAGGTTGTCGCGTGTCCCCGTGGCTGCGCGCGGAATGCCCCAGTGCTCGCGGTCGATCTTCGCCAACTCTCCCCGTGCCGTCAGCCGCTCCAACTGCTCCAGCAGCAAACGCCGCTCGCGCCCTCCGCCCAGGCCCAGCTCGCGCACCAGCTGCTTGTAGCCTGCCTTACCGCCCGCCGCGCGCGCAATGCGCGTTACCAAAT
This sequence comes from Occallatibacter sp., assembly GCA_036384955.1. Lineage (GTDB taxonomy): Bacteria > Acidobacteriota > Terriglobia > Terriglobales > Acidobacteriaceae > Telmatobacter. The sequence continues at coordinate 18,233 of DASVLI010000024.1, forward strand.
CGCGATCCGTCATTTGACTCAACGATACACACAAAGGAGGGGAGCCCGCAGGCTCCCCTCCTTGCCTTTGCGTCGCGCTACTTCTTGTCGTCCGGCTCCGCAGCTGGGACAGCGCTGCTCGTCTTCAAGCTGTCCTTCAGCAGGTTGCCGATCAACACATCCACCAGCGTGCTGCCGCCCGACCCGCCGCCCGCCATAATCTGCGGAACCAGCGGCACCTTGTTCTGCGCCAGTGCCTGCGCTATCTGCACCGCCGCGTAATTGCCCGACTCCATCGAAGAGATCTTCATCTTGATGACATCAGCTTCCGCGGTACCCACGGCGCGCGCCTTCTCTGCGTCGGCGTTGCCTACGGTGATAACCACCTTGGCATCCGCGTCCGCATTGATGGTCTTCGCGCGCGCTTCGGCCTCTGCGCTGATCGTACGCACCCGCGCATCGGCTTCCGCGTTGATGGTCTTTGACTGGCCTGCGCCGGTTGCCTGCTTCACCTGCGCCTGCGCGGCAAAGTCAGCAATCGAAACCGACCGCTCCGCATCCACCACGCGTGCCTGCGTATCGGCCATCGCCCTGGCCTGCTGCAAGTCCTTGCGCGTCTCCTCGGCCAGTTGCTGCGTCTTGTAGGTCACCTGCTCCTGCTCGGCGATTTTGCGGTCAGTCAGCGTCTTCATCAACGCCTCAGGCGGCGTAATGTCGCCAATTAGCGTGTCAATGGCGTTCACGTTGTATTCCGTCAACGCTTGCGCAATCGACGCCTTCGCCTCCGCCTGCCGCTCGCTGCGTTTCTTCAAAAACTCGATTACGTCCGAGGTCTGCGCCGCATTGCGGAAGTAGTTGCCGATGGTCGGCTCAAGCACCTGCGTCACCAGATTGGCCATCGTGCCAAAGCGCGCAATCACTTTCGGCGCGTCGTTGCGCGGTACATGGATAATCTGGCTCACATCCAGGTTGAACGTAAAACCATCCGACGAGCGCACTGTAATCGTCGAGAGCTTCTCATCCAGCTTGTGCGCCTCCGATTTCCCGGTCGCCCAATTCAGCACAATGTTTGCCGTTGGCACCAGCTCCACCTTGTGCGTAAACGGATTGATGGGGTACTTGCCGGGATCGAGCGGCTCAAACCACACGCCCTTTTCTCCGCGGCTTACCAGGTTGCCGTGCTTGAAGGTGTCGCCCGTCAGATCCTTGCCCTCCTTGCCCACGTAGGCAATCACCACGCCCACGTTGGCAATCGGCACGTCTGTCATCGGCTTCATCTCCACCGTGGCAAAGCGCGGATTGATAAAGTACCGGCCGGCAAGGATGACCTGCTCCTGCAAGCCCTTGCTGCCGCCACTGGCGATAAACGCCTCGGCATCCTGATAAAGGTTGTGCCCCGGAACTTCCTTGCCCGCAATTTCGCCGGTTGCCAGCGGACGCCCGTCCTTGGTGGTCACCACGCCCACCATATTGTCGGGAATCTCCAGCACTTCAGCCGCGCTCACCGTGAACAGAGCCGTATTGATGCGGTACGTTCCCGGCGGAATGATCGAGATCTGCGGTCCACGCTCGCCGCCATTGGACAAAAAGCCGCGCGCGTCCTGGAAGGAGTTGCACTCCACCGTCTTGGCCAGCACACGACCGCCAGAGAGAGGCCGTCCGTCGCGCGCCTCCACAATCCCGATGTGTCCCTTGTCGATGGAGGTGAAGCCCACGCGTGAAACCGCGTACTGCCACGCCCACAATCCAAAGTGGATGCCGGGGGCAAGTGTGTCGGCCTGCAAGCCGGCTTCGCCATGCAGCGCGATAATCGCGCCATCGGGCAGGGTGCGGTTCTTGCCAAACAGCACCCACTTCTTGTTCAGAATGCCAATCTCATCCTTCGAGATGATCACTGTCCCGAAGAAAATCCGCAAAACCGCTTTGTGAAAGACAACAATCGCGAGAATCGCGACAATCCACCCATACTTCGCAGCCATTGCAACGAACGTGGAATCCATGCTCACCGGCCTCCTTGGTCGGCGGCTGATGATGTTATCTCAAGCGGAAATTGGATTTACCACGAGCTGGTATTACCTCGTAAATCCAGCGCCACGTAGCACTTTGCCAGGTAGCAAGCCGGTCATTTTGCCCTCTGCAATCACCGGCACTCCATTCACCAGAACGTACTCCATGCCCACCGAGTACTGGCTGGGATTCTCAAACGTCGCCTTGTCCGCAACGGTCGCCGGATCGAAAATCACCACGTCGGCCCACATGCCATGCTTCAGCACGCCGCGATCGGTCAGCCGCATGCGCTGCGCCGGCAGTGCGCTGAACTTGCGAATCGCATCCTCGATTGTGATTGCGTGCTCTTCGCGCACATATTTGCGCAACACGCGCGGAAACGTGCCGTACGCGCGCGGATGCGGATGCTCTGCGCCCAGAATACCTTCAGGCGAGGCGCCCGACGAGTCGTTGTCGAACGACATCCATGGCTGCTTCACGCCCAGCACCACATCCGGCTCATCCATGCCAAAAACCGCCACATCCGTAAACGCCTTGTCCTTGATGAGAATGTCGCAGAGCGCGTCGATGGCGTCTTCGTGCCACATTGCCGCCACCTCGGCGAGACGCTTGCCCTGCAACGGCAGCAGTTCCTTGTTCTCGACCACAGCAATCAGAATCGCTTCGGGCCCCGGAATTTCCTGCCATTCGTTGTCCCAATCCTGCCCGGTCGAGTCTTTCCCCGGCGATTCCAAATCCTTGCGAATCCGAGCGCGTGTGGCCGGATCCTTCAGCCGCTCAATCAACTTTGCGTCGCCGCCGTCGTGCGCCCACGGCGGAATGAACGCGGAAAACGTGTTGAACCACGCAGTGTAGGCGTACGTATCGGCGCTGATGTCCAGTCCCGAGGCGCGCGCCGCGTTGATGCGCTCCACAATCTGTGGCATCTTGCCCCAGTTCGTCTTGCCGGCCGCCTTCAAATGCCAAATCTCAACGGGAATATGCGCCTCGCGGCCAATCCGCGCGGCTTCGTCAATCGACTCCAGCACCTGGTCGCCCTCGCTGCGCATGTGCGTGGCATAGATGCCGCCATACTTACTGGCTTCGGCCGCCAGCGCAATCAGCTCTTCGGTCTTGGCGTAGGGCGCAGGCGAGTACTGCAGCGAAGTTGAAACGCCCACCGCGCCGTCCTTCATCGCCTCGCCCACCAGTGCTCTCATCTTGTCCAGCTGCGCCGGCGTCGGCTGCACATCGGCATCGCCCAGCACCATGCGCCGCACCGAGGTGGCGCCCACGTACGTCGCCATGTTGATGCCCATGCCCTGCTTCTCAACCCTGGCAAAGTACTCGCGCAGCGTATGCCAGTTCGGCGTGATGTTGTAGTGCGTGTAGCTGTTGTGGTCGGCGGCCAGCATCGCCTCGTTCACCGGCGCCACCGAGTCGCCTTCACCCGTAATCTCGGTGGTTATGCCCTGGTAAATCTTCGAGGGCAGCCTAGGATCCACCAGAACCGTCAGCTCCGACTGGCCCAGCATGTCGATGAACCCCGGTGCCACCACCTTGCCTGCTGCATCGATGGTGCGTTTTGCCGCCGCTCCGGCCAGATTGCCAATCGCCGCAATGCGCCCATCGCGAATGCCGATATCGCCCGAATACCACGGCGAACCCGTTCCGTCGACAATGTGCCCGTGGGTAATTACCACGTCGAAGGGCTGCTGCGCGCTTTGCGCCGACCCCTGTAAACAGCCCGCGCACACGGCTAGTAGAAGCGCAGCCACGCCACCAATTCGAATGTTCATCGCTCTCCCCGTTTTCGCGATTGTAAAAGGAGTTTGAGAAATTCGCCCTCTATTTGCCGCTTTTGGGCACACTGTTACTTCCGTGGGCAACCGTCTGTTCAGATTCTGACTCGAACTCGAACAACTTCACCGCTCAGGCTTAGAATAGGCCCAGACGACTTGCCTGGGCTCGCCGGGCAGTGCACCAGGAAACCTCCAGCGGAGGCCGTAAGCCATCGGCAACTCTCCGCAGCACAAATACCGTTGGCTGCCTTGGCAACCTGGTCCCGCAAGGACAGAAAAGGATTGAGCATTTGAGCGCTATGTGGAAACCCAGTCAGACTCCTGCCCCTTCGCATACTCCCACTCCGGAGCCGCCTCGTTCTATTCCCGCCACACCCGCGTATGAAACGCCGGCCCGGCCCGCTGCTCCCGCAGCCGATCAGGCCTCCATCGGCAAAGGACTCGTCATCAAGGGCGAAATCACCGGTAACGAATCGCTCTTCATCGACGGCAAAGTGGAAGGAACCATCAATTTGCCTGGCAACCGTGTCACCGTGGGCCGCAACGGCCAGGTAGCCGCCAACATCACCGCACGCGAAATCGTGGTGCTCGGCAAGGTGCGAGGCAACGTCGTCGCCTCTGACCGCGTCGACATCCGCGCCGAAGGCGCGCTTACCGGCGACGTAGCCGCGGCCCGCATCAGCATTGAAGATGGCGCCTTCTTCAAGGGCGGCATCGACATCAAGAAGGCTGAGGCCCCCAAGCCGGCAACGCCCGCTCCGGCCGCCACTCCCGAACCGCCGAAGCCCGCAACGGTCTAGACCAACCCGCTTTCCACGCAAGCCCCTGCTTCGGCAGGGGCTTGTTTTTCAGGCAGCCAGCCCCAGCCGCTTGCGTGCCATGCGCGGCAGCGCAGAACCAGTCCGCTCCAGCAACACGTAGGCCACAACAAACCATAGCAGTGCGCCGAGCGCCAGCAGAGAAAGGCTCATCCACCGGCTGTGCATCGCCAGATGCGCCGCCAGACTCGGCCGCCGCAAAATCCACTCCGACGCAAAAACACCCCCCGCTGCGGCGCCGCCCGCGCCCAGCGCCGCGCCAACGCACCGCCCCATCTCGGCAAGGTCCAGGCTGGCCAGCGACACCATACGCCGCCTGTGCAGCAACAACGCCAGCGTCACGGTGTGCAGCGCAATGCCCAGGTCCGAGGCAATCGCCAGCCCCAGCGCTCCAAAAGCGTGATACAGCCCGCTGTAGATGGGCAGCGCAATCAAAGTCACAATTGTCCCGGCGGCCATGGGTGTAAATGTATTGCCGGCAGCGTAGAACGCCCGCGAGTAGATGGCCTGCGCCGACCACAGACACACGGAAAGCGAAAAGACAGCAAAGTAGCCCGCGCACTCCGAAGCATCCAGGGACGAGAATCGCCCGCCAATAAACAGCAGATTGATGGCCGGCCGGCCAAGTGCCACCATGACTGACCCAACCAGCAATCCCAGGCACACTACGCGCGAAACCGAATCCGCCACCTTCACCGCGAACTCGTAGCGATGCTCTTTTGCCCACAGGCTCGCGAAGAATGGCAACGACGCTGCGCCTGCAGCCTGCGCCAGCACAGACATGGGCGCCACGAACAGCCGCTTTGCGTAGGTCATCAGCGAAATGGCTCCGCTGTTGTTTGAGGCAAAGTAGTTCATGATCCAGGCGTCAGCCGTCACTAGCGAAACGCCCACAATCAGCGGCAGCGAGAGCCGCACCCACTCGTGCAGTCCCTCGTCGTGCCAGTCGAGAATGGGCCGGTAGTGCACTCCGGCGCGCCGCGCAAAAATCGCATTCAGTAGAAACGGCCCCACTAACGCACCTGCCACCGTGCCAATCGCCAGCGACGAAATGCCCAGTGTCTTCACCAGCAGCAGGCCACCCACAATAGTGCCCAGGTTGTAGATAAGCGGCGTGACCGCCTGCACGTTGAACTGCTTGCGCACCAGCAGCACCGCGCCAAAAACTCCACCCGCAAAGAAGCACAACTGCGCCGGCAGCAAAATCCGCGTCAGCCGCACGCATAGCGCCGCCTTATTCGCGTCGAAACCGTGGAACGACCAGCGAACGTACCAGGGTGCAAAAATCTCCGCCAGCACAATGGCGCTGCCCAGCACAACGAACATCGTGGTCAAAATTACGGAGAGCGACCGCTCGCCCTCTGCTTCCCTGCCCGCGTCGCGATATTTGGTCAATATCGTGACAAACGTAATCGACGCCGCGCCGCCAATCAGAAAGTACGAAATCATGTCTGGCAGTTGGAATGCCGCCAGAAACGCGTCAGCTTCCATGCCCCGCCCGAAGATCCAGGCGATATACATGTTCCGCAGCAGTCCAAAGATGCTCGACAAAAATGTCGAAACCATCAGCAACAGCGTGGCCGAGAAGACCGAGTGCGCGTGGGACGGGCGGAGAGCTGCCAAAGCGCGCTTCCAGCGCGGCTGCGGTGACTCCGGTTGCGGTGCGAACAGATTGTCCACTCAGCTAAATTCTACTTGCAGCCCGCTCTTTTCAGGCGCGTATCCTGTTGGCAGGAGAGCTACATGCGTCTTTCTGTTTTCGCCTGCACGGCGATTCTTCTTGCCTCAACCGCCACCGCTCAAACCATCCAGGGCCGTTCCGGCATCGCCCTGCCTGCCCCGCCCAAGGTGGAAGCCGTCCCCGTCACCGACGATTACTTCGGCACCAAAATCGTGGATAACTACCGCTGGCTGGAAGACGCCAAGAGCCCGCAGACCCGCGCCTTTATCGAGGCCGAGAACGCCTACACCGCGCGCTACTTCAAGCAAAATCAGATCCGCACCAAGGCCTTGGACTCTCTGGACGCGATGGAGCACGTCACGGCGTGGTCCATCCCCGTCGAGCGCGCCGGCAACTACTACTTCATGAAGCGGCTATCCAGCGAGGACCAGGCCTCCCTCTACATTCGCCGTGGCTGGACCGGCAAGGACGAGCGTATCCTCGACCCCGCACAGATAGACCGCAACCCCAACACATCCATCTCCCTCGCCGACATCTCCCGCGATGGCCAGTTGCTCGCCTATCACGTGCGCCAGGGCGGCGCGGACGAAACCACGATCCGCTTCTTTGACCTGAAGACAAAAAAATCGTTGCCCGACGAACTGCCCCGCGCCATCTACTACTCCTCCGATTTCACGCCTGACGGCAAGGGGATCTACTACACCCGTACCAACGAAAAAGGCTCACTGGTTTACCTGCACCTCTTCGGCACGCGCACCTCGAACGACAAGCTGATCTTCGGCCGTGAATTTCACGGCGAGCAGTTGGGTTCGCTCGATCTCTGCAGCAGCTACATGACCGACGACTACCGCTACCTCGTGATCGAAATCGACCGCGGCGTCCCGGCCAAGCGCGTCGACGTCGTTTTCCGCGACCTCACCAAGCCTGAGTCGCCATTCGAAGTCCTTGTCTGGGGCCTCGACTCGCGCTTCTCCGCCAGCGAGTTCAAGGGCTCCTGGTACGTGCGCACAGACTACAAGTCGCCCAACGGCCGCGTCCTGAAAGCCGACCCCGGCATCATGCCCGACGCGTGGACCACCGTCGTCCCCGAAGGCACGGAGCCGCTTGAATCCTTCTCTATCGTCGGCGGCAAGCTCTACGTCGACCGCCTGAAGGACGTGCAGAACGAAACCTCCATCTACACACTCGCCGGCAAGCTGCTCGGCAAGGTCAGCTACGACGCCATCGGCTCGCCCTCCGGCATCTATGGCAGAACGTCCGACCGCTACGGCTACCTCAGTTTCGACTCCTTCATCCAGCCGCCCACGCTCTACCGCTACGACACCGTCACCGGCAAGCGCGATGTCTTCGCTAAGCAGGATATTCCCTTCGACACCAGCCAGTACGAGCTCAGGCAGGTCTTCTTCACCTCGAAGGACGGCACCCGCGTGCCTATGTTCATCGCCGGCAAAAAAGGGCTGAAGCTCGATGGCACTGAGCGCCTGCTGATGACCGGCTACGGCGGCTTCGACGTCAGTATGACCTCCCACTGGAATCCCGAATGGGCCTGGTGGCTCCAGCAGGGCGGATGGTTCGCCATGCCCAACATGCGCGGCGGCGGCGAGTACGGCGAGCACTGGCATGAGCAGGGCATGTTCGAGAAGAAGCAGAACGTCTTTGACGACTGGTTTGCCGCGGCGCAGTACCTCATCGACCAGCACTACACCTCACCCGCGCACTTCGCTATCGTCGGACGCTCAAATGGCGGCCTGCTGATGGGCGCTTCCATGACCCAGCACCCGGAGATGTTCGCGGCCATCGACTGCGGCTATCCGCTCCTCGACATGCTGCGCTACCAGAAGTTCCTGCAGGGCCCGCACTGGACCACCGAATACGGCTCAGCCGACAACGAAGCTCAGTTCGAATACCTGCTCAAGTACTCGCCCTATCACAACGTCAAGGCCGATACAAAATACCCGGCTATTCTCTTCTTCACCGGCGACAGCGACACGCGCGTCGACCCGCTACACGCGCGCAAAATGACGGCGCTCCTGCAAGCGGTCTCCGGGGGCAACCGGCCCATCTTGCTGCACTACAGCCTTAGCGGCGGGCACTCAGCCGGCGTCAGCGTCACCCAGCATGTCGAAGACGACGCCGACCAGCTCAGCTTTTTGTGGGCGGAAACAAAATAGCTTCAACGAAACAATTTTTAGTTTCAAAAATGGAAATCGGCCTGCACCGTCCGTAATTGGGACAGCTCGCAGGCCGATTACCGTTTCTCCCTCTCATCTCTTCGCCGCTTTCCGTTAGGCTCTCACCCATGGCGGCCTCAGCTTCAACCCAGCCCTCCCCCAACCGCGCCAGCTTCGCGGGGCTGCTGGAGCTGTTCGCCACCTCCGACCGCCGCCCCGTCCGCGCCGCCGACTGGTCGCAGAATCAGGCCGAGGACGACATCGCCAGCCTCAGCTACGACCGCGCACTGCGCATGCACGCGCGCACGCAGCCCATGCATCTCGAAAGCCCAGCTGCAGCGGAAACTCCTCCCGTGGCCGATTCACAGCCAACCACGGCCGCCACGACGGATCCGCGTAAATCCGCCAGCGTGACTATCCGCCTCAGTTCGAATGAGCTTGAGCTGCTTCATGCGCGCGCCACCGAGTCCGGGCTCAACGTCTCCGCCTATCTGCGCAGCTGCATCTTCGATGTGGAAGATTTGCGAGCGCAGGTCAAGCACACATTGCGGGAGTTGCGCACGGCAAACGTTCCTCCCGATACTCCGCTTCATCCGCGCTGGTACCACATCTTTTTCCCGCGGCGGCCCGCCCTGCAGCGCTCCGCGCAGGCCTGACGTCCTACTCCACCTCAAGCACCAGGCACTTCAAATACTCGGTCTCCGGCAGGTTCAGCACCACCGGATGATCCGGTGCGGCCCCACGCCGCTCGCGAATCCGCACGCGCCGTTGCGCGTCAGCGGCAGCCGCGGCAACGGCGCCTTCCAGCTCGCTCCATCCGACGTGATGCGAACAGCTGCAGGTCACCAGCAGCCCACCCGGCCGCAGCATCTTTAGCGCCCGCAAGTTCAACTCCTTGTAGCCGCGCAGCGCGCCTTCCAACGCGCGTTTGGTTTTGGCAAACGCCGGCGGGTCCAGCACGATAGTGTCAAACCGCTCGCGCGCGTCGGCCCAGCTGCGCAGCAGTTCGAAGGCATCGGCCTCAATCCAGTCCACCTCTGCCTTCATGCTGCCGCGATTGGCTTCCAGGTTGCGCTCCGCAACTTCCAGTGAGGCACGTGAGGCGTCGACTCCCGTAACAGCGCGGCACACCTGCGCCAGATGCAGCGCAAATCCGCCCTGATAGGTACACACGTCCAGCGCGCGTCCCGTCGTTCCCAGCGTCTTCGCCCAGTCGCGTGCGGCAGCGTAGTTCAGCCGCTGGTCAAGAAACGCTCCCGTTTTCTGCCCCGCATTTGCGTCGAACTGAAAGCTGAGTCCGTTCAGGTGGAATACCGCGCTAGTCGTTGGTTTGGCTGTATCCTCCGCCCACAGCGGCGTCAGGTCCGGCGCGGCCAGCCCTTCCAATTCACGCATGCGCGGGTCAGGGCGCTCTAGAATTGCCGCCGGCTCCAACTCGTCGCGAAGCACATGCACGCCGGCCTCAGCAATCGCTGGCGTCGCCAATCCGCGCGTCAGCCGCTGCACAATCACCAGCGGTCCGTATTTGTCGATCACCAGCCCCGGCAGCGCATCGGCCTCACTGAAGCACAGCCGACACGCATCGTTACCGTCAGTCAAAAACTCCTTGCGGCGCGCAACGGCCGTGCGCAGCCGCTCTTCAAACAGCTTCAGCCAGCCGGCCTCATCCAGCGCTTTGCTTGCCACCATGCGCAGCGCAATCTGCGACGACGGACTGTAGAGCGCCGTTCCCAGCAGCAAACCGCGTCCATCGGCAACAGGCAACAGTGCGGGCACGTCGCCGTCAGGCAGAGTCAACAACTCCACATCGCTCGCGTACACCCACAGGTGTCCGCTGCGCAGCCTATCGGCGGCACGGCGGCTGATGCGTGCCCCAACTGGCAATGGCGCCTTCTCGCCGCGGGTGGGCGTCGGGGTGACCGGCTTTGCTTGAGTGCGCACAAAAGGCGCCGCGGAGCTTTTTGCTCTCGGCGCCCTCTGTGTCAGATTCGTTTTGGGCTTCTGCGCCTTGCTCATCGATTGCCTCCGGGCAACTGCAACTCAGCCGCGGAGAATCAGGCCGCAAGGTTTCTACTTTGCCTGGATGCTCTCAAGATAGCTGCTCAGATTACTGATCCTAAGCTGCTTTTCCTGGCCGTTCGCCTTGTTCATCTTACCAAGGATCGGTCCCCACACGGGCATGTCGGCGCTGCCATGGGCAGTCGTCTCAATTCCGAACTGCAATACAGATACGATGTGGGTTTCAGGATACTTTCCGTGATTGCTCCGGCTCAGCACGGTTAGATCGGTAGGTGGGGTCTTCAACGCGGGTGATGCAGGGCCCCGGCCCTTTCCGTCCACGCCGTGGCAGGGCGCGCAGTAGCTCGTAAACATCTGTTTTCCGCTGGTGGCGGAAGTTTTGTTGACTGGAATAGTTACTTTCACGTTTGACTGCTGTGTCATTCCAATTCCCACAGCAACGGATGCGGCAAGTACAGCAAGTAAGAGGCTTTTCAGCATAAGTTCCTCCGTTCTGGACCTCTACTCCGCAGTGGACTGTACGCCTCCTTGCAGTATCTTCGGCTGTGATTGCGCGCACACTGCTGACTATCTCTAGCACCGGAAGTTACACGGGCAACCTTTCCAATATCATCCCACTAACCATTTTAGTTTCATCGATATATAGAACGTTCTTTGCAGACACGGCTGGGAATCGGTCCTATAATGAAGTATGGCGACTGCGCGGCAGCCAATTTCCCCGGTTCCAGACGGAACCTCTCCTACCTCTGCGCCGCCGTCTGTCTCGTCCGTCGCCACGCCCCCCGACCCCCAGCAAGAGCAAATCAATCAGCGCTTTGAGGCTCTACTGCGTCAGGTGCAGGCCAACCGCCCCACCGAGGACGTCGCGCTCATCCGCAAGGCCTGGGAATTCACTGTCCAGCATCATCATGGCCAGTTGCGCGCCTCCGGTGAGCCGTACATTATTCATCCGCTGGAAGTAGCCGAAGTACTGGCCGAAATGAAGATGGACTCGACGGCCATCGCTGCTGGCCTGCTGCACGATGCGGTGGAGGACACTCCCGCAACAAGTGAAGAGATCGAGTCGGCATTTGGCGATCAGGTGGCGCACATCGTCGAAGGCGTCACCAAAATCGACAAGATCCAGTTTGCCAACCGCGAAGACCGCCAGGCCGAAAACGTGCGCAAGATGCTGCTGGCCATGGTCAGCGACATTCGCGTCGTGCTCATCAAACTTGCTGATCGCATCCACAATATGCGCACCCTGGAGCATTTGAAGCCCGAGCGTCAGGAAGCCATCGCGCGTGAAACGCTTGAAATCTACGCCCCGCTTGCGCATCGCCTGGGTATGGGCAAAGTGCGCGGCGAGCTCGAGGACCTGGCCTTCCGCTACACCGATCCTGTCAGCTACGAGCAGGTCTCGGCTGCAGTCGAAGCGCGTCGCGCCGAGGGCGAGCAGTTCCTGCGCGGCGTCGAAGACACACTCGTCGAGCAGTTACGCGAGAACAACATCGAAGCACACGTAGAGTGGCGCATCAAGCGCCTCTACTCCATCTATCAAAAGCTTCAGCGCACCAAAGTCAGCTTCGACCAGGTTTACGATCTGCTCGCGATCCGCGTCATCACGCCGGATGTGGCGGCCTGCTACGCGGTCTTCGGCCTCATTCACACCCTGTGGCGGCCCGTACCCGGCCGCATCAAAGACTTCATCGCCATCCCCCGCGCCAACCGCTATCAATCGCTGCACACCACGGTCATCGGTGAAGGCGGCCATCAGTTTGAAGTGCAAATCCGTACCGAGGAAATGCATCGCATCGCCGAGGAAGGCATCGCGGCCCACTGGAAGTACAAGGCCGGCGAAGGCTCCGTAACCGCACGCGACGAAGAACGCCTCAACTGGATCCGTCAGCTGGTCGAGTGGCAGAAGGAGATGACCGACCCCAACGAGTTCCTTTCCAGCCTGAAGATGGACCTCTATCCCGATGAGGTCTATACCTTCACGCCCAAGGGAAAAGTCGTGGTCGTTCCTTCCGACGGTACCCCGGTCGACTTTGCCTATACCATCCACACTGAAGTGGGCCACACCTGTGTCGGCGCCAAGGTAAATGGCCGCATGGTGCCGCTGCGCACCAAGCTGCATAACGGCGACATCGTTGAAATTGTCACCCAGAAAGATCACAAGCCCAGCCGCGATTGGCTCACCTTCGTCAAAAGTCCACGCGCCCGCAACAAGATCAAACACTGGCTCAACGAAGATCAGCGCCGCCGCGCCGTCGAAATTGGCCGCAAGTTGCTGGAGCGTGAGGCACGCAAGTTCAAGGTCCCGCAGGCACAAATCTCTGATCAGGATCTGGGCCGTATTGCCGGCGAATATGGCGTGGCCACAGCTGCCGATCTGCTGGCGACTGTCGGCCTCGGCAAGCACTCCGCCCATCAAATCCTGAACAAGCTGGCGCCTGGTTACACGCAGACGCCGGAGACTGAACAGCCCGCCGAACTCAAGCCTGGCAGCGAAGCTGCGATGACCGATGCGGTGCGCAAGCTCCACCTCACCGGCTCGGATTCGCTTCAGGTCGAAGGGCAGAACGATCTGCTCGTCTACCGCGCGCGCTGTTGTAACCCCATCCGTGGCGAAGAGATTGTTGGCTATGTCACGCGCGGCAAGGGTGTCGCCGTCCACGCACGCAGTTGCCCCAACGTTCAGAATTTGCTCTACGAAAGCGACCGCCGCATCGCCGTCGAGTGGGCGCCAGCTCGCGAAGGCCAGTCTTCAGGCTCAAGTCAGCGTTATCCGGTCAAAATTACCATCTACTGCGATGACCGCACCGGCATGCTCAAAGAGCTGACCGCCGTCATCTCCGACGAGAACACCAATATCCGCTCGGTTGACATTCGCCACGACGATAACGGCGAGGCAATTCTCGAATTTATCGTCGATGCCGAGGATGTACGCCACTTGAATCGCATCGTGCTTGGCTTGCGCCGCGTCAACGGTGTACGCACGGTACAGCGTTCTCAAAAGGTCTAGCTCGATCTGAAATGGCATCGGCAATTACCAACAACTCCATCCTCGACGGCTTGCACGTTCTCGACGGCGGCTTTGCCACCGAGCTTGAATTCCAGGGCGCGAAGATCGATGGACCGCTCTGGTCGGCGCATGTGCTTGAAGACGCACCGGAAAAAATCATCGCTACACACCGCGCTTTCATCCAGGCTGGCTCGGAAATTATCGCCACTGCCAGCTATCAGGTTTCCCGCCGCGGCTACATCGAGTACGGCCTCACAGCACAGCAGGCCGACCGCGCACTACTCCGTGCAGTCGAGCTTGCGCGCGCGGCAGCCGCGGAGTTCCCCGCGCGGCGGGTTCTCATCGGCGCATCGCTTGGCCCTTACGGCGCCATCCTGCACAATGGCGCCGAGTATCACGGCAATTACGACCTCTCCTTCGCCGACCTGGTGAGCTTCCATCGCGAGCGAATTGCAATTCTCGCCGAGTCACACGGCGCGCAGGCTCCCGATCTATTGGCCTTCGAGACCTTCCCATCCCTCATTGAGGCGCAGGCCGTCGCCGAAGCCATGGCTCCGTGGCCGCATCTCTCCGCATGGTTCAGCTTCGCCTGCAAGGACGCGCTTCACATCGCCCATGGCGAACCGCTCCGCGACTGTGCCAGATTTCTCGCAGGCGTTCCGCAAACAGCCGCGATCGGCGTCAACTGCACGCCGCCCGCGCTCATGGTTTCGCTCATCGCGGAGCTGAAAGCCGCATCGGACAAGCCGATTCTCGTCTATCCCAACTCCGGCGAAGGCTGGGACGCAGTGAATCGCTGCTGGATCGGCTCAACCGATTCCGCGTCCTTTGGTTCGTTTGCTTCGGAGTGGTTTGCGGCCGGCGCGCAAATGGTGGGCGGCTGCTGCCGCACGCGTCCCGATCACATTCGTCAAGTCGCCGCAGCTGTGGTTTAGCCCAGCACCTGCTTGGCGATCGTCATCAATTGCATGTTTGAACTGCCTTCGTAAATCTTCCCGACCTTGGCGTCACGGTAGAACTTCTCCGCGGGATAGTCGCGCACAAATCCGTTGCCGCCGAAGACCTCTACGCACTGGCTCGCCACGCTCTCGGCCACTTCCGACGCGAACAGCTTGGCCATCGCCGCTTCCTTCACGTAACTTTGGCCCGCATCCTTCAGCCGCGCCGCGTTGTAGACCATCAGCCGCGCCGCATCAATCTCCATCGCCATGCGCGCCAGTGTGAACTGCACCGCCTGAAACTCCGCAATGGTCTTCCCAAACTGGCGGCGTTCTTTGGCATAACGCGCCGCGTGGCTCCACGCCCCCTGCGCCAGGCCCACCATTTGCGCACCAATGCCGATGCGGCCTTCGTTCAGCGTCTCAATCGCAATTTTGTAGCCTTTGCCCTCTTCGCCCAGCCGACTCTCCGCGGGCACAACGCAATGGTCAAAAATCAATTCGCACGTCGACGAAGCGCGAATCCCAAGCTTGTTTTCCTTGCGCCCGACGGTGAAGCCCTCTGCGCCCTTCTCCACCACGAACGCCGTAATGCCCTTGTATCCTGCAGCGGCGTCCAGCGTCGCGAAGACGATGAAGACTCCAGCCTCGCGCGCATTTGAGATCCACAGCTTGCGTCCGCTCAGCCGATAGCCACCGTCCACCTTCTCCGCGCCTGTCTGCAACGCAAATGCGTCAGAACCCGAGCCAGCTTCGCTCAGCGCATACGCACTTGCCGTGTCCTTCGCTAATTTCGGCAGCCAGCGCTGCTGCTGCTCATCTGTTCCCCATCTGCGCAGCGCATTCACCACCAGCGTGTTGTGCACATCCACCAGCACAGCCACGGAAGGGTCCACCGTCGAGATGGCCTCAATTGCCAGCACCGCATCAAAAAATGTCCCGCCTGCACCGCCGTGCTCTTCGGGAATTTCAATCGCCATCAGCCCCAACTCAAAAAGTTTGGCCACCAGCTCCGGCGCAAACCGCTGTTTGTCATCCATCGTGCGCACCAGCGGCGCAATCTTCTCCTGCGCAAATTGCGTGACGCTGGCGGCAAACAGGCGCTCTTCTTCGCTCAGCTGCGTAAGCGCTGGCGGCGCGGTGTGGGAATGCAGCACGGGTAGCGACCTCCGGGGATGAGTGTCGTAGCGTTATTCGGCAGCGGCGTGAATGGCCAGCAGCTTTTCCAGCAGCGGTTTCAGCAGCTTCAGGTCCAGCGCATTTGCGCCGTCGGATTTCGCATTTGCCGGGTCGTCGTGGACTTCAAGAAACAATCCGTCGATGCCGGCCGCAACTGCAGCGCGCGCCAGCAGTGGAATAAACTCCGGCTGACCGCCGCTAACGCCGCCCGCGGCCGAGGGCTGCTGTACCGAGTGCGTTCCATCGAACACCACCGGCGCCAGCTTGCGCATCGTCGGCAGCGAGCGGAAATCAACCACCAGCGCGTTGTACCCAAAGCTGGCTCCGCGCTCGGTCAAAAAAACACGCTCGTTGCCCGTGGAGCGAACCTTCTCCACCGGGTGCGCCATATCCCACGGCGCTACAAACTGGCCCTTTTTGATATTGACCGCGCGGCCGGTCTTGCCCGCGGCCACCAGCAGGTCAGTCTGCCGGCAAAGAAACGCGGGAATCTGCAGTACATCCGCAGACTCTGCCACCGCCTCGCACTGCGTGGCTTCGTGCACATCCGTCAGCACCGGCAGGCCTGTGCTCAGCGCCAGTCGACCCAGAATCGCGACGCCCTCTTTCAGGCCGGGACCACGAAAACTCTTCACACTGGTCCGATTGGCCTTATCGAAACTGGCTTTGAAAATATATGGAATTCCAAGGTCGCTGGTGATGCGCTGAATCGCATCCGCCATACGGCGGACGTGCGCCTCGGACTCAATCACGCAAGGCCCCGCGATGAGGAAGAGCTTGCCTTCTCCCACGCGCACCGGGCCGATTTCAAACGTTTGGCTCACGGGTGGATTCTATCGTGCCGGACGCCGTCGCCGCTCGGCGGCAGCGTCCGTTTTGCATCTTTCTCTACGCCAGCACGCGCTGCTCGGCGCGCACGCGCGACCACTCCCACATCGCACGTTCCAACGCATGCAAAGCCGTTGGCCCCGGCAAATTGCCCTGCGGTTTCACCAGCCCGCGCTCGGCCAACCGCCGGCAAAACGCGGCGTACTCTACGTAAAACTCCACGTCGTGCCGTGCGTGTCCCAGAGCTTCCAGAGTACGGAAATCCAGTACGTTGTACCGCTCCGGCTCAATCGCCGCCAGAATCGCCGAGGCAATCGCCAGATCCACGCCGCGCAATTCCAACAGGGCCTCAACGGCCTGGCGGGTCGAGGATTCAGGGGACGCGGCAATCGACAACACCCTGCGAATCTTTGCCTCACTGTTGCCGATCAGGTAGTGCACCACGCGCTCCGATTTCCAGCGCACGATTGCTTCCAGGTTCGCCAGAGAGTACTCGCCCGCGCGAATGGCCGCACCGGCCTCGTAGGCTTCCTGCTCCAGCTCATGCTCCCGCTCGCCGGCCTTCTGCCAGCACTGCTCGGCCAACTGCTCCAATTCAGACTCCGATGCCTGCAACTCAAACTTCGCCATGGTGGGGGCTCCTCAGTTCAAAAAACGAGGCCAACAATAGGCCCACCTGAAATCGATTGTCAATAGTGCACCAGCATAGGGGGTGCACCTTTTGTGCCAGCCCCAGGCACTACCTGACTGCACCAAAATGAAACCCGACCGCAGCTCGCTGCATTCGCCACGCAAACACCAAGGCCGCCCCATGCGGAGCGGCCTCAGGTAAATCGATCAAGCTGTATGTCCGTCTCTTAGATAAGTCGCTGCTACTGAACAGTCACGGACTCGGTCGTCTTCGCGGCCTGCCGATGTTGCCGACGCCGATAACTAGCCGAAATAAACTCCTGGAACAGTGGATGCGGCTCCAGCGGCTTCGATTTGAACTCCGGATGGAACTGGCAGCCAAGGAAGTACGGGTGTCCCGGAATCTCGACAATCTCCACATAGGTTGCATCCGGCGTGGTGCCGGTAATGCGCAATCCGCCGCCGGTCAGCAGCGCTTCGTACTCGCGATTGAACTCATAGCGATGGCGATGCCGCTCGCTGATCTCCGTCACACCGCGATACACCTTCGAGGCAAGCGAATCCGGCTGCAGCACGCAGGTCCACGCGCCCAGGCGCATGGTGCCGCCCATCTCTTCTACACCCAGCAACTCGCGCAATTTGTAAATAATGCGATGCTGCGCTGCCGGATCGAATTCGCTGGAATTCGCATCCTTCAGGCCGCACACGTTGCGTGCAAACTCAATGCACGCTGTCTGCATGCCCAGGCAAATGCCAAAGTACGGCACCTGCTTCTCGCGCGCGTAGCGAATCGCATTCAGCATGCCTTCAATGCCGCGCTTGCCGAATCCGCCCGGCACCAGAATGCCGTCGAAGCCTTCCAGCTGATGCTCGTAGTTCCGGTCGTCGGGTGTCTGCGACTCCAGCCCTTCGGCTTCGATCCATGTCACTTCCAGCTTCAGATTTTCGGCAATCGCGCCGTGGGTCAGCGCCTCTTTCAGAGACTTGTAGCTGTCCTCGTACTCCACGTACTTGCCCACAATCGCAATCGAGACCGAATCCTTCGGATGGTGGCAGCGGTCCACCAGCTCCTTCCAAAGAGTCAGCTCCGCGTCAGGCGCGTCAATGTGCAGATACTTCAGGATTAGCTCGTCCACGCCCTCCTGCGCAAAGCCCAGCGGCACTTCATAGATCGACGACACCGTCTTGGCGTTGATGACCGCACGCTCCTCCACATTGCAGAAGGCGGCAATCTTCTTCTTCATCTCCAGCCCAAGGTTGCGGTCGCTGCGGCAAAGCAGCACATCGGCCTGAATGCCGATCGAGAGCAGCTCCTTCACCGAGTGCTGCGTCGGCTTGGTCTTCAGCTCCTGCGCGGCGGCAATCCACGGCACCAGCGTCAGGTGCACAAACACAGTGTTTTCGCGGCCCAGTTCCTGGCGCATCTGGCGGATAGCCTCCAGAAACGGCAGCGACTCAATATCGCCTACCGTACCGCCAATCTCCACAATCGTCACGTCCGCGCCATTGGCCGAGACTTTGCGCATCGCATTCTTGATCTCGTTGGTCACGTGCGGAATCACCTGCACGGTTTTGCCAAGATAGTCACCGCGACGCTCCTTCAAAATAATCTGCTCGTAAATGCGGCCCGTGGTCAGATTGTTGTCACGCGAAAGCGGCGCATGCGTGAACCGCTCGTAGTGACCCAAATCGAGATCGGTCTCTGCGCCGTCATCGGTCACAAACACCTCGCCGTGCTGGAACGGCGACATGGTTCCAGGGTCGACGTTCAGGTACGGATCGAACTTCATCAAATTCACGCGCAAACCGCGGCTCTCCAGCAGGCAGCCGATGGAAGCCGCCGCGAGACCTTTGCCTAAACTGGACACAACTCCGCCCGTCACAAAGACATACTTTGCAGACATGGGTGCAACCTCATTCTTTATTTGTTGTGATTGGACGTACCTGGTGGGCACAATCAAGTATGGCAGAGATTGCAGCGCGATTGAAATAGAAAATCCATCCGGCCTTTCGCTCAGATTTTGGCCACACTGCAACTCATTTTTTTTGAGCGATTTATCAGCCTCAATTCGTGTTGTTCCCTAGCCACGGGCGCCTCGCGCCATCACGCCGGGTGTGGAAATCGCGCATTGGGACCCCGACCTCGGATTCCGCCTCGCTCCGGCCCGCAGGAGCGACAATAATCGCCATGGATGATCGCATCGAAATCGTCGAAGGCGACATTACCCGGCTGGCCATGGGCGCCATCGTCAACGCGGCCAACTCCACTCTCCTCGGCGGAGGCGGCGTCGATGGCGCCATTCATCGCGCCGCCGGCCCAGAGCTACTGGCAGAGTGCCGCACCCTCGGCGGCTGCCCAACCGGTGAGGCAAAGCTGACCCGCGGCTATAACCTACCCGCAAAGTTCGTGATTCATACCGTCGGCCCTGTCTGGCACGGCGGCACGCACCGCGAGCCCGAGCTGCTCGCCGACTGTTACCGCAACTGCTTCCGCCTGGCGCGCGAGCACGGCCTGCACACTCTGGCCTTTCCGGCCATCAGTTGCGGCGTCTACGGCTATCCCATTCCTCAGGCCGCCGCCATCGCCGTACGCGAAACCCGCGCGGCGCTTGCAGAAAATGCCGCGATTACGCGTGTCTTATTCGCCTGCTTCGGCCAGGAAGTCTACCGCACCTATCAAGACGCCTTCGGTAGCGTGCAGCAATGAGCAGTGGAGCGCCGGCCTCCCGGCCGGCTGTAGCGTGGGCCTCCTGGCCCACGCACAGTTTTCAGTTCAGCTAAAAGTTCAGCGTCACCTTCGCCGTCAGCGCGCGCGGCGTTACATAGTGCGTGCCGCTGAAGGTCGAAAGAAAGTTGTACAGCGCGTACTTGTTGGTCAGATTCACCGCCGTCAAATCAAGATCGATCTTGTAGCGTTCCTTGCGGAAGATGTTCTGCTGGCCCACCGACAGGTCAAACAGATTGCGCGGTGCAATGCGTGGCGGATTCTTGTCGTCGTTCTCCGTGCCCGGTGCGGGAATTGAGACCAGCGATGAGCTCAGCTCGTTCGGCGCGCAGGAGTTGAAGCCTGAAGTCGGCGTGGCCTTCACTCCGTTGCAGGTAAGCCCTGCCTCGAACTGCTGGCCATACGTCAGCCCACTCAGGTCCACCGGCGTGGTGTTGTCGGTGGCAAACGGCGCCGCGCCCGCCACAAGGCCCGAGTCGTACCGCCAGTTCCAGCCAAACCACGGTCCCACCTTGCCGAATTGATACTGCACATGCGTCGACTGGTTGAACTTCTCGTCGTGATCGATGCGGAAAGGCGTCCCGCTCTGCCCCACTGTCGCTCCGGCGCCCGCCACCTGCGGCGGGAAAAACCGAGCCGCAACCGACGACATCACCGCATAGGCGCTGAAGCCGTGAATCTCCGGCACATCGATATTCAGCGCATAGCCGGGAATTTTCGAGCTGTGCCAGTCGATGGGGAAAGTGATCGGCGTATTGCCCAGCACCGCGAAGTCAAACGCATTGTGCGTGTACTTCCAGATGTACTCGCCGTTCACCACTACATACTTGCCGATAGCCTGCTGCAGGCCCGCGTGAAACTCGTTGCGGAAGCCCGGCTGCTCCACCGTCGCCACACCTTCAGAGCACGAAAGCAGCGGCGCCAGCACCGCATTGCCGCAGCCTTCGCTGGAAAGCACCAGGTTCTCGTTGAACGGTGTCTCGAACGTCCGCGCGTAGGAAACGCGCAGCACCGTGCCCGTCGGCTTGATGTTGTACGCAACGCCCAGCCGCGGCTGCGCCTGCCATGTGCTGGTCAGACCGTTATACACATCGCCGCGCAGGCCCAGGTTTAAGCTCCAGTTCCCCGCCTTGATCTCATCCTGAATGTACGTCGCAAACTGCTTGATGTCCGCACGGCCCAGGTAGTGGAAGAACGTCCCGGCGCGTGTCAGGTCGTACGGCGCCAGCACATCCAGATAATTTGGATTCGCGAAGTATCCAGCCCCTGTGCAAGCCGACTGATCCGAAAATCCAGCTACGGGGCCGCCTGTACCATCCACGCATGGCGCGTTATACGTCGCGCTCACGATACCCAGCGAGTCGCTCTCACGCAAAAACGTGTGCTGAAGTGTCGCGCCCAGCTTCAGGTTCTGGATGCCCAGTGCATAGGTCACATCGGCATGCAGCCCCGCATTGGCCAGCGAGCGATTCTGCGCAATCGACGAGGTCTGCAAATTGGCTGGCCCCAAATCCGCCAGCGGATTGTTGCTTGGATAGTAGTGGTAGAAATCCTTGCGGAAGAATGCGCCCACATTCATTACGGACTTGCTGTTCAGAATGTGCGTCCACGCCGGCGCCACGTTGATCGTCTTGATCTGCGAGCGCTGATCCGCATCGCCCACGCTGCCAAAGACAGGATTCGCGCTGGCCCCGTCGCTCAGCACATTCTGCACGTCCAGATTGTCGTAGGAGTTCGGCGTCTGGAACCACGAGCGGCTGTAGTTCAGGTTCAGGTGAACCGTGTCCGCTGCTGAGAGCGTGTAATCGATGCGGTCGAAGAGGTTTTCTTCGTTGCCGCGTGCGTGGAAAACCTTGAACTCCGGCGGATCGAGGAAGCGGCCCGTGTTCAACCCATCCGCTTCAAGAAAATTGCCCCAGTTCTTGCCGCCATACGAGAGATCCATCCCAGCGGTCGCCGAGCCGAAG
This sequence comes from Occallatibacter sp., assembly GCA_036384955.1. Lineage (GTDB taxonomy): Bacteria > Acidobacteriota > Terriglobia > Terriglobales > Acidobacteriaceae > Telmatobacter. The sequence goes on from DASVLI010000024.1 coordinate 39,963, forward strand.
CTGCCGTACGAAGTGGTCAGGCTGCCCGTCGGCCGCGTAACGCCCTGGCCGGAGCGTGTGGTGGCCACAATCACCAAACTTGTCTTGTCGCCGTACTCGGCCGGCGGCGCGCCCGAAATTACTTCAATCGACTGAATTGCATTCGACGGAAGCTGATTGGAGAAAACCTTGCTCTGCTGATCCGTAATTGGCTGCCCATCCACCGAAAACGAGTTCGACGCGTGATCGCCGAGTCCGTGGAAGAGCCCATTCGAGTCCGCCGAAACGCCCGGCGTGGAAACCGTCACCAGCGCGCTCAGCGAGGACGACTGGCTATCCAGTGGAACCTTGGTAAACGCATCGCGATCCACATCCGTGTGGAAGGTGGGGTCGTTCTCCACCAGGTCACCGCTCGACTCAACCGTGACCGTGGTCGCCGAACTTTGCACCTGCAACACCAGCTTTACCGTCAGGCCAAGCTGTGACTTCAGATCGATGTTCTGCGACTGCGTGGAAAAGCCTGTAGCCGAGGCGGAAATTGTGTAGGGATGGAACGGAATATTGGCGAAGGTGAACTGTCCCATCGCATCGGTGGTTGCGGTGCGGTCCAGTCCGCTGACGGAGTTGAACAGGTGCACCGTGGCGCCGGGAATCACCGCGCTGCTGGGGTCGCTGACCGTGCCCTGCACAAGCGACGAGCTGCCACCTTGCGCAAACGCAAGTGACGCCGAGACGAGAATCGAGAGAAGAAAGAGCCTGCGAAAAATTGTGCCGTGAACAAACGGCATAGTGAAACCTCCGAATAATGGCTGTACAAGGTGATAAATGATGAACGGGATCGCTCGACCCGCGATTCATCGAGGTCGCCTTTGAACATCCTTCGGATTTCCGCGAGGGGTAAAGCCTATCTCCACATCGCTGGATGGGGAGACGCCTGCCGCTTGAGCTAAATCAGCCCGAAGGATGCAGTGCAGCCGGCAGGAGGAGGCCGGTTAAACAGTTGAACGTGCCAAACCCGGCTCATCTGCACCGTGCGGAAGACCGGAACCGGCGCCGTGAATTCAATCAGCGTGATCAGCGCCGCGGCCGCCGCAACCGGCGCCGCTGAGTGCAGCACCACGCACAGCACGCAATGGTCGGCATCGTGGCTGACGGGGTGCGTGTGCGTAACCTGCGCCACCGACAGCATGGCCAGCACAGCCAGGCACAGCAGCGCCGTCATCACCAGAATGCGTGACGGGGCGCGGCGGGAGCTACGGCTCGACTTGGCGAGTGCGGTTAACACGGCTTGCTTTCCAGAATACACAATCTTGGATGCAGATTCCGGCTCCTGGTTGCCGGCGGCCGCATCTCTTCGGCAAACCGTTGGCCACTTAACTCGTCTAAACTGTGTTCCCATGAGACACTTTGCGCACCTGCGGCTTTGGCTTCGAGTCGGCTCCGTCGCCGTGCTGCTGGCCCTTTCGTCTCTGGCGTTTGCGCAAAACAAAACCCCTCTGCCGCTCAAGCCCGGCATTCCCGGCATGGGCTCCAATCACCGCCTCATTCTGAAGGACGGCGGCTACCAGCTGGTGCGCGACTACAAAATCGTCGGCGACCGCGTCCGATACCTCTCGCAGGAGCGCGGCGAGTGGGAAGAGCTGCCTGCATCTCTGGTCGACTGGGACGCCACCAAAAAATGGGAGCAGGATCACGCGGCCCAGCAGCCGGACGACGACTCGCCCGCCATGAAAGAAGCGGCAGAGCTCGACCGCGAAGAGGCTGCCGCGCGCGCATCCGAGCGCAATCGCATGCCTGAAGTCGCGTCAGGCCTCGAACTGCCCGACCAGGATGGCGTCTTTGCCCTCGACACGTTTCATGGCACGCCCGAACTTGTTGAGCTGGTGCCGACCGATCTGAGCCTGAACGCCAAAAATCGCCACGGCCTCAGCACGCTCAATCCACTTGCTGTGTCCCGCGCCAATCTTGAGCTGGACGGCGCGCACGCCAAAGTGCACCTGCACGTCAACGATCCGGCAATCTATCTCTCGCTCGAAGGCCGCGACGACGCCGAGGAAGTCATCTCCCACGCGCTCACCGTACAGACCAACGGCGCCAAGGAAATGGCCAACCGCAAGCACGGCGCGCATTCCATCGCTTCTGGCTTCACCTTGGTCAAGCTCGACGAGCGCCAGGCCGTCCGCATCGTCGGCGCCATTCACACCAGCCTGAAGGGTGACATCTCGCAATCGGAGGACATCGTTCCCACCAAAGTCGAGCCCATCGCCGACAAGCACTGGCTCAAGCTCACGCCCGCCAAGCCTCTCGAAATCGGCGAGTACGCACTGATTGAAATCCTCTCCGATTCAGACATCAATCAATCCGTATGGGATTTCCGCGTGGACCCACGCTTCGGCGACAATCCCGGCGCGCTCACCCCCATCGTCGCCACAAAGCGATAGGCGCTACTGCGGCTGCGCTGTCTCCACCGCTCGCGCCAGCTTAGGCCGAAGAACAAAATACGTCAGCAGCAGAAGCGCTCCGCAAATGCTCAGCACCGCATCGGTCGCGGGCATTGCACGCGCACCCCATCGCGCGTAGCCTCTACCGTCCAGAAAAATCATGTAGGCCACCGGCACGTTTCCCAGCGAATTGATAATGGCGTAGCGCGCACTTCCGCTCTTGCCGGAGTCGCCCAAAAACTCCAGCACCACGCCCGTGAACAGTGCGTAGCAGCAGCCAATCGTGAATAGATACAGAACCGTTCCGGTGAAATAAATCGCCGGCTGCATCGGCCCAAATGCCAGCACCGCCAGCGAACCGGCATTGGTCAGTCCCGCCAGCAAAAATGCAATCGGCGCTCGAATGCGAATTGGAATAGCCGCTGCACTCAGTGAGCCCGCTGCGGTCAGCAGCGTCCCCAGCAGCCCATTTACCCATGCCACCTCGGCGCCGCTCACGCCAAAATCCGCCGCCAGCCCCGGCAGTAGCCCAATCATCGCCCCGCTGCACATCGGAAACATTACCAGGAGCGTATAGGGCACCGCATCCCAGCGCAGAAACGTCGTCTTGAATTCGCGCAGAATATGCACCGCGGTTTCGCGCACAGTGTGTGTGTCCAGCTCGCTCTGCTTGGGCGCGGCCAAAGCCACAAACGCGGGCAGCGCAATCATTGCAGCCACTATCCAGCCCAGCGCGCCCAGGCTCAGTTGCCCGGAGCACGAGACCAACACCAGCACAGCCACTCCGCCAAACACCAGCGACCCGCATTGATAGAAACTGCCCGCGCGCCTGCGGTTTACTTCGCTGCTCAGCATGCCCATCAGTCCGCCCGCACTGCCGCACGCCAGTAGCGCAAGGCAATACCCCAGGAACAGCAGCGCGACCGACGGCGCCGACGAAATTTTGGGCTGATGAAAAGCAAACGCAACAGCCCCAGCGGCGGCCGCCGCCGAGGCAATCAGCCATGTGCGCCGCTTCATCCAGAAGTCGGTAATTGGGCTCCAAAAGAAAAAAATAGTGTGGGGCAGCGCGAGCAGCGCAAGAATCTCTGAGCCATGCGCCGGGTCTACGCCCTCGCGGCGAAACAGGTACGACAACGCACCTTCCACCAGCCCCAGCGATACCACCGCGGTGGGCGCGATGAGAAACGCAAAAAGCCAGGGCCGCTCTTTCGCCGGCAGCTCAGTGATCGCAGAATTGTCCGGCTGCATGGCACGAGCCTAGCACGGCTCATCCATCGCGCCGGAAGGGAAATGGCCGCGCTACTCGGGCCTGTGGCTCTGCGCGAGTCTCTGCCTGCGCCGCTCCCACTCCTCGCTCGAAAACATGCGTGGACCCACCTCGATCAGCCGCGGCATCATGTTGAAGACCGCGACCCGCGTCCAGGGCCGTTCGTCGCGTTGGCGAAAACCCTTCTCATTCAGATCGCTCACAATGCTCGAGTAGGAGAAGTCCTGCACCAGCAGCTCCATCATCAGCAGCAGCGCCTGGTGTTCGCGCGGCTCAACCTCCAGCCGCTTGCAATCGTCTGAGACGCGCAGTCCGTAAGGAATCTCCTCGTTAAAGCAGCCTTCAGTCGGCGCCTCCGTGTCCGGCAGTTCGCGCCGCCACTCAATCGCCACCATCTGCCAGCCGGCCCCGCGCCGCTGCTGAATCACATCTGGACTGAAAGCCTCGGAAACCACATCTCTCATTCGCTCGAAGTACGCCATGGTCCGCCTCCACAGTGAGTCTGGTGGTTACTCAGCAGCAATTTCCATACCAGTGTGCGGGACCCGCGAAATGCTTGATTGCACACGAAATCGCCTTCGCGCACGAAAATCAGGAGTGGAGAATTGTGTCCGCTTGCGCCGCGAGCCGTCCGTAATCGAACAGCGCTACTCGCGCACGCTGATGCCCAGCGACTTCATCTTGCGATAGAGATGGCTGCGCTCCAGGCCCAGCAGCTCGGCCGCGCGGCTCATGTTGTTCCGCGCCTCCTCAATCTTCTTCACAATGTAGTCGCGCTCGTAGGCATCGCGCGCCTGCTGCAGGGTCGAGAAGTCTTCCGCCGGACGTGTGCCTGCCTTGTGCGTCAGAGGGGGTAAATGCTTCCGCTCAATACGCAGCGTGCGCGGATTCAGAATCAACACGCGCTCAATCACGTTCTTCAGCTCGCGCACGTTGCCCGGCCACTGATACTTGCCCAGCGCCTCCAGTGCTTCCTCGCTAATCTCCATGCGCGGCCGCCCGTATTCGCGTCCAAAGGCCGAAAGAAACTCGCGCACCAGCACTGGAATATCCTCCTTGCGCTCGCGTAGCGGCGGCACAAAGAACGGCACTACATTCAGCCGGTAGAACAAGTCCTCGCGAAAATTTCCTTTGGCAATCTCCTCACCCAAATCCTTGTTGGTCGAAGCGATCAGCCGCACGTCCACCCGAAGCGCCTGCGTTCCGCCCACCGGCGTGAACTGCTGGTCGTCCAAAGCACTCAACATCTTGGCTTGCGTCTTCAGGCTCATGTCGCCCACTTCGTCCAGAAACAGCGTGCCGCCGTCAGCGCGTTCCAGCGTACCGCGCTGCTCCAGCGTGCCGCCTGCCTGTGCGCCCGGCCGCACACCAAACAACTCCGACTCAATATAAGCCTCGGGAATCGCTGCGCAGTTCAGCTCCACAAACACACCATCGCGCCGCAGGCTCTCAGCGTGAATCGCGCGCGCAATCAGCTCCTTGCCCGTGCCGGACTCCCCATAAATCAGTACGCGCCCATTGGTTGGCGCCATCAGGCGAATCTGCTGCCGCAGCGCCTTCACCGGCACGCTCTCGCCCGTAATAACCGCGCCCAGGTTGAACTGCCGCTTGAATTCGGTGTTCTCTTCGCGCAGCCGCCGCGCCTCCATCGCATTCTTCAGCACAATCAGCGTGCGTTCCAGGGAGAGCGGCTTTTCCAAAAAGTCGTATGCGCCCAGCTTGGTCGCCTTCACGGCCGCCTCAATCGTTCCGTGGCCACTGATGATGATTACCTCGGGCCGCACCTCCGCGCCCTGTCCGTGAATCTCAGCCAGAACATCGAGCCCGTCGCGGTCGGGCAGCCAGATATCCAGCAGCACCACGTCGTAGGGCGCATCCTCCAGCCGCATCATTGCGTCGGCAGCATTCTCCGCGGTGGCAACGCCGTACCCTTCCTCGCGCAGAATCTCCTCAAGCGAACTGCGAATCTCCGCTTCGTCGTCAACCACCAGTACGTGCTTCATCCGTGTGTCTCCGCTGTCGGTGCAGGATCCGCACTCTCATTCACAGGGTGCTCCATCAAGGGCAAGAGCACCACAAAGCGCGCTCCCTTGGGCGAATTGCTTTCGGCGCGCATCGTGCCGCCATGCTCCTGCACAATCTTCGCCGCAATCGAGAGCCCCAGTCCCGTCCCGCGCCGCTTTGTCGAATAGAACGGCAGAAACAGCCGCTCTCGAATCTCCTCCGTCAGCCCGTGCCCCGTATCGCTCACTGCCACTTCCACGGCCGATCCGTCCTCTCCAAGATTTGTCCGCACCGACAGCACGCGCAACAGGCTGCCCTGCATCGCCTCTGCCGCGTTGTCGATCAAGTTCGCCAACGCGCGGCGCAACCCTTCGGGGTCCGCCATCACATGCGGCAGATTCGGCTCCAAATCACGCTGCAACTGAATGCCGTCCAGCCGCCCGGCAAACAGCGCCAGAGCGTGCTCCACCACCTCATTCACATCGCACACGCGTGGCTGCGGCGCGGGAAACTGCGCCAGCGCCGAAAACTGGTCGACCAGCGTGCGCAATGTGCCCACGCAATTTAAAATCACCTCGCTGCACTTGCGAATCACTCCCGGCGAATCCGGCTGTGCCCTGTCCAGGTGCCGCCCGATACGCTCCGCGGAAAGCGCAATCGGCGTCAATGGATTCTTGATCTCGTGCGCCACGCGCTGCGCCACTTCCTTCCATGCCACCTGGCGCTGCGCGCGCAGCAGCTCGCTGGTGTCTTCAAGCACCAGCACGGTTCCCTGCTTGCCTTCGGCCAGCTCCAGCCGTGCGCTGGTTGCGGCCAGATGCAGATTGCGACCGCGCATTGTCATTTCCAGCTCGGTTGAAGCTGTGCCCATGCGCTGACCGCGGCGCATCAGCGTCACCACGTCGGTCACCGACTCAGCCGGAAGCAGCGCCTCCAGCCGCTTGCCTCGCAGCTCCGCATTGCGCGGCTGGTCCACCAGCGCGGCAAATGTGTGATTGGCCTGCAGCACAACGCCAGCGCTATCCAAGGTGACAACACCGCTGGGAATCGTCTCGACAATCGTCTCCAGTTCGCGGCGCCGCTCTTCAATCGACTGGTTCGCCGCCTTCAACTTCGCCGACGACGACTCGGCAAGCTGCCGGCTCGCATCCAGATCGGCCGCCATGTGATTGAACGAGCGCACCAGCTCTACCATCTCGCCGCTGGTGGCAATGGCTACACGATGCTCATACTTCCCGTCGGCAATCTCGTCCATCGCATCGGCCAGCGCCTCCACTGGCCGCGTCACCTGCTTGGACAAAAACAGCGCCAGCCACATGCTCACAAAGAACACCACCACGGTGGTCAGCAGCAGCATCAGGAAAAACGTCGTGCGAATGCTGTTCCTCGACCGGAAGAGCGTCCAGTAATCGGCGGTGCCCGAGCGGATGCGGCGCACGGTCTGGCTCAGCCCTTGCGGCATGGGCAGCGCCACCACCGCGGTTCGTCCGGTAGCTGCCTTCGCCATGCCCAGCGCATATTCCTGTCCACCCACATCCACTACGTGCTGTCCAGTGCGCCTGGCAATC
>DASVLI010000025.1:0-15305 GCA_036384955.1 Occallatibacter sp.
TCGCCGGCACCAGCATGCTCATCATCGCCGCAATTGCGACACGCATTCGCATCGTTCATCCTCCACAACGCAACAACGCCGGGGAATCATCCCCGGCGTTATCGAAATCAGCATTCGGTCCGCTTACGCGCGGCTCATGTACGTGCCTTCGCTGGTGTCCACGCGAATCTTTTCGCCCTCGTTGATAAACGCCGGCACCTGCACCATCAGGCCGGTTTCCATCTTGGCCGGCTTGGTCACGCTGGAGGCCGTGGCCGACTTCAGCCCCGGCTCGGTCTCCACCACCGTCAGTTCCACAAAAGTCGGCAAATCCACGCCCACCGCCGCGCCGTCAATGTAGCTCACCTCAATCTGAATATTCGGCGTCAGGTACTCCACCGCATCGCCCAGCAGCGAGCCCTTCAGAACCGTCTGCTCGTAGTCGATCGGATTCATGAAGTAGTAGTCGTCGCCATCGGCGTACAAAAATTCCATGGTAATTTCGTCCACCGACACCTTCTCAATCGCATCGGCCGAGCGGAAGCGGTGCTCGAACATCGAACCCGACTTCAGGTTGCGCAGCTTGGCCTGGATGAAGGCGCGCAGGTTGCCCGGCGTGCGGTGCTCCACCTTGAAGACCAGGTGAAGCTGGTCGTTGTGCTTGATGATCATGCCGGGACGCATTTGGGTGGCGGGAATCGCCATACGGTAAAACTCCTTGCTGGGTTGCGTCGGAAAAAGACGCGAGAAAATCGGCTCTAGCCCATTCATTATTGTAACTGAGGCATTGCATGCGCGGTTTTGGCCGTATAAAGAGAGGGCGATGAAGCAAACGCGGCCACTGCTGGCTTTGGCAGCGCTCAGCGCGCTAGCCGCTCTGGGCTCGCTGCGCGGAGACCTGTGGCCGGGCCCCTTTCGCGCAGCCGAGGCACTGCCCGCGCTGGAGCGCCAGGCGCTCGCCTGGGCTGAGCTGGCATTCTGCGCCGCGGCGCTGGCGCTTGTGCTCCGGCAGCGTCTGAGCCGCGCCGCGTGGAGTCAGTCTGCGCTGGCTGGACTCGGCCTCTTCGCCGCGCCGGCGCTGCTGGCGCAGTTGGCCTCGCCGTACATTCCGCAACTGACGCGCGTTGCGCTCTTCGGGCTTGTGCCCGTTCTGGCCGCAGTGCTGCAGCCGTATCTGGGTGAAGCCGACTCCGGCCGCGGCGCGCTCGGCCCAGCTCTGGTGGCAATGGCAGGCATGCTCTGCATCTTTCCTGTCGACCTATCCAGCTCCCCGGCAGACGCGCTGGCCTTCGCCGCAATGCTGCTGGCCGTTGCCTGCCTCGCCGCCGCCAACTGCCGCGCGGTCTGGGCAGCGCATGCGCATGGTGGCGGAGTGGCCGCGCGCGCTGCCGTTGCGGCACTCACCGCGGCCGTGGCGCTCGGCATCTCCTGCGTCTTCGACGCGCGCGTCGCGCTGCCCTCGCCCGCGCTCTTGCCCACTGCGCTCTGGGTGCTCGTGGTCGACCTGCCCGCGCTGTTGCTGCTCTTCTGGCTCATGCGGCGCATGACCGCCGCGCGGATGACGCTGCGCTTTGTGCTGGGTCCTCTGATCGCCAGCCTCGCCGGCGTCGCGCTCTTTGCACCCGCCGTCAGCGCGCGCGCCTGGCTGGGACTTGCGCTCATGGCCGCCGGCTCCGCGTGGATGCTGCTCCAGCGTGACTCACCTGAAGACAGCACCACGCTCAGCCTGCGCTAGCCCCGCAATTGCGGAGCGCGGCTCGCGTCGTCTAGCATGGCCTCGGCTTGTTGCGCAGCTCGTTTGCGCGCCCGAAGGAATCTGCCGATGCGCCGTTCCACACTCGTCTTCGCTGCTCTTGTTCTTTGCCTGCTTCCCTGCTGCACCGCAGCTGCGCAATCCGCGCCGCCGGCCGACGCGCCTTATCGCAATGCCAGGCTCAGCGCCGACGCGCGTGCCGCGGACCTGCTGCAGCGCATGACCGTCGAAGAAAAGGCGACGATGCTGGCCGGCTCCGGCTGGATGGAATCGGCATCCATCGAGCGGCTGGGCATTCCCTCCATCAAAATGGCCGACGGGCCGTTGGGCGTGCGTTCCTGGGCGGGCAGCTCGGCAATTACCAACGCGTCCAGCAATCCGGTCAAAGTGCTCACCACTTCGTTCCCCTCCGGCGTGGCCATGGCCTCTACATGGGACACGGCGCTGGTGGAGCGCGAAGGCCGCGCCATTGGCGAAGAGGTGAAGGCGCTGGGCCGCGACATGATTCTCGGCCCGACGGTCAACATCAACCGCCAGCCGCTGTGGGGCCGCAACTTCGAAGGCTACGGCGAAGACCCGTATCTCTCCTCGCGTATGGGCGTGGCCTACATTCGCGGCGTGCAGGCCGAGGGCGTCATCCCCTCGCTCAAGCATTTCGCCGCCAACAATCAGGAGTTCGAGCGTCACCGCATCAACGCCATCATCGACGAGCGCACCATGCGCGAAATCTATCTGCCCGCCTTCGAGGCCGGCGTCAAGGAAGCCGGCGTGTGGAATGTGATGTCGGCCTACAACCGGCTTAACGGCACCTACTGCGCGGAAAACGACTGGCTGCTCAACAAAATCCTGAAGCAGGAATTCGGCTTCAAGGGCTTCGTCATCTCCGACTGGGGCAGCACCTACTCCACCGCGCCCACCGTGAACGCGGGCATGGACCTGGAAATGCCCGGCGGCGAACCCGCGCGCAAAATGATCGCCTCGCCGCGCTCGCTGCTGTCCGGCAACAGTGGCACCTGGCTGGAACGCGACAAGGTGCTGGCCGAAATGAAGGCCGGGCGCATCACCCAGGCCGCGCTCGACGACAACGTGCGCCGCATTCTGCGCGTCATCTTTGTCAGCGGCCTCTTCGACCATCCTGACACCGCCGGCGGCGAAGTGGACACGCCCACGCAGCGCGCCGTAGCCCTGCAAGGCGCCACCGAAGGCATTGTGCTGTTGAAGAACGCGAATGCGCTGCTGCCGCTCGAAGCAAAAACCGTGCACACCATTGCCGTCATCGGCCCCAACGCGGCCGTGGCGCGTACCGGTGGCGGAGGCAGCTCGCTGGTGCGGTTCAAGCAGGCCATCGCACCGCTCGACGGCATCAAGGAGCGCGCAGCGAAGAATGGCATCGCGGTCAACTACGCGCTGGGCGTGGGCATGGAGGGCGAAGACGCCGCGCAGGACACGCCCGAAGCGCGCGCCAAAGCTCTGGACGAAGCCGTGGCCACGGCCAAGTCCGCCGATGTAGCCGTCGTGGTTGTCGGCCGCTGGATGAAGAACGAGTCCGAGGGTTTTGACGTAGCCACCATGGACCTGCCCGCCGGTCAGGACGCGCTCATCGCCGCCGTGGAGAAGGCCAATCCGCGCACCGTCGTGGTGCTGAACACCGGCGATCCGGTGACCATGAGCTGGCTGGACGCAACGCCTGCGCTGGTGGACATGTGGTACGGCGGACAGGAGGGCGGCGCGGCGCTTGCCGCCATTCTCTTTGGTGACGCCAACCCTTCCGGCAAGCTGCCGGTTACGCTGCCCAAAAAGTTCGCGGACTCGCCTGCCGCATCGAACTACCCCGGCAAGGATTTGACCGTGCACTACGCAGAAGGCATCTACGTCGGCTATCGCTACTTCGATACCAAAAACGTGGAGCCGGAATTTTCCTTCGGCTTCGGCCTCAGCTACACCACGTTTGCCTACAGCGGCCTGAAGGCGACGCCGCTCGTGAAGGCCGGCCAGCCCGTCCAAGTCAGCGTTGAGGTGCGCAACACCGGCAAGCGCGCCGGCGCGGAAGTGGTGCAGCTCTACGTGCACGACGGCCACGCCAAAATCGACCGCCCCGTGCATGAGTTAAAGAGTTTTGCGCGCGTGGAGTTGAAGCCCGGCGAAAAGAAGACTGTCAGCTTCACGCTCGACCAACGCGCCTTCCAGTACTGGAGCCCGGAGACAAAGCAGTGGCAGGCCGACCCCGGCAGCTTCGAAATTCAGATAGGCGCATCGTCCCGCGACATCCGCCTGAAGGCGCCGGTGGTGCTGGAGTGATTTTTCGGCTGATAGCTGATAGCTGTCAGCTGCTTTACTGCGGCTCGTACGGCTCCACGCGCAGCATGTCAGAGAGGACGCCGCGCTCCTCGGGGCTGAACGCATTTCTGTAGCGGTTCGAGTTCAGCACCGTCTCGCGCTGGTCGGGCGGCACGCCGCGCAAATCGCGGAAGGCGCCGCGCATAGCCGTCTGCCGGTCAGAGGGCAAAGTCGCCCACGTCCGCGCCGAGCGGCTTACCTGTGCACGGTCCTGCGGGCTCAGCCGCTCCAAAGCCTCGGCGCGCGCCAGGCGGCGATCGCGCTGGGCCTCGGGCATCTGGTCCATGCGGTTCAACTGCCGCACCAGCCGCTGCTGGTCGCTTTGCGGCAAGCGGTTGAAGCTGGGATCGCTGCGCAGCATGCGCTCCTGCTCCTGCACCGGCACGCCACGATGCTCATTGAGCCACGCGCCAAGGTGGCCGCTGGGCGCATACACCTGCGGGCTGGGAATACGGCCCATCGGGCGCGTCTCCGCCGGGCCCACGCCGGGGTAGGCGCGGCGCACCGGCTGCTGCGGCGCTCCTGAGTTTTCCGGCATGCGGTAAGGCTGCTCGGCGCGGTTCACAGGGCCGCGATTCGGCTGGAAGCTGTTGCGTGGCTGCTGCGGCTGCGCACCGCCGTTGGGCTGCTGCCAGTTTCCACGATTCTGCTGCGGCACATTGCCGCGATTTTGCGGTGGCGGTGTGTTGCGATTCTGCTGCTGAAAGCCCTCGCGGTTCTGCGGGCGGTTGTCGCGGCGTTGCTCGCGCTGCGCGGAGCGGTCAGAGTTGCGCGGCGCGCTCTCGCGAGCGTGCGGCCGGTCGCCGCCGCCGCGCGGCTGCGAGGGCCGCGGGCGCTGCGCCTGGGCTGCTACCGCGAGCGCGCAAAGAACGGCTGCCAGCGCTGTGCACGCTGCCTTCATCGCCGTCCGTCTTGTCGCTGCCCCAATCATGATGGCCTTGCCTGCCGCTCGCCCGGTTGCGCTAATTCACCACGCTGTCGTTGTCCGTGTCGGAGATCTGCTCCAACTGGTCCAGCAACTGTGCGTTGTTGTCCAGCGTCTGCAAATCGTTCACCACGGCCGCCTCGTGCGATGCCTGCTTGGGCTGCTCCCAGTTGGTCACGCCCAGGTAGGTTCCGCCGCCCAGCAGCATCAGCACGGTTAGCGCCATGGCTGCCACGGGCCGCGCATGCAAGTGCGAGCCGTAGGTCCAGCGGTCGCGCAAACGCGCCAGCCAGCCGGCCGGCGGCGCCTGCTGTTCGGCCTCCAGCCGTGCTTCGAACCTTGTCATGAAGTAGGGATTGGGTTCAGGCGCCGTCCAGCTATCCATCAGCGCCATGGTTGCCCGCAGCGTCTCCAGCTCGCGCTGGCAATCGCTGCAGCCCGTAACATGAGTCCGAACCTTGGCCGGCGCATTCTGTTCGTCCAGCAGCATCTCTGCCAGCTGGCTCTCCATCCCTGCGCACGTTTTCATCGTTTTCTCCATACTGCCACCCACTCTCTGCCGGTGCAATCCAGCTCGTCCTGCTTACACAAAGTCCTTCAATCGTTCGCGTAGTGTCTGGTAGGCCCTGAAGAGGAGCGATTTCGTTGCCGACTCGCTCAGCTTCAGCACGTCCCCGATCTGTTTGTAATCCAGCCCTTGATACTTGTGCATCAACACTGCCATCCGTTGCCGCTCCGGCAGCGTCATCACGTGAGTCTTGATGGCCGCCATGCGCTCGTCGCGCAGCAGATTCTGCTCCACATTCGGCTCGTCGTCGGCCACATCCGGTGTGGTGCCCGTCTCCGGGTCCGTCGCGTCCAGATACACCGTCTGCGCTGAGCGCTCGTGCCGTGTGTCGCGTGCGTGATTCACCGCCAGGTTGGTCGCAATCCGGTAAAGCCAGGTGGTGAATTTGGCTTCGGCCCGGTAGCTCTCCCGCGACCGGTAAACGCGCAGAAATACCTCCTGCACCAGCTCCTCGGCAACCGCCTGGTTGTGGACCATCCGGAACAGGAAATGCATCATGGCCCGGTGGTGCTTCTGCACCAGGAAATTGAACCCGGCTTCGTCGCCGGCAGCCACGCGCAGCATGATTGCCGCATCGCTGTCGGGGTCCAGCTGGGCCGCCTGACCCGGCCTTCCAGCCACCCCTAGTGCCGTGTTGTCCAGGACCAGGGTTGCCATATCTTCAACAACCCCGTCGCTGCCGGAAGGTTGCGTTTCCACTGCCGAATCCTCGGCCATTGCACGGTCCTCCGCCCGGCCACCGGCCCGGCGTTTCTCCCCATGCGTCCCCTGGCCACCCGGCGCCCCCTGCGCCATGGCAAAAACCGGCTCAAAAAACGGCACTTGCAGCCACCCGACAGGCCCCAGCCAGGCCGCCGGACGCAGTTGCTCCAGCCTCCGGCTCCACGCGCGCATCCATCGGGTTCTTTGCCACATAGAATTCGTCCAGCCGGGGCCTGCCCTGGCTTTTGCCCAGGGGTTGGCCCATCGGCCCTGCTGGTGTTACTCTACCCTACGGGCTACCCTCTTGCGGTCCGCGCAAGGGCGCTTAACTCAGCGGTAGAGTGCCACCTTCACACGGTGGAAGTCGCAGGTTCGAATCCTGCAGCGCCCACCAAGATTAGATTCAGAGGCATCCGAAGGCATCCAAGAAGGAACGATAAACCGCTGATAAATCAGCGGTTTTTGTGTTTTTACGTCCAGAGGCGTATCGTGGAAGCCATGCTCCCGTGGGGGTATAGATGGGGGTAGATTTTCCGGATGTGGGGGTATTTCCACTTTCGGGTATTTGGGAGGGATTCCCGATGGCGCTCACTGATACCGAAATCCGGCGCTCCAAGCCCGGAGACAAGCCCTACAAACTGTCAGACGGCGGCGGCCTTCACCTGATGGTCACTCCGTCAGGCGGCAAGCTCTGGCGCTGGAAGTACCGCTTCGAAGGCGCAGAGAAGCTGATGGCGCTAGGCCGCTACCCCGAAATCACGCTCGCCGACGCCCGCGAACGCCGAGATGCGGCTAGGAAGCAACTGGCCAAAGGCATCGATCCGATGGCCGAGCGCAAGGCCGAAAAGACCGCTGTCATAGTCGCCACGGAATACACCTTCGAGAAGATTGCTGAGCAATGGTTGGGACACTGGCGGGGGAACAAGAGCGCCCGTCACGCGGCGACCACCCGGAACCGGCTCCGGGCGAACGTTTACCCCGTTCTTGGGTCGCGCCCCATCGCCGATATTGAGCCGACTGAGCTGGTCGAGCTGGCCAAGGGAATTGAAACCCGAGGAGCCTCCGACATGGCCAAACGGATTCTCCAGATTGTCGGCATGGTACTGCGCTACGCCGTCGCGCACGGCTACAGCAAACGGAACCCGGCATCCGAAATTCGTCCGTTGGACATTCTCAAGCCTACTCGCAAAAAGAACATGGCCCGCATCGACGCCAAAGAGTTGCCCGCTCTTCTGCGGTCAATCGAACTGTATCAGGGAACACATTTGACCCGGCTAGCAATGAAAATGATGGCACTGACTTTTGTCCGGACCAGCGAACTGATTTGCGCCCGATGGGATGAGTTTGACTTGGAGGCGAATCGCTGGATGATTCCGGCAGAGCGGATGAAGATGAAGACGGCGCACATTGTCGCCCTTTCCCGGCAGACGGTGGAGGTTCTTGAGCTTTTGAGCGACCTATCCGGTTCCGAAGAACTGCTTTTCCCCGGTGAGCAAGACCGGAAAAAGACCATGTCAAACATGACGATCTTGAAGGCGCTGGAGCGGATGGGTTACAAGGGCCGGATGACCGGCCACGGATTCCGAGGTCTCGCGTCAACCATCTTGCATGAGCAGGGATACGCGCATGACCATATCGAGTTGCAGCTCGCTCACGCTCCACGAAATGCCGTCAGCGCCGCATACAACCATGCCCTCTATCTAGAGCCACGCGCCAAGATGATGCAGGACTGGGCGGATTTTCTGGAACGGACCCTGCGCGGCGGCAAGGTATTGCCCTTCCATGGAACTGCGGCATAGCCAGTCAGTCAACTTGGCCAGCAGAGAATCAGGCCAGGTCCTGTAATCCAATCCAGCGATAGGCGCCAAGCCGGAATCCCGCTCACCGCCGATGCGAACGGTCTCGTTGCAGTCCCTTGTTCAGCAGGTTCGCAGGTCCAGGTTCGCGCGCTCGGGTTCGAGACGCGCGTCGCGTCGGTAGGCTCCTGCGGCCAGGAGATCGCGATCCGTCTTGCACCGGCCTCCGTCGAGACCACGATCAATGTCACTGTCACTGCCGATACGGCTCCCAATGAGCCGACCGCGACCTCGTCGAGCATCAGCCGCACCACAGCGCGAACAGTTATGGATGCGGTGGAAGACCTGTCGCCAGCAATCTTCGTAACGCGGCGTGGTGTGATGGGGTATGGCATTTCGACCAACGGCACCGGACAGATGAGCATTCGTGGAGTCGGAGGTTCACCTAACACGGACGTTCTGATGGTCATCGACGGACGGCCGGATTTTCAGGGCGAGATGGGGCATACGCTGCCCGACTTCTACAGCCTGTCAAACACCGGCAGCATCCGCGTCATAGAAGGACCGGCTTCCGTTCTCTATGGCAGCAACGCCATGGGCGGCGCTATAGAGGTGCAGCCTCGTGAGCCGCATGAAGGCGCGGAATTCGAACTAACCTCATCGCTTGGCTCCTTCATGACAGGACAGCATCGCCTGTTCGCGGGCCTTCAACACGGCCGCGGAACCTACACTTTTTCGTCGGGTATCAACCATACGGATGGCGACCGGCAGTATTCAGCCTACCGTTCACAGGATGGTTCGGTCGGGGCGAGCTACAGACTGTCTTCGATCTGGACTGCAAAGCTAGACGGAAACTACGGGCATTTCTATGTTCAGGACCCAGGTACTCTCGGTAGCAGCGCTTCCAAGCGGACATACGCGACGGTGGGCCGTGGCGGATTCAGCGCAGATCTTGCCAACTCTACCCCAGTTCTCTCTGGGTACACGCGTTTCTATTCCACATGGGGGCGCAATTTCATCGGATTGAACGATACATTCCGCTCGACGGATCGCATTACCGGAGGGCGCATCTTTCAGACCTGGTCCTTGCCGAAGACACTCGCTATCGACTTCGGCGCCGATCTCGTCAACTATGGCGGTCTGGCGCGGCAGCAGGGTGGTACAAACTACGGCGGCGAACACCAGATAAACGATGACGCAGGATTTGTGCGGGCGCACTGGGCACCCACGGTGAAGTCGGTTTTCAATGCGGGAGTGCGCTTCCAAGCCAACAGCCAGTTCGGCAACATTGCCGTTCCCGAGTTCGGCGGACTCTGGCATACGACTGACCGCATTACACTCTCGGGCGCAATCAGCCGCGGATTCCGTAATCCGACGATGCGTGAGCTTTACCTTTTTCCGGCGCCGAATCCAAATCTTCAACCAGTACACGAATGGAACTATCAAGCCACAGCACAGGCTCGACTAACGAGCAAGATGGCCGCATGGACGACGTTCTACTACGCTAACCTCAGCAACCAGATTGTTACGCTCGGCAGCTATCCCAACATGCAGTTGCTGAATGCCGGAAAGGCCATCAACAAGGGTGTCGAAACAAATCTGCGTTGGGCAATTCATCGTCGGCTGAGTGCAACTGGTGGCTATGCTTACCTCCGTTCGACCAATCTTGCGGCTCTTGTGCCGGGGAACAAGGCCAATCTCGCCGTCGATGCCGATCTGAAACGCGCTTTCTTGCATGTGGGCGTGCAGGCCGTGGGCAAACGCTACACGACCACGGCACACTCTGCGCAACTTGGCGGCTATACCGAAGCCAGCATGAAACTCAGCGTGCCCATCAGGCGCAACCTCAACTTCTTCGGTACAGTCGATAATCTCTTTGACCATCGCTATCAGGTCTTGACTGGCTATCCCATGCCTGGCATCAACGGAGCGGGCGGATTCGTGTTGCACTTCTAGCGCTATGAAGATGACACGCAAGACACTGCGTTCGATGATCGTCAGCGCCATGATGACGGCGCTGGCGATCGTACTGCCTATCGCTTTTCATGCAGTTGGGTTGGGCAACAAGTTCCTGCCAATGCTCCTGCCCCTGCTGCTGAATGGATTCTTGTCCACATGGCCGTGGGCCATACTGTCGGCATTGATCGCCCCATGGATCTCGGCGGCGTTGACGGGCATGCCGCCCGTCTATCCACCGATCGCGCTGGTCATGTCCGGCGAGGGAATAGTGCTGGCGGGCGTAGCGTCGATCCTGTATCGCGCAACCAATCGACGTATCTGGCCAGCACTTGTCGTTGCAGTCGTTCTGAGCCGCGTGACCGGCTTCCTGCTGATGTGGTCTCTGGCAGTGGCCTTCCATTTACCTCGTACCATCACCGCAGCCGCCACACTCGTGGAGGGGTTGCCGGGAGTAGCCTTACAGATAATCTTGATTCCGATTATCTTGAGAGGTCTCCAGCAACGGAGGAGTTTGCTATTCCATGAGGATGACTGAAGAGAAGCAAGCGTTTTTCAACCAAATTGCTCCGTCCTGGGACGACATGCAGCAGGACAGCCCAGAGATAAAGTCCGGTATTCGGCACTTCGTGCAAAGCGCTTATCTGAAGGGCGCGAAGACCATTCTCGATGTCGGCTGCGGAACCGGCGTTCTCGTGCCGCATCTTCTGACGGAATATCCAAACGCACAGTTGATCGTAGAACTCGATTTTGCAGAAGAGATGCTGGCGGTGAATCGAACGAAACACACCGACCCGCGTCTAGCACGCTTGGCAGCCAACGCCACGAACCTGCCCCTGCCGGACGAGTCGATAGATGTAGTGCTTTGTTTCAATGCGGCGCCTCACCTAGGTAGCGGCGAGATTGCGTTCCGCGATCTCTTCCGGGTGCTTGCCCGTGGTGGTATGTTCGCTGTCGGCCACTTGATGAACAGCAGTGAGCTCAACCAGTTCCACGGAAATCTCCACAGCCCAATGGTACACGATCATCTACCTCCGGCGAGGGAGCTTGGCAACATACTCTCAGGCCTGGGAGGGATCAACGTAGTGGCCGAGGAGCAGCAGGGCTGGTATTTCGTGCGGGCGGAGAGAACGAAATGACAGTTGCGCGCTCTACGCTTTCAATCCTCATCCTCTGTGGGCTGGTCGTTTTGGTGGTTCATGGAAATGTCGTTGTGCTGGCAGTCGCTGCGACATGTGCCGCCAGCATCGAAGTTGCCTTGCGGCGGACGATTCACTGGCTTTTCCCCATCCTTCTCTTTTGTGCGGTTCTTGCCTTCCTGGAATGGATCGACCATCGCACTGTTTCTGCGCTGCCGCTCAAAGCGCTCGTGAGCTATTTGGCGATTGCTCCGGCCTTGAGGATCATGCCGTGGGTAGCCATCGTTCGATCAGTTCCACCACGAAGCCGGTCCTTCCCACCCGTACTCTTCTTGCTCTTCATCCGGCACTTCACGCTCATCTTGCGGGACGAAGCCATGCGCTCGCTCACGGCCTATCGCCTCGCGGTCCCGCATCCTTTCAGGAGTTGTGGGATTCGTGCGCTCGCCTATAGCCTCGGTTCATTCTTTCGACGCTGTCTTCTCCGCGCTGAACGGTTCTATGCCGCGCAGCTTCTACGGGGTCTGGCGGAATGAGCCCAGTGCTGGAACTCGACAACGTGTCGTTCTCCTTCGACGGGAAGACGGATGTTCTGTCCGATATTTCACTGCGAATCGATCAAGGCGAGATGGTCGGGCTCGTTGGTGGAAACGGAGCCGGGAAAAGCACACTGCTCTGGTGTGCGCTCGGACTCCTCCATCACCGTGGAACGGTGCGACTTTTCGGACAGAAGCGGAATGCGGAATCCTCGCATCGCGTCGGTGTAGTTTTTCAAAACCCAGAGGACCAGCTCTTTATGCCGACACTACTGGAAGATCTGACGCTGCCGCTGTTCAACCGCGGCATCGCTCGCGAAGAGGCAGTCGCGAGAGCGGATCCAGCTCTTCAACAGGCCGGGCTCGCCAGCCTGAGTAACAAGTCCGCGCGGCAACTCAGCCTCGGCCAACGAAAACGCGCTGCAATCGCGGCTGAGCTGGTGTGCTCGCCTGATTTGCTCATCCTCGATGAACCTACCGCCGAACTTGACGGTCGAGCAAGGAGGGAACTGGCTGCGTTGCTTCAGTCGCTACCAGCCACGACACTCATTGCCAGCCACGATCTCGAGTTTCTTGCCCAAACTGTCGAGTGTGTGATGGCACTTGAGAATGGAAAATTGCGCAAGTCCGTTGGTATATTGCAATTTATTGATGACACTGAACTTCAGAAGCAACTCTACCTGCGCTGAAGCAAATTCATTCGCCTGGAGCCACGGTCCGGAAGGCAAACGAGCCATCGTTTCGAGTGGCAGTAGTCGCAACCCTGACTGCTCCGCGATCCAGCAAAATCACGGTGGAATTCGTCAGGACTGTGCCTGTGGAATCCGTCACAACGCCACGAAGAGTGGCATCCTGACCGAGGAGAACCAGCGGAAATAAGCGCATCGCGAACGACACGAATACGTCAGGCAATCTGCGTCTCATTACAACCCTCCAGGGTAAGCTTATTTTCAACATGTGCGAAATCGATGCAATGGCAGTACTCCGTTTTCACCGGGAGAATGGGCAGGCCGCACTATTGCCTGCCCCCCTGCGGAGAATCTTCATTCGGCAGCAAACTTTTCTGGTGAAGCATCGAAGATTTGTTTGTGCTCTTTCACGCAGAAATAGTAGGTCTTTCCCTTGTAAGTCGAGGACAGAGATCGATCGATCTCCATGCCGCAGATGGCGCAGACAGGATGATTCGCCGTCTGCCTGATGCGTCCGGCAAACTCGGCGTTGGAAGACGGGTGCAGCCAGCCGTGGCCCTGATATTCAAGCAGAGAGGCAGTCTGGCTTGCTACATCCCGGCCAAAGTACCGCTCGACCACCCGCAAGGCGAGGTCCATTCCAGAAGTGAGGCCCCCGGCGGTCGCTAAGTTGCCCGTTTCAACAAAGCGGGCTCCACGCTGAACATGAATATCCGGATACTGCATCGCAAGGTCGACATACGCGCCGTGATGTGTGGTAGCAGCCTTGCCGGAAAGCAACCCGGTGCTCGCAAGCACAAAGGCGCCTGTGCAAACGGACATCGTAACATCGGTGCTTCTGGTCGCGTTGCGAATCCAGGCCTTGGTGGCTTCACTGGCAGGACTCTGTGCTGGGATAACGATCACCTTGGGTTCAGGGGCATTGGCAACGGTGTAGTTAGGCGTGATCTTCAATCCGCCGCCCGCAGTAATGGGAGCCGCAGTCTCCGCCACAGTGTAGAGACTGAAGGCATCGTATCTGCGGCCGGGAATGTTGACTCTTTCGAAAACTTCCCATGGGCCGCAAAAATCAATAACGACGGCGCCTTCTGAGATAAGGAAAGCGACCGGAATGGAAGCGTTGCTCGGAGGGGTAAGGGGATTGGGTGCCGCGCTTTGTTCAGCGGCCTCGGATGTCGCGGTGGCCGCGCCAGTGAGAGCTAACGAGCCGACGGCGGTCAAGCCGAGGGCTGCGGAACGCTTAAGGAGTTCTCTGCGATTCATTGAGATGACCTCTGCAATTGGTTTGCTGCGAGCGGTTTATGTGTCGAAGATGATGCTTCGGATGTCATCGATGCCTTGCGTCGGTTAAATTCAACACACCGTCACTCCTTGCTGAAATGGATCTTCAAAGTCAAGTAAGCAGAAAGCGGCTGGTTCGGCATGACGACTGGGAATCCGAAATACTCGTAGGGATCGTAGGTGCGACGATCTGTCAGATTCACCGCTGATCCCTCGATTGTGTAGCGGCGTCCGAAGTCGTAGGCTGCCTGCGCGTCAAGTGCGGCATAACCCGGCGTTGAAACGGTGTTTGGCAGCGTGTCCTGGCGTGAGCTGAACCCGGTGATACCCGCCCCGAAAGACAGTCCTTTCGCTGAGCCATTCTGAATTCTGTAACGCCCGGCAATACGCCCGCTGTTGCGCGGCACACGCTGCAAGAAATCGCCGACAGGAATTGAGTTATCTTTCGTGACTGTGGCCTGCACATAGGCATAGTTTGCCAGCAGCGAAAATGCGTGAACAGGCTCCCATGTGAGATCGGCTTCCGCGCCGCGAGCACGCTGTTGTCCGGACTGAATTGAATATAGGAAGTTGTTCGGGTCTGGGGTGGCCACGTTGTCTCGGGTCTGGTTGAAGATAGCAATGGTGCCCGCAAGGTGCGCCCTGGAAAGTGCCAGCTTCAAACCGCCTTCAACATTCTGCGAGGTCTCCGGCTTCGGAGCCTGCTGGACAACAAGTCCAAATGCGCCACGAAAGGCAGTGGCATAGGCCGCGTACAGGGCTGCACCATTTGCCACTTTAAATGTTCCGCCAATGCGGCCCGATGCATGGTTGTATGTCTTGTCGGTTGCCTGCTCCCGCTCACGGAAGTTGAGCTTCGTGTAACGAACCGAGCCGGTCAGGCTGAGCCGCCAGTAGGTGGCCTGGTCCTGTCCATAGACCGCGGTGGTTTGATAGCGGTCGGTCTGAAAAAGACTTGCAGGCGTCTGGGGTCCGAATGACAGGTTATACGTAGGGTGTGCGAGGTCCTCTTCGCCTACTGGAATCCCGGAGAAGCCCATCGCTGAATAGAAGTTGGTGTGGTCAAAGCTCACGCCAGCCAGCAGCTCATGCTTTCCGCCCAGACCGCGAAGGTCCGCGATCAAATTCGTATCGACGGTGCCTTCTCTGACCGGATTTGAAGGCATATCCAGCGTGAAAATCTGGTAGACAGGGGGAACTGGATCGGGTGGATTGAGCCCCGGAAGAATGAAGCTGCCGTGCTCGTTCGCCTGGCTGAAGTAGTAGCGCGCACTCGTATTCCACCGTAGCCAGTCGGTGAAGGTATGGTTGAGATCCACTGTAGCCATGCGACTGTCGAGCCTCGTATGCGGCTGTCCAACAGGCGCACCTGCAAACGCGTTGCGATCGACCTGTCCTGCCAATGCCAGCTCCGCTGGAATGCCTGAATACTCCAATTGGTCGCGATGGTTGAACCGTCCCTGAACAAAGAGGTCTGTCTTCGGTCCTAGCTGGAATGACATGGCTGGCTGCAATGACCAGCGGTCTCCACTTACGACATCCACCCAGCTGTCATTTCTCTGATACTCGCCAGTGAGACGCGCCGCCATTCTCGCGTTGATCGGGATATTCAGATCGCCGTAGGGGTTGAGTGTTTCGAAGTTT
>DASVLI010000026.1:0-4087 GCA_036384955.1 Occallatibacter sp.
CCATCCGGCAAATAGCTCAAGAATCAGGTTGCTGATCAGGAAGTCCACAAAGATGATCAGTACCGAGGAGTTGACCACCGCCTTAATCGTCGAGCGGCCCACGCCCTCGGTGCCGCCCGTGGTGCGCAGCCCGTAAAAGCACCCAATCGATCCAAGAATGTAGCCGAAGAATAGCGGCTTCACCAGGCCCTGCACAATATCCGGGAAGCGAATGTGCTCCCACGCCATATTCAAATACTGGGTGCCGTTCTGGTGATTCATCAGCACCGTCACCAGGCCGCCGCCAAGAATGCCAAAGGCATCTGCCACAATGGTCAAAAAGAACAGCATCGCAATCGACGCAAAAATGCGCGGCGTCACCAGCTTGCGTAGCGGGTCCACGCCCAGCGCGCGCATCGCGTCAATCTGCTCGGTCACCACCATCGAACCCAGCTCGCTGGCCATCGACGATGCGTTGCGCCCCGACACCATCACGCCTGTCAACACCGGGCCCAGCTCGCGAATCATGGTCAGCGAGACAAACTGCCCGGTCACCGCCGTCGCGCCAAAATTCGCCAGCGTAGCCGCCGACTGCAGCGCAAGCACGCCGCCTGTCGAAAGTCCCGACAGCACCACAATCGACAGCGAACCAAATCCGATAATGTCCGACTGGATCAGAAAGTCGGTCCAGTAGATTGGCGGACGAAACAGGTTCATGAATGCGCGATAGGCAAAGAGAGAGTAGTCCTGCAGGGTCAGGACAATGCCTTTGGCGGTTTGATTAAAGCTGCGAATCGCCATGTGTGTGCCCCGCCGCGCGTGGAATGTGAGGATGCGGCTCTCCCCGACAGAATAGCGCACCGGAGCCCGCCGCGCGCGCTCAACCGTTCCCAATCCGCACCGCTATGTGACTGAAAACGCAATGTCAATCCACATCCCTGACACTTCCACACAACGCCAGCCGCTCAAACCCGCATCTAAAAAGAAAGAGAAGCAAAAAATTAAGCAAAATCAAGGGGGTAGTATGCACTTCTTTCGCCTGCGGCTCATTCTTGCGCTTGTGGCGTGCGTGACCCTTGTTTCAGTGGGTTCCACCTATTTTGAGGTCCTGGCGCACAAGCACTTTCTTCGCGCCGATCTGGAAAAACGTACGGCATGGCTCAGCGCAAGTCTCCAGCCCGACTTTGAACAAAAACTCGCGAATGGTTATTCGGCGCCGCTTGAGGATATGGTAAATCGCACCCGTGCGCGCACCGGCGTCATGGCGCTTGCTCTCTACGACGAGCAGGGCCAGCTGATCGCCTCCTCGGGCCCTTCTGTCGTATTGAAGGCGCTCGCGCACGCGCCTGTTGAGAAGGCCCTTCATCGCGGCGCCAATATCGCCGCCTTCGATCATGTAGGCGAAACTCAGTGGCTGCAGGATGTCGTTCCACTTCATAACGGCGACCAGTTGCAGGGTGCGCTCGCCATCGTCACCGACGCGGGTTACATCCGCACCCAGGCCAGCGGCGTCTGGCAGCGCAGCTTTCTGCGCACTCTTGCCATGGTGGTCGTCATCACCCTGGTCACATTCGTCATGGTGCGCTGGCTGCTGTTGCAGCCCATCCTGCGCGTCACCGAGCGTATTCGCAATCTGCGCACCGGCCAGCACGAGGAACTGCTCGGCAAAAGCGCCCGTGAACTAAGCCTCTTCAGGCCGCTCGCGCGCGAAGTCGAATCCATGGCCGAAAGCCTGATGGCCGCACGCGCCTCGGCCGAGGCCGAAGCACGCCTGCGCGATGCCGGGGAAAGTCTGTGGACCGCCGAGCGCCTCGCCGTTCACATGCGCGAGAAGTCCGGTTCCAGCCGCATCTTCGTCGTCTCCAATCGCGAGCCCTACATTCACGTTCGCCAGGGTCGCGAGATCGTCTGCCACGTTCCGCCCAGCGGCCTCGTCACCGCCATTGAACCGATTCTCCGCGCCTGCGACGGTGTGTGGGTGGCCAGCGGCAGCGGTAACGCCGACGCCGCCACGGTCGACGAGCATGACCACATCCGCGTTCCACCCGACGACCCGCGCTACACCCTGCGCCGCGTGTGGCTCTCCGCCGAGGAGGAAGCCAACTACTACGAAGGCTTCTCCAACGAGGGTCTCTGGCCGCTCTGCCACATCGCCCATACGCGCCCCATCTTCCGCGCCAGCGATTGGGAGTGCTACAAAAGCGTCAACGAGCGTTTTGCGCAGGCTCTCATCGAAGAGATGAAAGGCTGCGAAGATCCCATCGTCTTCGTGCAGGATTATCATTTCGCCCTATTGCCGCGCATGGTTAAAGAAGCGCGACCGGACGCACGCGTCGCCATCTTCTGGCACATTCCCTGGCCCAATCCAGAGGCCTTCGGCATCTGCCCGTGGCAAAGCGAACTGCTAGACGGCTTGCTCGGCGCCGACCTTATCGGCTTCCACGTCCCCATGTTCTGCAGCAACTTTCTCGCTACCGTCGATCGCGCTCTTGAGGCGCGCACCGATCGCGAGCACACCACCGTGCGTCGACGCGGTCACGTCAGTCTCGTGCGCCCCTATCCCATCAGCGTGGCCTTCGACGGCACGCCGGCTCCCGGCTCGCCCGCCAGCCTCAGCTACGAGGACCGCAATACGCTGCGCAACGATCTGCTGAAGGAATTCGGCGTTCGCGCCGACATGGTCGTTCTCGGTGTCGACCGGCTCGATTACACCAAGGGCATCGTCGAGCGCCTGCTTGCCATCGAGGAACTGCTCGACAAGAATCCGCGCTACCGCGAACATCTCACCATGGTGCAAATCGCCGCGCCCAGCCGTACCCGCATTCCAAGCTACGCGGCGTTGCGCCAGCGCGTGGAGGAAGCCGTCGAGCGCATCAACCAGCGCTTCCAAACCGCGCACTGGCGGCCTATCGTTCTCATCGAGCGGCAGTGTAACCACGAGGAGGTCAATCGCTGGTATCGCGCCTCCGACGTCGGCCTCGTCACCTCTCTGCACGACGGCATGAACCTTGTCGCAAAGGAGTTTGTTGCCGCCCGCGACGACGAGGACGGCGTGCTGGTGCTTAGCAAATTCACCGGTGCCGCCGTCGAACTCCGCGATGCGCTGCTCGTCAATCCTTACGACACGGTAGGCGTTGCCGCCGCCATCCAGACCGGCCTTGAAATGAATCGCGAGGAGCGCCGCCGTCGCATGTGGCAAATGCGCCGCCAGGTTATGGAGTACAACATCTACCGCTGGGCCGCGCGCGTCATGGGCGATCTGCGCGAAGTGCGCATTGAAAAAGCCCCCACTCCGGGCGCTGCTGGTCCGGCAGTGGCAATCGCTCCGCAAAAGTCAGGACGTAAACTGGCTTCATGAGCGACCAACTCAAGCTCTCCAGGGCGGCGCGCCTCAGCGCATTCCTGCGCGCCGTTGCCGCCGCCCCGCAATGCGTCCTCATGCTCGACTACGACGGCACCCTTGCCGGTTTCCGCGTCGATCGTTTCAAGGCGCGCCCGTGGGCCGGAGTGAGTGAACTCCTCGCGCTCATCCAAAGCCAGGGGAAAACTCGCCTCGCCATCGTTACTGGCCGTCCGCCGGAAGAAATTCAGCCCATGTTGCAGCTCGGCCGGCCGGTTGAAGTCTGGGGTCTGCACGGCGCCAAACGTCTCTATCCCGACGGGCGCAGCGAGCTCGAAGAGGCTCCGCGCGCTACCCGCAAAGCGCTCGACGCCATGCGCGCGCAGCTAAGCCGCGACGCGCTCGGTGGCCTTTACGAAGACAAGCCCAACGCCGCCGTCATGCATTGGCGCGGCCTCTCGCCTCGCCAGGCCAAAGCCGTTGAAGCCAGCACGCGCGCGCTCTTTCAACCATTGTCAAAGCTCCCAGGCCTCGCTCTGCTTGAGTTCGAAGCTGGCCTTGAGCTGCGCGTTGGCCGCGACAAGGGAGGTGCCGTTCGCGCCATCCTGCGCGAGTCGCCAAAGAACGCGCCCGCCGCCTATCTCGGCGACGACTGGACCGACGAGGCTGCCTTCGAAGCCGTCAACGCCTGGCGCGGCCCGCACTTCACCGCGCTCGTCAAACCCGACCGCCGCAAAACCGCTGCGGACGTCTGGCTCAAGCCCCCTC
>DASVLI010000027.1:0-8658 GCA_036384955.1 Occallatibacter sp.
CACCAGCGGTTGAAGAGGCCGTTGCGGACGGCGGCGGCCATGGCTTCTATCTCCGGGGCAAGGACGCGATCGTGGTCGAGGCGCGGAACGACGCTGCGCACCACGTCGTAGGCGGCTTCGACTTCGCGGCTGGCGCTGAGCGGGCGGCGGTATTCGAGGCCCTGCGCGGCGCACATCAGTTCAATGCCGACGATGCGCTCGGCGTGCTCGACGATTTGCCGCAGCTTGAGCGCGCCGGTCATGCCCATGGAGACGTGGTCCTCCTTGCCGCCGTCGGTAGGGATGCTGCCGGTGGAGGACGGATGGGAGAGGACCTGGCACTCGTTGATGAGCGCGGCGGAGACAATTTGCGCCATCATGAATCCTGAAGAGAGGCCGGGGTCAGCGGCGAGAAAGGCGGGGAGGCCTTCGTTGATGTCGGGGTTGAGCAGGCGGTCGATGCGGCGCTCGCCAATGCTGGAGAGATCGGTGAGCACGATGGCCGCGTAGTCAAAGGCGTAGGCCAGCGGCGCGCCGTGGAAGTTGCCGCCCGACAGCACCTCTGCGTGGGGCAGGTCTTTGGAGGAATTCGCGGGGAATACGAGAGGATTATCTGTCGCGGAGCCGGCTTCGATTTCGAGGACGCTTTCAACGTGTGCCAGCGCGCCGCGCACAGCGCCGTGGACCTGCGGAATGCAGCGCAGGCAGTAGGCATCCTGCACGCGGGTGTCGTGTTCGAGGTGCGACTCGCGAATCTCCGACTCGGCAAGGAGCGCGCGCATGTGGGCCGCGCAGGCCGATTGGCCGGGGTGCGGACGCGCGAGTTGGATGCGCTCGTCGAAGGCAACTGGAGTGCCCATGAGAGCTTCAAGCGACATGGAGCCGGCAAGATCGGCGAGTTGGGCGACGCGGATGCCGCGCGCAACGGCCAGACCGCCAACGGCCGTCATGGCCTGGGTGCCATTGAGCAACGCGAGGCCTTCCTTGGCCTGAAGCTGCAGCGGCGTAAGGCTGGCGCGATGCAGCGCCTCGCAGCCAGAGATGCGTTCGCCGCGATAGAAGGCTTCGCCTTCGCCGATGACGACAAGTGCGAGATGTGCGAGCGGGGCCAGATCGCCGGATGCGCCGACGGAGCCCTTCTCTGGAATGACGGGATGGACGCCGGCGTTGAGCAGATCGACGAGAAGCTGTGCGACGGCGGGACGCGCGCCGCTGAAGCCTTTGGCGAGCACGTTGGCACGCAGTAGAAGCATGGCGCGCGACTCAGGCTCGCTGAGCGGCTGACCCACGCCGCCTGCGTGGCTGCGGACAAGATTGGTTTGCAACTCGGCGAGCTTTTCCGGCGCGATGCGCACGTCAGAGAGTTTGCCGAAGCCGGTGTTGACGCCGTAGACGGTTGCACCTTCGGCCAGGATCGACTCAATGCGTGCGCGGCTTTGGGCCATGCGCTGGTGGGCCTGGGGGGCGATGACGACGCGACGGCTGGCGTGCGCGACCTGCTCAATCTCAGCCAGGGTGAGCGCCTGGCCATTCAGGGAAAGTGCGTCCATGATGAAAATGGTAGGCGAGCGAGGCAGCAGCGTACAGGTCAGGTCAGCGCCGGGGCTTGGCATCTGTAGCGCTTTCCACTATGCTGACTTGAGATTGCCATGGATTCCACCACACTTCTTGACAGCTACGGCCGGAAGATTTTGAAGGAACTGCAGGAGAACGCGCGCCTGAGCGTGGCCGAGCTGGGCCGGCGCATTGACCTCTCGCCCACGGCGACGACCGAGCGCCTGCGCCAGATGGAAGAGAACGGCATCATTCGCAGCTACTCGGTGGAGATTGACCGCGAGGCGATGGGGCTGGAAGTGATGGCGTTCATCCGCATGAGCTGCCCTGGACAGTTTTATCGGCGGGCGCTGGAGTTTATCGGCACGCTGGAAGAGGTGCGCGAGTGCCACCACCTGACCGGCGGCGACGACCTGCTGCTGAAGGTGACGACCACGAACATGGCGGATCTTGAGGCGCTGATTGAGGCGCTGCTTCCCTACGGCACGCCGGTGACGAGCATCGTGCTTTCGTCGCCGGTGGAGCGGCGCGTGTACAACGTGACCGGGAAGCTGATTTCGGTAACGCACAAGTCGCCGCGGCGACGCTAGTCGATTCCCAGAATTTTGCGATTGCGGGCGGCGTCGGTGGAGCCTCCGGCGAAGTCGTCGAAGGCGCGGTCGGTGACGCGGATGATGTGCTGCTTGATGAAGTGTGCGCCCTCGGCTGCGCCGGCCTGCGGATGCTTGAGGCAACACTCCCACTCCAAGACTGCCCAACCGGAAAAGTCGTACTGCGCCATTTTCGAGAAGATGGAGCGGAAGTCGACCTGTCCGTCACCGAGCGAGCGGAAGCGGCCGGGTCGGTCGAGCCAGTCGAGGTAGCCGCCGTAGACGCCAGCGCGGCCGGTGGGTTTGAACTCGGCATCCTTGACGTGGAAGGCGCGGACGCGGTCGTGGTAGAGGTCGAGGAAGGCGAGATAGTCGAGCTGCTGCAGGACCATGTGGCTGGGGTCGTAGAGGATGTTGGCGCGCGGGTGGTTTTCGACCACGGAGAGAAAGCGCTCGAAGGTTGCGCCGTCGTGCAGGTCTTCGCCGGGGTGCAGTTCGTAGCAGAGGTCGACGCCGGCCTCGTCAAAGGCTTGCAGGATGGGCAGCCAGCGCTTGCCGAGTTCGCGAAAGGCTTCGTCAATGAGACCGGCGGGGCGTTGCGGCCACGGGTAGAAGTAGGGCCAGGCGAGCGCGCCGGAGAAGGTGGCGTGGGCGGAGAGGCCGAAGTGCTGGCTGGCCTGCGCGGACCAGAGAAGCTGCTGCACGGCCCACTGCTGGCGCGCGGGGGTGTTGTTGGCGAGTTCCTCAGGTGCGAAGCCGTCGAGCAGCGCGTCATAGGCCTTGTTGCTGGCCACAAGCTGGCCCTGCAGGTGCGTGGAGAGCTCGGTGAGCGCGAGGCCTTCGCGGCTGAGCACGGCGAGCAGATCGTCGCAGTACATCTGGCTTTCCGCGGCCAGCTTCAGGTCGATGAGGCGCGCATCCCAGGTGGGGATTTGCACGCCGGCGAAGCCCAGGCCGGAGGCCCAGCTGGCCATGCCGGAGAGCGAGTTGAAGGGGGCTTCGTCGGCGGCGAATTGCGCCAGAAAGATGCCCGGGCCTTTGATGGTTTTCATGTGCACACTCCGGAAAATTTGGCTTGCGGCATGGCTAAGGCCATGCCCTTTCAAAACCATTTCATGATCAAAACTCAACCCACTGACGCGTGCGATTGCTTTCAATGGCGCGGTCGATGAAGCGCATGCCGCGCACTGCGGCTTCGATGGCGGGCAGGGTGGGCGGCAGCGGATTTTTGTCGCCTGCCTTCCAGCGCCAGAGCGACTCGGCAAACTCGCGATAGAGCACGGCGAAGGCTTCGATGTATCCCTCGGGGTGGCCGCCGGGCAGGCGGGTGACGGCGCGGGCGTCGGGGCCGAGATAGCCGGCCGCGGCATGGTGGATTTCTTCGGGACCGTCGAGACTCTTGACGATGAGACGGTTGGGGTCTTCCTGACGCCATTCGAGCGAACCTTCTTCGCCGTAGATGCGGAGGCGCAGGCCGTTGCCCTCGCCGGTTGCGACCTGTGAAGCCATCAGCGTGCCGCTGGCGCCGTTGTTGAGGTTGAGCACGGCGTTGCAATCGTCGTCGAGACGGCGGCCGGGAACGACGGAGCGCAGGGTGGCGTTCATGCTGACAGTGCGCAGGCCGGTGACGTATTCCAGCAGATGATGGGCGTGGACGCCGATGTCTCCAATGCAGCCGCCCGGGCCATTGCGCGCGGGGTCGGAGCGCCACTCTGCCTGCTTCTGGCCGGAGTTTTCGATGGGGCGGCTGAGCCAGCCCTGGAGATATTCGACGGCGAATTTGCGGATTGTGCCCAGGCGGCCGCTGGCGCAGAGGGCGCGGGCTTCGCGGACCAGGGCGTAACCGGCGTAGGTATGAGTGAGTGCGTAAGGCAGTGCTGCGGTTGCTTGCAGTGCTTGCAATGCCAGCACTTCTTCATAGGTCGCCGTTGCCGGCTTGTCACTCATCACGGGCAGACCGGCGGCCATGGCGGCCTGGGTGACGGGCAGGTGCAAATGGTTCGGCGTGACGATGGCGACGAAGTCGATGCCGTCGGGGCGCGCGGTTTCGGCGGCAATCATTTGCTGGTAGTCGGCGTAGGCGCGTGCGGGGTCGATTTTGTAGGCGGCGGCTGCGGCGCGCGACTTCTCCGGCGACTGCGAGAACGCGCCGGCAACGAGTTCGATCTGCCCGTCCAACTCGGCGGCCATGCGGTGCACCGGGCCGATGAAGGCACCGGGGCCTCCACCCACCATTCCCATGCGCAGTTTGCGCTGCTGTGTCATGCGTCGTGTCCTTTTGCGGGTCTACCAGTCGGTGAGTGTGCCATCGAGTTTGCGGTTGATGGGCAGGTAGGCGCGCTGGTAGGGATAGCGTGCGGCCAACTGCTCGTCGAGATCGACGCCGAGGCCCGGAGCGTCGCCGGGGAAGATGAAGCCGCGCTCGAAGCGATAACTGTGCGGAAAGACCTGGTCGGTCTCCGGCGAGTGGGGCATGTGTTCCTGAATGCCGAAGTTGTGGATGGCGGTGCCGACGTGCAGCGCCGCGGCCATGGCGACGGGCGAGAGGTCGGTGGCACCGTGACAGCCGGTGCGCACGTGATAGAGCGCGGCAAAGTCGGCCAGCTTTTTGAGGGCGGTGATGCCGCCGCCGTGGACTGCGGTGATGCGGATGTAATCGATCCACTGATTGCGGATGAGGTCGTGCGCGTCCCAGAGCGAGTTGAAGACCTCGCCGACGGCAATGGGGGTGGTGGTGTGGTCGCGGATAACCTTAAAGCCTTCCTGCAACTCCGCGGGTGTAGGGTCTTCCATCCAGAAGAGATGAAAAGGCTCCAATTCCCTGCCCAAGCGGGCGGCTTCAATGGGTGTGAGGCGGTGGTGGCAGTCGTGCAGCAGGTGGAGTTCTTCGCCGAATTGCTGGCGCACGCGGGCAAAAAGCTGCGGCACATAGCGCAGGTAGGGCTCGGTGGCCCAGGCGTGCTCTTCGGGCAGGCCGCGCACGGCGGGCTCGTAGCCCGCACCGCCTTTGGCCACGCCGTAGGTGCTGGCCAGGCCGGGAATACCGCTTTGCACGCGAATGGCTTTGTAACCAAGCTGGATGTGGTGGGCCACGTCGTCGAGCACTGCGTCGAGATCCTTACCGTTGGCGTGGGCGTAGACCAGCAGTCCGTCGCGGCTTTTGCCGCCGAGCAGGTTGTAGACCGGCGTGTTGAGCGCCTTGCCCTTGATATCCCAGAGAGCGATGTCGACGGCGGCGATGGCTGTCATAGTGACGGGACCGCGCCGCCAGTACGCGCCGCGATAGAGGTACTGCCAGACGTCCTCGATGTTGAAGGGATCGCGGCCGATGAGGCACGGGATGAGGTGCTCGGTGAGATAGGCAACCACGGCCATCTCGCGGCCGTTAAGAGTGCCGTCGCCCAGGCCATAGATGCCCTCGTCGGTCTCAATTTTGAGGGTGACGAAGTTGCGCCCCGGCGAGGTGACGTTGACGGATGCCGCGGTGATTTTCATGGCTGGGTGCGCTCCGGCTTTGCTACTGGTTGACGCCGCTGGCGAGGAAGCCGCCATCGACGGCGACAATTTCGCCGGTGATGAACGAGGCTGCTTCGGAGGCGAGAAAGACGGCGGTGCCGGCCAGTTCTTTTGCCTCGCCAAAACGGCGCATGGGAGTGCGGAGAATCAGCTCTTCTCCGCGCGGCGTGCCCTGAATGAGCGAGGCGTTGAGCGGCGTAGGGAAGACTCCGGGAGCGATGGCGTTGACGTTGACGCCGGTCTGGGCCAGTTCAATGGCCAGCACTTTGGTGAACGAGCCGACTGCGGCCTTGCTGGCGCAGTAGGCAGCCACGCGATAAAAGCCGAGATAGGTGGTGAGCGAGGCGATGTTGACGATGCGGCCGTAACCGGCGCGGACCATGGTTGCGCCGAAGATCTGGCAGGCGCGCATGGTGCCGTTCAGGTTGATGTCGAGCACGCGGGTCCAGTCGGCCTCATCGGCATCGAGCGTGGCGGCTTTGTGGGTGACGCCGGCGGCGTTGACCAGGATGTCGACTTTACCGAACTCCTTGAGAACGGCATCGTGCAGCGCCTGAATGGTTTCGCGCTTCTGAACGTCACTGGTGACGGCCAGCGTGCGGTGGCCGCGCGCGCGGATTTCGCCTGCCACTTTCTCTACCTGGTCGGCACGGCGCGAGCTTGGCACCACGTCGGCGCCGGCTTCGGCCAGGCCCAGCGCGATGGCATGGCCCAGGCCGGTGGTTCCACCCAAAACAACGGCCACACGGCCGGTTAAATCAAAAAGATTGCTGCCCATGGATTGGTCCCCTTTTCGCGAAGCGATTCTGGAGCGGCATGCGTTGGCAACGGCGCGTGAGCCACTTCGCGTGACGAAAAAACTCTACCACGCAGGGCGCGTGATTTCGTTCACACGCACTGCCACGGCAAGGCTGGCTACGATAGAGTGTCAGTGGGAAACGACACTTTATGGAACCGATTTTTTATCCGCAAAACAACCGGCGCTGGGACTGTGTGAGCCTGGGCGAAGTGATGCTGCGACTCGATCCCGGCGAGGGGCGCATTCACACCACGCGGCAGTTCAATGTGTGGGAGGGCGGCGGCGAATACAACGTGGCACGCGGGCTGCGGCGCTGCTTTGGACGCCCAACCGCGATTGTGACCGCGCTGGCCGACAACGCCGTGGGACGGCTGGTAGAAGACCTGATGCTGCAGGGCGGCGTGGATACGAGCCTGCTGAAGTGGGTT
This sequence comes from Occallatibacter sp., assembly GCA_036384955.1. Classification (GTDB taxonomy): domain Bacteria; phylum Acidobacteriota; class Terriglobia; order Terriglobales; family Acidobacteriaceae; genus Telmatobacter. Next base: position 6,867 of record DASVLI010000027.1, read on the forward strand.
CCTTTTGACGGCGTGGGCCGCGCGGTGCGCAACGGGTTGAACTTTACCGAGCGCGGCTTTGGCCTGCGCGCGGCCGCCGGCTGCAACGATCGCGGACAAACCGCGGTGAGCCAGTTGAAGCCGGGCGAGATTGACTGGGAATCGATTTTTGACGCGGAAAACGGGGCGAAGAGCTTTCACACGGGCGGAATTTTTGCGGCGCTGTCTGCCTCGACGGCCGACGTGGCCGTGGAAGCGATGGACGCGGCGCGCAGCCAAGGGACGATCATCTCCTACGACCTGAACTATCGCGTGTCGCTGTGGAAGTCGATTGGCGGCAAGGAGCGCGCGCAGGAAGTGAACCGCGAGCTGGTGCGCAAGGTGGACATCCTCCTGGGCAACGAAGAAGACTTCTCCACCATGCTGGGCATTGAGGTGCCGGGTGTGACGGAGGACTTTGCGGAGCTGCCGGTAGAGGCGTATGCCACCATGCTGCGCGAGGTGGCGGCGGCGTATCCCAACCTGAAACTGGTGGGCTGCACGCTGCGCACGGCGCAGACGGCGACGCGAAACGCGTGGGGCGCGATTGCGCTGTATGAGGGCGAGATTGCGCATGTGCCGCAGCAGGAGATTGAGATTCTGGATCGCGTGGGCGGCGGAGACAGTTTTGCCAGCGGCCTGCTGCATGGGTTGATGGCGGGCAAGCCGATTGAGTGGGCGCTGCGCTGCGGCGTGGCGCACGGCGCGCTGGCCATGACCACCGCCGGCGACACCAGCATGGCGACACTGAGCGAAGTGGAGCGGGTGATGCAGGGCGGCTCCGCGCGCATTGCGCGTTAGAGAAAGGGAGAACGATGGCGGAGACAACTGCGGAGACACTGGAGCGGGTGGGGCTGATTCCGGTGCTGCGCGCGAAGACGGTGAAGCAGGCGCATGCCGTGGTGCAGGCGCTGATGGCAGGCGGCGTGATGGTGGTGGAAGTGACCATGACGGTGCCGGGCGCCGTGGATTTGTTGCGCGAGCTGAAGGCTGAGTATGGAGCGAAGCTGTTGCTGGGCTCGGGTACGGTGACGACAGCCGCCGAGGTCGAAGCAACGATTGCCGCGGGCGCGGAGTTTGTGGTGAGCCCCAGCCTGCACGCGGATGTGATTGCGGCGACCAAGGCAGCGGGCAAGCTTTCGGTGCCGGGCTCGCTGACGCCGACCGAAGCGATTACCGCGCACCGCGCGGGCGCGGACTATGTAAAGATCTTTCCCTGTTCGGCAGTTGGCGGCGCACCGTACTTGAAGTCGCTGCTGGCGCCGTTTCCGTTTTTGAAGCTGATTCCGACGGGCGGCGTGACGCTGGAGACGGCGGCGAGTTTTTTGAAGGCCGGCGCGCGGGCGCTGGGAGTGGGCAGCGATCTGGTGAATCTAGCGGCGATTGATGCCGGCAAGCCGGAGCTGATTACGCAGGCCGCACGGGATTATCTGGCCGTAGTGGCGAAGGCGCGCGGCGCGAAAGGCTGAGAAGAGTGGCAACACTACGCATTGCTGTGCGCAACTACGAGGATTTTGTAAACGCTCTCACAGAAGAGGCGCGGGGGTTTGAGGCGCTGCGCCCCGGTGTGCGCGTCGAGCTGGTTTCGCAGGGCATTCATCCGCTGTACGACTCGGCGATTCGCGATGGCGGGCTGCGCGAAGGCCGCTACGACCTGGCTTTGCTGGGGACGGACTGGCTGGCCGAGGGCATGGCGAGCGGCGCGCTGGAAGATTTGGCGCTGTGGCACGAGAGCACGCCGATTGCAGGTTGGCCGGAGGAGTGGCCGCGCTCA
>DASVLI010000028.1:0-16643 GCA_036384955.1 Occallatibacter sp.
ATCCTGCGCCAGGCCGAAGAGAAAAAATTCGCCGTCCAGACGAACCCGGACGCGAAACAGGCTCCGGAAGCCACGCAGCTTGCCTCCGCGGCCGCCGCTCTGGTTCCCAAGGTCGCTGCTCTGCGCGAGCAGCGCAACTACGCTGAAGCTCTGGCCCTCATCGCTACGCTGCGCCCGGTAGTCGACACCTTCTTTGACAAGGTGATGGTGCTCGACCCCGACGAAGCCGTTCGCGGCGCCAACCTCGCGCTCATTTCGCAGGTTCTCAGCGGCTTCTCCGGCATCGCCGACTTCAGCGAAATCGTCACCGCCTGACCATCCGCCGCGCGCGTTACTCTCCGTCCAGAAACGCGCGCACCTGCGGATTCAGCGTACGGGCCTCGCAGCCGTTTGCAACGTGTCCGCAGTCGCGGGAGAGCACAATCGTCTTCGCGCCTACCAGCTTGGCAAAATCCAATGCCGGCTTTGGATTTACCAGATGATCTTGCGCCGCATTCACAATCAGCATCTTTGCCTTGATGCTTTTTACCGCCTCTTCCATGCTGCCGCCGCGCGCAATATCCAAATGCAAAATCGCATGCATTTGCGCCAGCCAGTTGTTGGCGTCAACCGGCAAAATGCCCTTGGTGAACCGCTCGTTGTGTTCCTTCTCCGCGTCCTCAAGCGAGTGCACCTGCGCGTAAAGCGCGGGGCTGGTCAGCTGCATCTGCAAAATCGATTCGGCCAGCGGCATGGGCGGGTGTCCCGTGTACCGCCCTTCATGCCAGTCGGGGTCGCGCTGGATGGCGTCGATGGCCGTGTGGTAAATCAGCAGGTCAAAACTCGACGGCCGCGGCGAGCCCACAATCGGAATCGCCAGGTCCATGAACTCTGGATAATCGGCGATCCACTCAAACGTCTGCTGCCCGCCCATCGAGATGCCCATCACCGCATGCAGATGCTTCAAATGCAGCGTCTCGGTGGCTAGCCGGTACTCCGCCTTCACCAGATCCTGCATGCTGAAGGCCGGGAAATCCGGTCCGTGCTGCGTAGCCGAGTTCGATGGCGACGAGGACACGCCATCTCCCAGCGCGTCCACGAGAATCACGAAGTACTTCGCCGGGTCCACCAGTCCATTCGGGCTGACCAAATCCTGCAGGCTCGCCGTGGTGCCGCCAAACCATGTTGGAAACAGCACCGCATTCGTCCCCGCCGCGTTCAGCTTGCCATAGGTCCGGTAACCCAGGCGGCAGTCTTCAATCTGCTGCCCGCTGGCCAGTTTGCAAGCGCCCAGCTCGGCAAACTGCTGTTTTCCATCGTCCGCCTGGCCCACAGCGGCCAGCGGCGCGGCTAAAAGGCAGATCAGGGCAAAAATTCCAGTCGATTTCAACATGGCAAAAGTGTAGACCAGTCCTTGCATCCAGCGCGCCGCCCAAACGTCTAAAATCGTAGAGATGTCCGACTCGCTCTACTTAAGCCTGTGGTACCCCAACCTCCGCCTGGCCACGTTGCCAGACAAGCTGGTCGCCGTTCTGCGCACCTTTGCCGTCCACGGCGGCGAGCCTACTGTCTACGCCGCCACCGTGTGGCCTGTCGATTGGACCGAGGCGCCCGTCTTTCAGCGCGTGTGGGGCTACGGCGAGCGCGGCGCGGAACCTGCCGCCGCCGTCGAAGAAGCTCTTGAGCTCTTCCACGACGACTACGCCTACGAATTCCAAATCGGCTGGAGTCTCTGGGAGTTCGAACCGGCGCAGGAAGGATTGGAACCGCGCTGGGCGCGTGCGCCACGGCTGGTGCGTGTCACCGCATTCGGTCCGCTCTTCGACGAGGGCTCCTACGAGCAGGAAGGCCACATTCGCATAGACTTCGGCACCGACACGCCCTTCCTCGAAGAAGACGCCGAGCTGGACGAAGCCGGCGCGCGCCATGTCGAGGAGAATGTCCGCCAGCTCGTCGAGCTGACCAACGCCGTCGAGAAGGAATCGGGCGCTTCCGCCCGCCTGCTGTGGAGCGAGATGGGCGAGAGCCTTGCGCAGCGGCTGGCCGCGCGCCTCGCCAAAAGGAACTAGCGCGTGCGACTCACCATTGAGCGGCTGCGAACCCTGGTGCTGGTGGTCGGCATCCTCATCATCGCGGCCATCTTCATCACGCTCGGTGTGGGCAAATGGAAGAACCGCTTCATCAAGCGCGACATTCCGCAGCGGCTCGGCGCCGATATTCAGCAGGAAGGCAAGGGCTGGACGTACACGCAGTCGCGCGGCGGCCGCACCCTGTTCCGCATCCACGCCGGCAACGTGGTGCAGTTGAAGAAGGGCAGCGCGCTGCTGCGTCAGGTGGAGATTGAACTGTTCGGCCAGGACGGTTCCAGCGTCGACCGCATTGAGGGCAATGAGTTCGAGTACGACCAGCAGTCCGGCGTGGCGCGCGCGGCCGGTCCGGTCGCCATCACGCTGGTGCATCCCGGCCAATCGCTGGCCATCTCACCCCAATCCAATCCCCAGCAAACGATCACGCACGACACCAAAGATCCCAAGCTGGCCGCGGCCATGCGCTCGGCATCCAGCGGCGCCATTCATGTGCGCACCAGCGGCCTCAGTTTCAATCAGAAAGACGGTATAGCCACTACCGCCAATCGCGTGGAGTTCGATTTGCGCGGCGGCAGCGGCAGCGCACAAGGCGCAACCTTCGACTCCGGCGCCAGCAGCCTGGTGCTCAATAGCGCCGTCGATATTCGTTTTGAGCGCGCCGGTCAGCCGATACAACTGCTTGCCCGCCACGCCGAGTTCAACCGCACCGATCAGCAATGCGATCTTCTTGGCGCGCAGGCCAACTATCGCGGCAGCACGGCCAAAGCTGAGCATGCCAGGCTGCTCTTCCGCAACGATGGCTCCGCGCAGCAGCTGGACGCGCAGGGCGGCTTCGAGTTGGTCACCGCGGCGGGCGGGCATTTGGCTGCGCCCAACGGTACGCTTACCTTCGACGCGCGCAACCAGCCGCAGAAGGGCAGCCTCACCGGCGGTGTTGTTCTGAATGAAGCGCACGAAGGCCGCACCGTGCAGGGCGGCGCGCCCGCCATGAACATAGACTTCAGCGGCAAAGGCGAGCTGCGCCACGCGCGCATGACCGGCGGCGTGCAGATTGTCAGCGACGAGCAAAGCCTCTCCGCCAGCCAGCCCGTGCGCACCCATCGCACCTGGCGCTCGCCTGTAGTCGATCTCGACTTTCGCGATGCAACCGCCGGTGGTGTGGAGCTGGCTTCCATTCACGGCACGGGCGGTGTGACGGTGGGCGGTGAAACCCGCCGCGGCAACGAGCCGCCGCAGCCTTCACGCTTCGCCGCCGACGAAGTCACCGGCCTCTTCGGCGCGCAATCGTCGCTCTCCGCGCTGGTGGGCACTGGCCACGCGCTCATGGAGCAGACCACCGCCGCCGGCGCCATGCAGACAACCAGCGGCGACCGCATTGAGGCGCATCTTTCCGGCGCGCACGCCGCACAGCCAAAGACAACCGGCAAAACAAAGAGCGCAAACTCCGCCAACGGGCAAATCGAATCCGCTTCGGTCGAAGGCCACGTCGTCGTGGTGCAGCAGGCATCGGCCAAGTCGCCAGATGCCTCGCTGCGCGCCACCGCCGACCGCGCCGCCTACGATGCCGCCGCTGATCGCCTGCACTTGGCCGGCAGCCCGCGCGTGGAGAATGCCGGCCTTCAGCTCGCCGCCGACTCCATCGATGTAACCCGCTCCACCGGCGACGCCATCGCGCACGGCAACGTAAAGGCCACCTGGTTCGGCAATGCAGGCAAGGCGCAGGGCGGCGCATATGCTTCCTTCGGCGCGACCGGCCCCGCGCACGCCGTCGCCAACGACGCCACGCTCAGCCAGTCCACCGGCGAAGCCACGCTGCGCGGCAAGGCGCGCATGTGGCAGCAGGCCAACTCCATCTCCGCGCCGGTGCTGGTGCTCAATCGCCGCCTGCAAACGCTCGACGCGCACGCCACGCAGACGCAGCCCGTGGAAGTGGTTCTGCTCAGCGCCGCCAGCGCGTCGCCCATGAAAGCCACCGCGCGCAAGCAGAATCAGCCCTCCGTCATTCGCGTCACCGGCGGCGAGTTGAAGTATTCCGCCGCCGAGCGCAAGGCCTGGATGCAAAGCGGCATCACCGGCCGTGTGCGCGCCGAAGCCGATGGCGCCGTCACCAGTTCCAACGCCACCGAACTCGTTCTGCTTCCGTCCGGCAATCACGCCGGCAAGGATGGTGCGGAGGCGCAGGTTGACACGCTCACCGCTACCGGCAACGTCGTCGTCTCTTCCGGCGCTCGCAAGGGCACCGGAGAAAAGCTCGTCTACACCGGCGACGACGGCAAATTCGTGCTCACAGGAACCGCTTCCGTGCCGCCACGGTTAACTGATCCGGCACGTGGCACGGTTACCGGCGCAGCTTTGATTTTCAACAGCAGCGATGATAGCGTCAGTATCGAAGGCGGCGGGCGCAGAACAACCGCGGAGACCCTGGCTCCGCGCTAAAGGGCCCAGGCAGAGAGCTAGATGGAAACACTGATCGCCGAGGGAATCGGAAAGACGTACAAAGGCCGCCAGGTTGTCCGCGGCGTCAATCTCAGCATCTCGCGCGGCGAGGTTGTCGGCCTGCTGGGCCCCAACGGCGCCGGCAAAACCACCAGCTTCTACATGATCGTCGGCCTGGTGCCGCCGGAGACCGGCCGCGTGATGGTCGATGACCAGGACATCACCCGCGTGCCCATGTATCTGCGCGCGCGCAACTACGGCATCAGCTATCTGCCGCAGGAGCCTTCGGTCTTCCGCAAGCTCACCGTCGAGGAAAACATCCTTGCCGTGCTGGAGGCGCAGCCGCTCGACCAGCGCGAGCGCCGCTCCCGCGCCGAACGCCTCATCAGCCAGTTGAATCTCGGCCACATCCGCACCACGCGCGGCTACGCGCTCTCCGGCGGCGAGCGCCGCCGTGTCGAGATTGCCCGCTCCCTCTGCATCCAGCCCAAATTCATTCTTCTCGACGAGCCCTTCAGCGGCATCGACCCCATCGCCGTGCTCGAACTGCAGAAAATCATCTTCGAGCTCAAGGCCGACGGCATCGGCATCCTCATCACCGATCACAATGTCCGCGAGACCCTCAGCGTGACAGACCGTGCGTATATCATTGCGGAAGGAAGGATATTTCGCACCGGCACTCCTCACGAGCTCGGCAACGATGTCGAAGTCCGGCGCATTTATCTGGGGGAAGGTTTCTCGCTTAGCTGAGCAGAAAGAGCAGCAGCACACGCGCGGGTTTACTCGCATGGCACGATTGGGCGTCAATAGCACTACGGTTCTATGCGCTGCGATTTTGTTTCGTGCAGAATAAACTGACCGGAAACTCGCCCAAACCGGGACTTAGAGTTTTCCAAGTCGCACTTCGCTCTGTTTGCATTGTGCTTTACAGCTAAACTTGGGTTTACCCCCAATCGGGATCGGGTCATAGCTATGGCGCTGTTGCAGCCCAAACTGAATTTGAAGGTCGCGCAACGGCAGGTCCTCACTCCGGGCCTGATGCAGATGGTGAGCGTGCTCGCGCTCAACAAGCTCGAGCTGAAGGAAATGATCGACGCCGAGATGGTGGAGAATCCCATCCTCGAAGAGATCGACGAAACTGTTCCCATCCTGGACGAAATCGCCGGACGCCAGGAGCGCGATGAGCGCCTGGAGCGCATCGAAATTGGCGCAAACGAGCAACCGGCAGCCAGCACCACCGACTCCTTCAACGAGATTGACTTCGGCTCCTACTTCCAGGATTATCTCGACCCCGGTTATCGCACCCAGCCTGAGTACGAGGAGAGCGACCGGCCTTCCTTCGAGAACTTTCTTTCGCAGCCCACCACCCTCTCCGACCATCTCATTTGGCAGCTTGGTTCGCTCTCCGTCGAGCCGGTGCTCTACGAGGCCGCGCAGTTCATCATCGGCAACCTGGACGAAGACGGCTACCTGACAGTGAGCAACGACGAGCTGGCCGAGGCCTTCGCTCCTTTTGTCGAAAGCGAAGGCGTCCGTGGCGGCGATGTAAAGCTGCTGATCGAAAAGGGCATTGATCTGGTGCAGCGGCTCGACCCTGCCGGCGTGGCCACGCGCGACCTCCGCGAGTGCCTGCTGACGCAGGTCGCGGCGCATCAAGAAGAGTTCGAGCAGCTCTACGGCAGGCCGCTGGAGTTCGCCGCCGACGATCCGCATCGCAACTTCCGCGAAGAGGCCGACATCAAGCTCGAGGAGCGCCGCCGCAGCATGGAAGTCGCCGCGCTCATCGTCGACCGCCATCTGCACCTGCTGCAAAAGCGCGACGTCAAGGATCTCTCCCGCGTGCTCCAGCATTCCTCCGCGGAGATTGACGCTGCCATCGAATTCATTCGCACGCTCGACCCGCGCCCCGGCCGCCTCTACAATCGCGAATCCGCGCGCCTCATCGAGCCCGACGTGGTCTTCACCAAGCGCGGCGACGAGTGGATCGTCTCCATGAACGAGGAAGACCTGCCCAGCCTGCGCCTCAGCCAGCGCTATCGCCGCATGCTGGTGGCTGAAAATACCGACCGCGAAGTGAAAGAGTACGTCAAGGAGCGCTTCCGCTCGGCCATGCAGTTGCTGCGCAACATTGCACAGCGCAAAAGCACCATCCTGCGCACCTGCGAGGTCATCGTGCGCCGCCAGCGCGAGTTTCTCGATCAGGGCATTGAAGCGCTGCGCCCTATGATGATCAAGGAAGTCGCCGAGGAGATCGGCGTCCATCCCTCCACCGTCAGCCGCGCCGTGGCCAACAAGTACGCGCACACCCCGCAGGGAGTGCTTGAGCTCCGCTTCTTCTTCACGGAAGGCTCCAACGGCCCCGAGGGTGCGGACACTCCGCTCGTAGTCCTCAAGCGCAAGGTGCGCAAGCTCATCGACGACGAAGATCCCGGTCACCCGCTCACCGACGACCAGATCACCACCATCCTGCAGGCGCAGGGAATTCAGCTCACCCGCCGTACGGTCGCAAAGTACCGCGAGGATATGAACATTCCTTCCACCCACCAGCGCCGCCGCCGCGACGGCAACTGATTCCTCTTCCCACTACAATTCTCTTTTCACACCGTCGTACTGTATTCGCCCCCGCGGCTTGTGCACCCCTCGCCCCCATGCGTTAGAATCCGAAGTTCGACGAGCCAGTGGAGCGGCGCTCGAAACATCACCAAGCGGAGGCTGACGATGACCGTAGAGTTTACCGCAAGGCAAGTGAACGTAACCAAAGCGCTGCGCAGCCAGGCCGAAGATGGCATGGAGCGCATCGCCCGCATTCTTGGTAAAACTGTCCGCACAAGCATCACCCTAAGCACGCAGCGGCATCTCAGCATCGTTGAAATCGCCATCAAGGCGCGCGTGCAGTCCATCGTGGCCGCGGGCAAAGCTGCCACCATGGAGTCGGCTCTGCGCCAGGCATTGGCTCACGCCGAGTTGCAGGCCCAGCGCTATCGTGACCGTTTGGTGGAGCGCAAGCGCTTGCCCAAGGACGAAAAAGTGCACGCGGCACCGCCGCTGGCCCGCCCCAAAACCCGCGCCGCCGAGCCCGAACTGCCCGACAGCAACGGGCACGTCACGCCCAGGACGCGCGCTTCCATCGCCGTGCATTCGTTTCCCGCGCGCAAAACCGTGGTCGAGCCGCACATTCTCAAAAGCAGCGAAGCCATCGCAATCAAGCCCATGTCCATGGAAGAGGCGGTGAAGGACGCCGAGTTCCGCGACCGCGACCTGCTCATCTTCCGCAATCCCGCCGGCGACCTTTACGTTCTGCATCGTCGCCGCGACGGCCAGATGGAACTGGTCGAGATTCCCTAAGCTGCGCCGCGCTCGCGGCGGTGTAGGATGAGGCCATGGCATCGAAGAAAGCGAAGAGCCAGCGCCGCAAGCCCGCGCATCCATCGCATCCCGCCCACGCCGCCGGCAAGGAGCTGGTGATTGTCACCGGCATCTCCGGCGCCGGCAAGGCGTCGGCCCTCAAGGCCTTTGAAGACCTCGGCTATCACGCCGTCGACAATCTTCCGCTCGAACTGCTCACCGAGTTCGCCGGTCTGGTCCGCAAATCGTCGGAGATTGCGCGCGCCGCCATCGTTGTCGATGTGCGCGAGGGGCAAACGCTCGACCAGTTGCCCTACATCCTCAAACGTGTGCGCAACCTGCTGCACACCCGCGTCGTCTTTCTCGACGCGCAGGATGCCGTGCTGGTCCGTCGCTATTCGGAGACCCGCCGTCCCCATCCGCTGCGCCGTTCAGAGACCGTCGAGCGCTCCCTCGTCGAAGAGCGCCTGCTGCTCGATCCCATCCGCAACGTGGCCGACACGCTCATCGACACCTCCAACTTCAACGTGCACGAGCTGCGCGCGCAAATCCAGTCGCGCTTCAGTCACGAGGAAAAGGCCACGCGCCTGCTGGTCAGCTGCGTCAGCTTCGGCTTCAAAAACGGCGTTCCGCTCGATGCCGACCTCGTCTTCGACGTGCGCTTCCTGCCCAATCCTCACTTCGTGCCCGAGTTCCGCAAGAAGACCGGCAAGGATCCGCGCGTAGCCGCCTACGTGCGCAGCTTTCCGCAGACCGAGGAATTTCTGGGCAAGGTCACCGACATGATGCTCTATCTGCTGCCGCACTACGTCGAGGAAGGGAAGAGCTACCTCACCGTCGCCTTCGGCTGTACCGGCGGGCAGCATCGCAGCGTGATGATGGCCGAGGAAATGCGCAAGCGTCTGAAGAAGGCCGGCTATCAGGTCAAAGCGCTGCACCGCGACATGCCACGCAGCCGCTAGCTAGCACGGCATATCCGCGCCCACCAGACACTGCGGAGGCATGTTTTTGCCTTGCGCCAGCGCGGTCAACCACTCTGACAGCACGCCGCCAAACATGGCCTGCGGATCACGCGTCGGGTTCAGCCACGCCAGCGTCCTCGCGCCCTTCAACTGGTCGAACGCGTCGGGCGGCGGGGGCAGCGCCATTACGCCCGGCGCCACGCTCCACTCGTACCACAGCATTGGAATCTGCACGTGCGGCGCATGCTGCCGCCAGTCCCAGCGGTCGCTTACCAGCAGCTCCGCAGGTACAATCTTCGTGCGCGCATCGCGGAAGATGGCATTCGCCGGCGCAACCAGCGGAGCCAGCATGACCGCGCCGCCCAGCTCTCCATGCCGTGCGGCAACTTCCAGCGCAAGATTCGCGCCCAGATCGCGTCCCACCACAATCGTTTGCCTGGGCGCAATGTGCCGCGTGCCGGCCAGGTAGCGCAGCGCCTCATCGGCGTCCTCGCGCCAGCGCTTCTCGCTGGGGTGCGCGGCCTTGCTGTGCCCGTAGCCGCGATAGTCGAAGACAAAAACATTCAGCCCGCTCTCGTGCAGCCGCTGCACCATGGCCACCGAGTCGCCCATGTTGCCGTCGGCTCCATGCAGATAGAGCGCCGTGTAGCCGGTGTTCTGCGCTGCCGCCGGAACCCACCACCCATCCAGCGTCGGCTGTCCATTCTCCACCGCGCCAAACTTGATCGCGTCGAATCCCAGCCCCACATTCGCCGGCGTGCGCACAATCTCTGCCGAAGGGTGATAGAGCAGTTGCCAGCTGCCCTGCCAGAACAGCAGGCACAGCGTGCCCCACGCGCACACCAGGGCCAGCGCCACCAGCGCGGCCATCATCGTCGCAATCCAGCGGAAGGGAACAGTCGGCGGTGCGCCAGGCGAGGTCTGCACGCGTGTCTTCAATTGGCGCTTTTTATGCAGCGCGGCGCCACGGGTTGAGGGTTGCTTGTCTGCCATGGGTCGAGTGGCCGCGCCGAATGCGCGCCGGCCTGAGAGAATGCTACCGCGCTCAGCGCGCCTGCCACGAGGCGATTGCGATCAGCGTAACCAGAAGCAGCATCGCCGCCAGGCTCAAGCCCTTGGCCAGCGGAGAAAGTCGTTGCCAGAAATTCTGTGCCATATACAGTCTTAGTGATAAACGATTGGGCCTCGTGTGCGAAAGTGCTCATCATACGAAAAGCCGCGAACCGGAGTTCGCGGCTTTCATGTGCAAATCGCAGCGGGTTAGTACTTCACAATTTTCTCGAATGAGTCGGCCTTCAGGCTTGCGCCGCCCACCAGTGCGCCGTCAATGCCGTCCATGCCCAGCAGCGCTGTCGCGTTGTCCGGCTTCACGCTGCCGCCGTACAGGATGCGCATCTTCGCGGCCACATCTTCGCCCAGCAGCTTGGCCACTTCGGCGCGCACAATGGCATGCGCTTCGGCCGCCATCTCCGGCGTCGCGGTTTTGCCCGTGCCAATGGCCCATACCGGCTCATAGGCAATCACAATCGGCGCCGCGGCTTCCGCGGTAATGCCCGCGAACGCGCCGGTCACCTGCGTCTTCAGCACGTCGGCCGTCTTGCCCGCCTCGCGCTCGGCCAGCACTTCGCCAATGCAAACCACGGGAATAATCCCATGCTTCAGCGCGGTGTGCAGCTTCTTGTTCACAATCTCGTCGGTCTCGGCAAAGTACTGCCGGCGCTCGGAGTGCCCAATCAGCGTGTGCGTTCCACCGATGGCCATCAACTGGCCAATCGAGGTCTCGCCCGTGTAGGCGCCCTCTTCGGCAAAGTGCATGTTCTGGCATCCAATGGCCACATTCGAGCCCTTGGCCGCCTCAATCACCGTCGGCAACAGCACGGGCGAGGGAAACAGGGCAATCTCGTCGCGGGTGTGCCCGGCAACGAGCGGCAGAAAGGCCTCGACGAAGGCCTTGGCCTCGGCGGGCGTCTTGTACATCTTCCAGTTGGCGGCAATCAATTTTGTACGGGACATGTGCGTGGTTTCCTCACCTCGATTCTATCGAACCGTGGCGGCGCACTTGGTGATTTTGGGCACACGTTTCGTGCAGTCCCAATGCCGGTTCACGCGCCGCCTCAGTGGTGCGGAATCGGGCGCAGGTGGATCGTTCTCGGCCTGTGCTCGTGCGCGTGGTAAAAGTCCAGCGCGCCAATCACCACTCCCGCGCTGAAGATAGCGGCAATCATCCACAGCGCGAAGGCGCCGAAATAGCTCTCCAGCCGGCCAAGGCCTAGAAATGTGTTGGCTGCATTGATCCAGTGCCAGATGACCCATGCCAGCGCGGCCAGATAGACCACTCCCGCCGCGCACAACATTTCGATGCGATGTCTCATCGAGCGGCCTCATGGAAATGCCACTTGCACGGGATGCATTGGCACTCCCAACTCTTGCCGCCGGAACTATAGCTCCGCGTGAAAATTACTTCAAGCGCAGCTGGCATGGTGTTTGTGTCTGGCCAAAAACAGCCTAAAAACATTGGAGTTAGGGGTAGCAGCAGAGACAGTCCAGCAATGAGCACCTGGCTAACTTGAAGCTATCGCGTACCGCTCCTGCAGAAAGGGTTGCCCGCGCTTGTTGTCCACTCCGGCACCAAAGTTGTGCCCCAAAACGATATGGTTATTGTGTTTTTCTGCTCAACCGATGTAGACAAAGGTGGTACGTGGCAGGCGACACGAGGGCTTGTTCAGCATGCTCACGCAGAATCAACGGCGGGTATGTGCGGTAGCTTCCGCGCTTTGTGGCGCGGCGCTGGGTGTAGCTCTGGGTGTCGTGCTGGGCCGTGCCGTCATTCTGCACACCGCCTCCCGCCGTGTCGCGGAATACGCCAAAGATTTGAATAGCTATTCCTTCCGCTACGCCACAGAAGTCTCCGGCGTCTTTGACTCGCTGCGCATGCTCGATGCGCCCTCCTGTTCCACGGCCAACATCAACGCTATGCAGCGCATTGTCTTCCGCTCCCTGCAGGTTAAAGACATTGGCTTGGTCCAGGACGGCAAAGTCTACTGTTCTGCCGGCGTCGGCCTGCTCAGTAATCCCTATCCGCTGCCCGCGGCGTATATGCCGCTGGCCAACAATGGCAACTTCTACACCGAGGCCCAGTTGGCCGAGAATTCCGTGCGCGGCTCGGTACTGGTCTACGGTGGCGTCGCCATCCTCATCAGCCCCAACGCGTTTGATTATTGGGCGCGCCCGCACATGAATTACGCGGTTTATCTGGTCAATCCCGCGATTCATCGCATTGAGCCCATGTCTGGCTCAGCCATCCCCGTCTTGTCCACCTGCGCGCCGACGCCCGATTTGCTGCAGGCAGGCACACACATCTATGGCAGCAAATACAGCGACAATCTCAAAGTCTGCGTCATCACTTCCGAGTCCATTGTCGATGCGCTCGCCGACAACGAGCAGCTCTTACAGGGCTACGGCGTACTCGGCATTTTGATGGGACTGGCTGCGGGCATCGCGGGCAGCATCTTCATCCTGCGCCGCGGAGGCCTGGTGCAGCAGTTGCGCCGCGCCATCCACAAGCGCACCCTCCACCTCGTCTATCAGCCCGTCTATGACCTCGCCACTCGCTCCGTTGTCGGCGCCGAGGCGCTGGTGCGCTGGAATCACCCCGAGCGCGGACCCATTGCGCCTCCGGTCTTTGTCCGCCTGGCCGAAGACTTCGGCTTCATGCATTTGCTCACCGAATACGTGCTTCAAACCGCGGTCGTCGAGCTGGCTCCCATGCTGCGCGACCATCCCCACTTCTGCGTCAGCATCAACCTTGCCGCCAGCGATCTCGGTTGTGAATCTCTCTACAAGCAGCTCAACCAGCTGGTGCGCTCCAACGGCATTCATCCCGGACAAGTCGCCCTCGAACTCACCGAAGGCTCCACTGCCGACCTCACTACCACCCATCAGCTCATCGAGCGTCTGCATCAAATGGGCCATCCGTTCTACATCGACGACTTCGGCACCGGCTTCTCCAGCCTCGCTTACCTGCAGCAACTCTGCGCCGACGTCATCAAAATCGATCGCGCCTTTGTCCGCTCCTGCGGCACAGACGCCGTCACCGCCTCCATCCTTCCCCAAATGCTTTCCATGGCTGAGTCCATGGGCCTCGGCGTCATCGTCGAGGGCGTCGAGACCGAACCGCAACTGCAATTCCTTGAGCGGTGCGGCAAGCCGCTGCGCGTCCAGGGATTCATCTTCTCCCGGCCTATCAGCGCCTTCGCCATACAGGCCATGGTCCTCGACCAGGACCGTAAAGTCCCGCAAAAATTCGTCGTGCCTGCCCAGCTTTTCCAAATGCCCCACCGCTAGGCGCAAGCCATTCCGCGCGCCCCTCCAACACAAAAGCCGCACCCGGCTCAATCCGGATGCGGCCTTTCTGCTGTCGTGCGCCTCCGCGGCGGCGGCGCTGGTGGAGTGTCTTCGCTAGCGCGCCGAGCCTCGTATCTCCGTTAAATCCGTCGGCATCTCTCCGTTGAAAAACGCCTCGCGATGATCCGGATCTCCCAGGTCCATCTGGAAGTGATGCCACGTCGCATCCTGCAAAACGCCCATGCTCCACGGGCCCGACACGGAATCGGAAAACTGCCACACGATATGGAAGCCTTCTTCGTTCGTAAATCCCTCCATATCCGCCTGCAGAATCGCCTCGCCGCGTTCCCACAAATGCGTGCGCAGGGCATGCAGCACCGCACTGCCTTCTTCCGTATCGTTTCCCTGCAAATGTTGAAACGCGTAAATCGTCTTCACGTCTGCCAGAAACTCATGCAGCCAGGCTACTCCGCTCTCTGGTTTGCACTCCGCCGTATCCTCAATAAACTCCGCAATCACGTCCTGGCCAATCGTTCCTTCCGCCACGGGATTCCGCTCCAGCAGTGCCACCTCCACCTCGTCGATGCTCGTCAGCAGCAGCGTCTCCCACTCCTCGTCGCCTTCCTCCACGGTCAGCCTGTAGAGTGGGTGCTCGGTGCGAACCCATTCCGCAAGCTCGTCGTATGCGGGAAACTCCTCATCCTTTGAAAGTACGCGCGTGTAGTAGCTCACCCATGTTCTCCTCGTGCTCAGTCCATTCAGACTACGCCTGCAGAGGCTTCAGCCTCTCTCTGCCTGCGAAAAAATCCCCGCATCCGGTCCACACTGCTCACCGAATGCGGGGCTCTTTATTTTGGTTGTCGTTTAGCACAGTTTTCATGCGAGCAGTGCCCGCTTATTGAGTCACAACTCTCATGCGAGCGAAAAGCGAGCGTCTGCTGCATGCAATGCCGAGCGCCCGCTGCATGCAATGCCTTACTTGTCGTTCAGCGCTTCCACGCCCGGCAGCTTCTTGCCTTCCAGGAATTCAAGGCTGGCGCCGCCGCCGGTGGAGATGTGTGTAATCTGGTCGGCTACGCCGGCCTGGTTAATGGCGCTCACCGAGTCGCCGCCGCCGATGATTGAGGTGGCCGCCTTGTTGGCTGCAACCGCGCGTGCAATGGCATTGGTGCCCTTGGCGAAGGTGGGGAACTCGAAGACGCCGGCCGGGCCGTTCCACACAATCGTGCGCGCCGTCGAAATCACCTCTTCAATCGCCTCAATCGACTTGGGGCCGATGTCCAGTCCCTGCCAGTCGGCCGGGAAGTCCTTGCTCGTATCCCAGATCTGCGTCTTGGCGTCGTTGGCAAAGCTGTCGGCCAGAATGTTGTCCACCGGCAACAGCAGATTCACACCCTTGGCCGCGGCCTTTTCAATCGCCGCTTTGGCCATGTCGATCTTGTCTTCTTCCACCAGAGACTTGCCGGTGGCAACGCCCTTGGCGCGCGCAAACGTGTACGCCATGCCGCCCACAATCACCAGCGTGTTCACCTTGTCCAGCAGGTTCGAGATCACGTCGATCTTGCCCGAAATTTTCGAGCCGCCAATGATGGCCACGAACGGCTGCTCCGGCGCTTCCAGAGCCTTGCCCAGGTAGGTGATTTCCTTTTCCATCAGCAGGCCGGCCACGGCGGGCTTCACGTAGTGCGTAATGCCTTCGGTGGAGGCGTGCGCGCGGTGTGCCGAGCCGAACGCGTCGTTCACATACACATCGGCCAGCGCCGCAAGCTGCTTTGAAAACTCAGGATCGTTGGCTTCTTCTTCAGCGTGGTAGCGCAGGTTTTCCAGCAGCAGCACCTGGCCAGACTCCAACTGCCGCGACAGCGTAGTGGCAACCTCGCCCACGCAGTCGGGCGCAAAGGCCACGTTCACGCTCTCGCCCAGTTCCTTGTCCAGCAGTTGGCGCAGGCGATCCACCACCGGACGCAGCGAATACTTTGGATTTACTTTGCCCTTCGGCCGGCCCAGGTGCGAGGCAAGAATCACCTTGGCCTTGTGCTGCAGGGCGTACTTCAGTGTGGGCAGCGTGGCCTTGATGCGCGTGTCGTCGGTAATTGTGGAACCGTCTTCGGTCAGCGGCACATTAAAGTCCACGCGGATGAAAACGCGCTTGTTGGCCAGGTCGATGTCGCGAATGGAGAGCTTTGCCATGGTGTTGCCTTTCCTCTGGAGTCGTAAATCAGGATTCGCCGAGTACGGCGTCGAATTCAATTTCAATGCGCCAGGCAGGATTCAGCAGCGTCGCCACCACAACCATGGTGGCCGCCGGCCGAATCGCGGAGAAGTACTCGCCATGCACCTTGCCCACCGCTTCCCAATCCTCGGCGTGGGTCAGAAACATGCGTGTGCGCACCACGTCCTTCCAGTCGCCGCCTGCTTCGCGCAATGCCTTTTCGGCAATCGCAAAAACACGGCGCGTCTGGCCGGTCACGTCTTCCTGGTCGGCGCCCACGGGGCCGGTGCCTGCAATGTGGATGGAGTTCCCCACGCGGACCACGCGCGAGAAGCCGATGATGGGCTCGTAGGGAGAACCGCCGCTGATATTGGTTCGCATGGAAGGATGTTCGGGAAATCAGGAGCAATGCACGGTGTCGATGCTCTGTTCACTGTGCACTGCTCACTGTTGACGGGTTACTTTACAGGCCCTTCTTGACCAGGAAGCCGATCAGGTCAACAACGCGGTTCGAATAGCCCCACTCGTTGTCGTACCAGCTCAGCACCTTCACGCTGTTGCCCACAACCTTGGTCAGCGGCGCGTCCAGAATCGAGCTGCGCTTGTCGCCCTTGAAGTCCGAGCTCACCAGCAGGTTCTCGTCGTAGCCCAGAATGCCCTTCAGTTCGCCCTCAGAGGCCTTTTTGAAGGCTGCGTTCAGCTCTTCGGCAGTGATGGGCTTCTCGGCGATGAACGTCAGGTCGACAATCGAAACGTTCGGGGTTGGGACGCGGATTGCGAAGCCGTCCAGCTTGCCCGAGCTCTCCGGGATCACCAGCTTCAACGCCTTGGCGGCGCCGGTCGAGGTCGGAATCATCGACAGGGCAGCGGCGCGAGCGCGGCGCAGGTCCTTGTGCGGCGTATCCAGAATCACCTGGTCGTTGGTGTAGCTGTGGATGGTGGTCATGATGCCGGAGACGATGCCGCATGTTTCCAGAATCACCTTCACCACCGGCGCCAGGCAGTTGGTGGTGCAGCTGGCGTTGGAGATGATGTTGTGCTTGGCGGCGTCGTACTTGCCGTCGTTCACACCCAGCACGATGGTGATGTCCTCATTCTTGGCCGGAGCCGAGATGATCACCTTCTTCACCGTCGAGCCCAGGTGTGCCTTCGCCTTTTCCGCGTCGGTAAAGAAACCGGTCGACTCAACCACAACCTGCGCGCCAACCGAAGCCCAGTCCAGCTTGGCCGGGTCGCGCTCAGAGAATACCTTGATCTTCTTGCCGTCGATGGCGATGA
>DASVLI010000029.1:0-4897 GCA_036384955.1 Occallatibacter sp.
CGCTCATCATGCTTAGCGATGTGAAATACGCACTGCGCCAGTTGGTCAAGTCGCCCGGGTTCACCCTCACCGCGCTGCTTTCGCTCGCGCTCGGTGTCGGCGCCAACGCCATCGTCTTCAGCGTTCTCAACGCCATCGTGCTCAAGCCGGTCAACGTTCCCAAGGCCGAGAGCCTCTACATGGTGCAGCGCTACAAATTCCCATCGCAGTCCTATCCGGACTACCTCGATCTGCGCGATCGCAATCGCACATTCGAGAGCCTGGCTGCGTATCAAATCATCGGCCCAGTCGGCGTGGATACTGGCGCCAATCCCACGTGGGCATGGCCCTACATGGCCAGCGGCAACTACTTTGACACGCTTGCCATCCAGCCGCACCTCGGCCGCTTCTTCCATCAGGGCGACATCAAGGGCTACGACAGCGCGCCGTACGTGGTGCTCAGCTACGCATGGTGGCACAGCTACTTCCACGGCGATCCCAGCGTCGTCGGCCGCACCGTCTCGCTCAACAAGCATCCGTTCACCATCATTGGCGTCGCGCCACAGGGCTTCCGTGGCACCGAACTCTTCTTCGCCCCAGCCATGTGGATTCCCATGGTCCAATTGCCCACTCTGCAGGGCGCCAACTCCATGCAGTACCGCGGCAACCACTCGCCCTCGGTCATCGGCCATTTGCGCCCCGGCGTCACACCCGCGCAGGCCACCAGCGACATGAACACCATCGGCTCGTGGCTCTCCAAAACTTATCCCTCCGACGATGAGGGCGTCACCTTCAGCCTGGCACATCCCGGCCTTGTGGGCGACATGCTCGGCGGTCCGGCTCGTGCCTTCATGGCTGGACTCATGCTGCTGGCCGGCCTCATCCTGCTCGCCGCCTGCGCCAACCTGGGCAGCCTGTTTGCCGCACGCGCCAGCGACCGCGCCAAAGAAGTCGCCCTGCGCCTCGCGCTTGGCTCGCGCCGCGTGCTCATTCTGCGCCAACTGCTGACTGAGGCCGTTCTGGTTTCGCTCGCCGGCGGCGCGCTCGGCCTGGCCGGCGGCGTTGTCATCCTGCATGGACTCAGCACATGGCAGCCCATTCCCGATGTGCCCATCAACGTACCCGTCAACCCCGACGTCCGCACCTACGTGGTGGCGCTGCTGCTGGCGCTGTTCAGCGGTCTGCTCTTCGGTCTGGTTCCCGTGCGCCAGGTCATGCGTTCCGATCCCTGGCAGATGATTCGCACCGGCATGAGCAATACCGCAAACATGCGCCGCTTCTCACTGCGCGATGTCCTGCTTGTCCTCCAAATCGCCATCTGCGCTGTGCTCGTCACCTCGTCGCTGGTCGCTGTGCGCGGCCTGGTCCGCTCGCTCCAAAACAACTTTGGATTCACGCCGCAGGGCGCACTGCTGGTCAGCAGCGATCTGCGCATGGCGGGCTATGCCAAGGACGACATTCCTCGCATGCAGCGCCGCATGCTCGACACCGTTGCCGCCATTCCCGGCGTTACTTCAGTGGGTTATGTGAACCAGATCCCACTCGGCCTGGGCGGCAGCGACTCCTATGTCTACACCGACGCCACCACCGACTTCCGGCCCACCAACTTTGCTGCGGACGCCATGAACTACCGCGTCTCGCCCGGCTACTTGCAGTCCGCAGGAACGCGGTTAATTGCCGGCCGCGATTTCACTTCACAGGACGACGCCAAGTCGCCCAAGGTCTCGCTCATCAATCGCACCTTCGCCATCAAGGTCTTTGGTTCGGTGGAGAAGGCCATCGGAGGCCACTACAAATTCTGGGGCGCGGAGCGCTCGCAGGTTATCGGCGTCGTCGAAGACGGCAAGTATCGTTCGCTGACCGAAGATCAGCAGCCGGCCATGTTCTTCAACTATCTGCAATACCCTGACAGCCAGACGGTTCTCGTCGTCCGCGCCAATCGTTCGCCGCAGGAGATGACGCAGGCTCTCTCTGCAACCGTTCACGGCCTTGATGGCGGCCTGCCCTTCGACATCAACACCTGGAGCCAGCAGATGAATTCGGCTCTATTTGCCGCACGTGTGGCCACGGTCGCGCTGGGTGTGCTCGGCATGCTGGGCGCCATGCTGGCCGCCACCGGCATCTTCGGCATGGCTTCTTACACAGTCAGCAAGCGGCTGCGCGAGCTTGGCATTCGCGTCGCGCTCGGCGCCAGCCAGCGGCAGATTCTGCGCACCTCGCTGGGCCGCGCTTTCATTCTGCTCATCTTCGGCTCCATCGGCGGCATTGTGCTCGGCCTGCTGGGCGCGCGCGTGCTCTCGTTCATCGTTTACCAGGCCACTCCGAAGGATCCCTTCGTGCTCGGCGGCGTCACGCTCACCATGCTGGCCCTGGGCCTGCTGGCCGCGTGGATTCCCGCGCGCCGCGCGCTCGCCGTCGACCCCATCATCCTGCTGCGCGACGAATAGTTCGCGCAGCGCTCTTAGAACGTCCCGCGCAGGCCGAACCTGACCTGCACGGGTTCCACCGGATGGAAGACGCCGGTGAAGGCCGGCTCAGCCGTTGGCGTAATGCGGGACTCGTACGCATAATCGATGTCGTGGTCGCGACGGTTCAGCAGATTCAGAAACTCGGCCGTGAAGCGCCATGTCTCGCTGATGCGATAGCCGGCCTCGGCATTCAGCAGCGCCGTCGCATGAGAGCGATAGAGGCCGTCCGATGTCAGATCGCGCGGGCCGAAGTAGCGCAACCGCACACTCGCGAGCAGCCCTTTGAAATCGGGCACCGTGACGCCCGACGCAATCACCAGCCCAACCGCTTCAGGCACGCGCCTGCCGCCCGGACTGTCCGGAGCCGCGTCATCGGGATCGATTGCGGCAAACAAGGCCTTGGAATTCGCAAGGTCAAAGTCAACGGCCAGATTTCTCACCGGCGTGTAGTAGTTCGCCAGCTCGAATCCATAGCGATCGCTCGGCTGCCGCGAAGCCGTCGTGCCGCCCGTGTCGCCGGACTGCTGCAGTTCCGAAGCGCTGTGCAGATACCAGAACGAAAGCGTGCTGTTCAAATGCGGCACGGCCCTGGAACGTACGCCTGCCTCCGCGCCCTTGGTCGGAATCAGGGGAGGCGTTTTGTCGCCGGGCACATTCGGATAAGGATTCTCTCCGGAAACCGGCTCGATGGTCAGCGTGGTGCCGCGCCCATCGTTGGAGTGATAACTCGATCCGCCCTGCAAATAGAACTCGGTTTGCGACCACGGGCCCAGAATCAAACTGATCTTCGGGCTGGGAATGGCCTTCGATGCCGTGCCGGAGTTCGCCGCGGTCACCAGGCTCGTCACATCGAAATGCTCCACATCGCCGCGCAAAGCCGCCACCGAGCGGAACTTTGAACTCCACTGAATTCGATTCTCGCCGTACATGCCAATGAGCGTGTCGGTGAAGTTATCGCGCTGCGTGGTGGCGGGCAATGTGTTGCCGGTAGCGGAATCCGTCTTGTCCATGCGCACACGATGCGAGGACTGGTAAAGGCCATTGCCAATCCAGTCGTTGCGCAGTTGGAAGCCGAAGGTGTTTTCCACCCTGCGCCCGGCCCACTGGCTGAAGATCGAATGCCGCACATCCACGCCAGCTACCCAGCGCCTGTCGTTCTGGTCAAACTGGTCGCCGCGAACTGTGTCCGTTAAATAGTAGGTGAAGTTGGAATAGAGATTGAGATCGTAATAGAACACGTACGGCGTAATTTTCGTCAGCGAATGGTCGCCCTGGCGATGCCACTCGCCTTGCAGGCTGTACCGCTCCGAGCGTCCGCCGGTTGTCGGGTCGAGCGTGCCGAAGAAACCCACCAGCGCAACCGCGTCCTCTGCAATCTGGTCACTCGAATTCCATTTGCCGTGATAACCGCGGGCCGTGATGCTGAAGCCGTTGGCATCGCTGCCCTGGCTATACGTCAGCAGGCCGTTCAATTTGTAGTAGCCGTCTGGATGCGTCCACGGGCCGTCGTCGTGATACACCTCGCCGCCAAACAGCATGTTCCCCGTGCCCAACTTGTGCGTCATCCCCCAGACAGCGCGCTGGAATCCATACATGCCGCCTTCCACGTGGAAGAAGTCCCGCGGAATGGTTTTGAAAAACTCCAGATGGGCCGATCCCGCCGAACCATAGTTGCCTACATCGGCGTAATACGGGCCCTTCTCGAAGTTCACGCGCCGCACAAACTCCGGAATCACGGTATTCATGTCCGAGTACCCTTCGCCATGCGCATGCGAGGGAAGATTCAGCGGCATGTCATCGATGAAGATGGCAAAATCCGTGCCGTGGTCAAGATTGAAGCCACGCAGAAAATACTGGTTGGCCTTTCCTCCGCCGGCGTGCTGGGTGATGATGAGACCGGGAACGGTCTCCAGCACTTCTCCTGAACGAAGGATTGGACGATTCTCGATCTCCACCGCGCCCACCGTTCCCTGCGTGCCTGAGTCGGCAATGCCGATCAGATCGTCCTCGCGCCCCTGCACGTTGACGGTGGTATTCACCGCGCCCACGGCCAGTGCAATGCGCAGCAGGACAGGCGCCTCGTCCGCTCCGAGCTTGACAACGATTTCCTCGCTTTCAAAACCGGCATGAGAGACCGCGAGCCGGTAGCTGCCTGCCGCGAGACCTGAAAAATGGAACGAG
This sequence comes from Occallatibacter sp., assembly GCA_036384955.1. Classification (GTDB taxonomy): domain Bacteria; phylum Acidobacteriota; class Terriglobia; order Terriglobales; family Acidobacteriaceae; genus Telmatobacter. The sequence continues at coordinate 4,629 of DASVLI010000029.1, forward strand.
CCGCTCGCGTCCGACTGCGTGGTTCTCTGCGCAAATTCGCTCACGCTGAACACCTGCACCACGGCCCCTGCAATCACTGCTCCCGATGTGTCTGCAACCGTTCCCGACAACTGCCACTTGTCACTTGTCGCGGCCGGTAGTTTCTGCTGCGCGGCAACACTCGATGCAGCCGCTGCTCCTGACAAGAAGCCGATAAGTATTACGAAATTTATAATCGTGCTACGAATCACCATAACAATAGCTCTCCCCGGATAAAACGAACGTCAACT
>DASVLI010000030.1:0-12391 GCA_036384955.1 Occallatibacter sp.
TTGGTTTCTGGGCGCGGCATGGTACTCGCCGCTGTTGTTTGCCAAGCCGTGGGTGGCCATTGTGGGCCGCCAGATGGGCGAGAAGCCCAAAGGCGTCTACAAGGGCATGATCGGGTCGTTTGTGGGCGATCTGCTGCTGGCTTTCGCGCTTAACCATTTCATCATTTGGTCGGGCGCCTCCACCTTCGGCTGGGGAGCGGTCATCGGACTCATTGCCTGGATCGGGTTTTTCCTGGCGCCGAATTATCCGCAGAGCATCTACGAGGGGCGGCCGTTCACTTATGTGCTGATCAACAACGGCTACTGGCTGGTGGGGCTGCTGGTGGTGGGCGGGGTGCTGGCGGTTTGGCGCTAAAAGCAGGTGGGCACGTGAACAGGTGGACAGGTGAACAGGTGAACAGGTGGGCAGGTGGTCAGGGCGGTATCGGGCTGCGCCTGGCCGGTAAAATCAACCCATGAGCAAAAAAGTGATTGCAACCAACGACGCTCCGGCGGCTATCGGGCCCTACTCGCAGGCCATTCACTCGGGCAATCTGCTGTTTACGGCTGGGCAAATCGCGCTCGACCCCGCCACTGGCCAGGTTGTGCCCGGCGGCATTGAAGCGCAGACCACGCGGGTGCTCGAAAACCTGAAGGCTATTGTGGAGGCCGCCGGCTCCAGCCTGGAGAAGACCGTCAAGACGACTGTTTTCCTGAAGGACTTCAACGACTTTGCGGCGATGAACGCTGTTTATGCCAAGTACCTGGCGCCGGAGGGCGTGGGAGCGCCCGCGCGCTCCACGGTTGAGGTGGCGCGGCTGCCCAAGGACGTGCTGGTGGAGATTGAACTGGTGGCTGAGATCCTGCGCGTAACTTTGTAGTTTTCCGCACATCCAATAGGCATGACGATTGAGAAGACGATGAGCGAGAATCCGACTGAGAAGGTTGTGAAGAGCGAAGCCGAGTGGCGGGAGCAGCTTACGCCCGAGCAGTACCATGTGCTGCGCGAGAAAGGCACGGAGCGCGCGTTTACCGGGCCGCTGGAGTACAACTTCGAGACCGGCAACTACCAGTGCGCGGGCTGCGGAGCGCTGCTGTTCAACTCCGGCGCCAAGTTCGACTCCGGCTGCGGCTGGCCGGCATTCATGATTCCGGCCGACTCGAAGGCCGTGGTGGAGCACGAGGACACGAGTTTTGGCATGCGGCGCGTGGAGGTGACCTGTGCGCGCTGTGGCGGGCATCTGGGACACGTTTTCCCCGACGGCCCCGGCCCCATCGGTCTGCGCTACTGCATCAACTCTGCCTCACTGACGTTTACGAAGGCGGAGTAAGCCGCCGGACGCGCTACCATGCGGCTATGGGTTTCCGTTCCTTTGCACTCATAGCCGTTCTTCTTTGTTCCGCACACTTTACGTGCGCCCAGGCCGCGCCTCTTACAGAGGATGCGGCGCTGGACGCGCAGCTTAAGGCCATTGCCGCGGCGCATCAGGGCCACGTTACTCTCTTCGCGCACAATTTGAAGACGGGCCAGACGGCGTCGATGGATGCCGATGACCCGGTGAAGACCGCCTCGACCATCAAGATGGGTGTTTTGCTGGACGCGGCGGAGCAGATGCGCGCCGGTAAAGCTTCGCTGGACGAGCGGCTGGCGCTGACCAAGGCCAATCAGGTGGAAGGATCCGGCGTGCTGGGCGAGCTGACCCCGCCGATTGCGCTGGCGCTGGGCGACACGCTGACGCTGATGGTGGTGCTGAGCGACAACACAGCCACCAATATGTCCATTGACCGGCTGGGGCTGAAGCACATCAACCAGACCATGCGCGAGGCCGGGCTGAAGCAGACGTGGCTCTACAAAAAGGTGTACGTGCCGGCGGAGGGACCGATGCCGGCCGACCAGCCGCTGTTCGGACTGGGCAAGACGACGGCGCGGGAGATGGCGTCTATTATGGAGCGCTTTGCCGAGTGCCGGCTGGGGTTGGGCAAGGATGAGGCACCGAAGCCGGGCGATGGGGCGATCTGCGGGGCGATTCTGCACATGCTGCGCAACCAGCAGGACCGCAACAGCCTGCCGCGCTACCTGGAGATGATGGACACCAGCGAGCATGGCTCGGCGATTGCCAATAAGACCGGCGCGCTGGACCAGGTGCGGAACGATGTGGCGCTGATCGCGACCAGGAACGGTCCGATTGTGATTGCGGCTTTCACGTACGGGAACGAAGACCAGCGCTGGACCGGCGACAACGAGGCCGAGAAGACTTTGGGCAAGCTGGCCAAGGCGGTGGTGGACGCCTGGGCGCCCGCTGGGCTGGATGCGGAGAGCTTCCCTTGGTCCAACCCGATGGTGAAACACTAAGGTCCAATTACGGGCACAACAAAACCCCGTCCGCAGCGACGGGGTTTTTAGTTGGAAGAAATCCGGTTGCGGACAGGCTGGAACTACGCCTTGGTGATTTTGCCCGTCTTGATGCAGCTGGTGCAGACGCGGATGCGCTTGGCCGCGCCGTTGACGACAGCCTTGACCGGCTGCAAATTGACGTTCCAGCGGCGCTTGGTCACATTGTGCGCGTGCGAGACGTTGTTGCCGAACTGCGGACCTTTGCCGCAAATATCACAAACCTGAGCCATTGCATTACTCCAAAAGACGTTGGTGTTTCGTGCCGCCGCTGCCGTCATTGGCGATGGCCAGACCGGCACAAGGCCGGGACGGCTCCACGGGGCGCATGCAGACACACCACCCCTCGGCTTTCCGAAACTCCAGTATACAGCGAAATGGCTTGCGGGCAAAGGCGGGTGGGCCAGGAGGGCGGCTGGGTTGGACCTGGCGTATGTCCTTTCGATTGGAGCATCCATGCCCAAAGTAATAGCTCCAAAGTATGCCCAGTAACCGGATTTAGGGATGACGGTCTAGATTCATATCACCTAGTCTTGTGCCCACGGAGGTTCCCAAATGAACAGTCAACCTATTTCCGACTCATACCGTGTGGCATTGGATGCGGCAACAGCCGACATTGAGCAGATTGCAGCTCAGATTGAGGCATTGCACCAGCAGCGCGAGCGCCTTTTGAAGGCGAAGGAAGCGCTGAAAACGATTGTGGCGCTGAAGGATGGCGTTGCACTGGCCGCGGCGGAGACCGAATCGGGTCCGCGCGTGGTGCAGGAAATTGACAGCCGCCGTAACCCGGCGGAGCCGCTTTTCGGTAATGGATTCCCCACTTCGGTCGATTATGGCGATATGTTCGAGCGCCCGGCGAACGGCGTGCGGGCAGCCGCTGCGACTGCCTGACAGGGGTGACTTGAGTCAGGACCGGAAGCGGTCCTGCCCAACCGATGCACTTTCCTCGCTGCTATGATGTGGCGTACACATCAAGGCGGGGAGAGAGGCATTGACGAAGTCCAAGGAAAGAGTGAGACGGACGATGGCGACGATGCTCTCCATTCAAGAGCCCGAAGATAACTTCGTCGAGACCGACTTCATGAAGGCCAGCTTCATCAAGAAGGATCCTGCACAGGGTCCCTTGGGCTGGCCGGAATCCCTGGCAGAACTGGACATCAACGCGAGCATCGTGGAAGACCTCGCGCTGAAGACGCTCTACCTGGGCGGCACCATGTCGGTGCTCGAGCTTTCCGACAGATTGCGCCTTACCTACAACGTGGCCCACGAAGTGTTCAGCCGCCTGCGCGCCGATTTGTGCTGCCAGGTGACGGGCATGCTGGGCAACATTCCGCAGGTTGCGATGACCTCGCAGGGACGCAGCCGCGCGGCCGATTTGCTGATGCAGAGCCGGTATGCGGGCGCCGCGCCGGTTTCGTTCGACAGCTACGTGCGCGAAGTGCGCAAGCAGAGCGTGAAGAAGGTGAACGTGCACGAGGACGACGTGCGCCGCGCGTTTGCCGACCTCGTGGTTGACGACACCACGCTGCGCTCGATGGGCACGGCCTTGAACTCCGGCAGCTCACTCTTTCTGTATGGACCTCCTGGCGTGGGCAAAACCACCTACGCGGAGGCGCTGTCGCGCGCGCTGGCCGAGGACGAAGTGTACATTCCGCATGCCATCGAGGTGGACGGCCAGATCATCACGGTCTTCGACCCCTCGGTGCACAAGGCGGTCGAGGAGCCGGGCAACGTCAGCCGCGATATGCGCTGGGTGCTTTGCCACCGGCCTTCGGTGCTGGTAGGCGGCGAGTTGACAGTGGAATTGCTCGACTTGCAGTTCGGCGCGATTTCGCGCTTCTACATTGCGCCGATGCAGATGAAAGCCAACAACGGCGTGCTGATTATCGACGACTTTGGCCGCCAGCGGCTGCGCCCGGAAGAGCTGCTGAACCGCTGGATTGTGCCTCTGGACCGCCGCATCGACTTCCTGACGCTGGCAGGCGGCAAAAAGATTGAGATGCCGTTCGAGATGCTGGTGGTGTTTGCCTCGAACCTTGACCCGGCGCAGCTGGTGGATCCTGCCTTCATCCGCCGCATCAAGACCAAGATCAAGGTGGGCGCCTGCACCAGCGAGCAGTTCACGGAGATCTTCCGCCGCGTGGCCGAGCAGAACAGCGTGAAGTACGATGAGGACATTCCCAAGCGGCTCATCGACTTTATCCATTTTGAGTTGAAGACCGAGCTGCGCTCCTGCTACCCGCGCGACATTATCGAGCAGGTTTGCTGGGCGGCCCGCTACGAGAACAAGGAAGCGTACGTCGACGTTCCCGCGCTGAAGCAGGCGCTGCTGGCGTACTTCGCGTAAGACCACCCCAGAACCCACATGCAAGGCCGGCCCATACGGGCCGGCCTTTTGTTTTGTGCGCCGGCAAACTGCCCGGCGTGGGCGGCATCGGGTATGCTTTTGGGCAGTCTGGCAGCGTAGCTGCCTCGCATCTCAAAACCAGAAGTGAGCCGTTGATGCCGTCCACGCCAAATGAGCCCAAAGCCCAACTGCGCAAAACCATGGGCTTTTGGGATGTGCTGCTGTTCAACATAGCCACGGTGCTGGGGCCGCGCTGGATTGCGGCAGCCGGGCACAATGGGCAATCCTCCATCAGCCTGTGGGTGCTGGCCTCGGTGTTCTTCTTCGTGCCCGGCGCGCTGGTCATCAACGAGCTGTCGTCGCGCTTCCCTGAAGAGGGTGGGCTTTATGTCTGGTCGCGGCGGGCCTTCGGCGACTTTCACGGCTTTGTGGCCGGATGGACGTACTGGATCTACACGGTGTTCTATTTTCCGGGGCTGCTGCTGGCCAGCGCCTCGATGAGCGCGTACATTCTGGGCGACCGCGGCTCGGCTCTGGCGCAGGACCGGACATTTCAGATCACCGTGTCGCTGGGACTGCTGCTGGTGGCCGTGGTGCTGAACATCATCGGATTGAACATCGGCAAATGGCTGCAGAACGCCGGCGGCATCGGCACGTATCTTCCGCTGGTGATTCTGGCGATTGTGGCGGTGGTGTTTGGGCTGCGATACGGCTCAGCCACGCACTTTACGCTGGCTGGCATGATGCCGCGCTGGAACTGGGACACGGTCAACTTCTGGTCGCAAATCGCCTTTGCCTTCACGGGATTGGAGCTGGTGAGCGCCATGAGCGAGGAGATTCGCGACCCGCACCGTACGCTGCCGCGCGCGGTCTTCGGCGCTGGCGCCATGATCGCGCTGATGTATATCGCGGGCACGTTCGCTATTTTGACGCTGATGCCGGCGGGGCAGATTGACCCGCAGAGCGGCGTGTTTCATGGCATCAGCACGGGCTCGGTTGCGCTGGGAATTGGCGTGGTGGGCGTGATTGCCGCCCTGCTGGTGACGGTGGGCAATGCGGGCGGCGTGGGTTCCACGGTGGCGGGCATTGCGCGGGTGCCGTTTGTGGTGGGCATCGACCGCTACCTGCCCGCGGCCTTTGGCAAGATTCACCCCAAGTGGAAGACGCCGTGGGTTTCAATTCTGGTGCAGGCCGGCGCGTCGGGCGTGATTTTGCTGCTGAGCCAGATTCGCAGCAAGACGGTGATTGAGGCCTACCAGCTGGTGGTGGATGCGGCCATCATTCTCTACTTCATTCCGTTTCTGTATATGTTTGCCGCGGTCATCAAGCTGGCGGGCGCGAAGGATCGCAAGGAGAATTCGCACGCGGTTCTGGTGCCGGGCGGGCGCGTGGGTGTGTGGATTTGCGGAGGGCTTGGATTTGCGGTGGTGCTGGTGGGCATTGCGCTCTCGCTGATTCCGCCGGGAGATGCGGCCAGCCGATGGGTCTTCGAGGCGCGTCTGGTGGGCGGAACGCTGGGAGCGATATTGCTGGGGCTTGTGCTCTATTGGCGCGGCGCGCACAGAAAGCGCAGCGGGCAGTAAGCGCGCTCGCGCCTGCCAAAAAGAACCCCAGCCGGCTGGATGGGGTTGAAAGGGTCGGTCACATGAGATTTAGGTCCGACCAAACTTTGAATGGCGTTTGAAGCATGACGACGCGGGCGCTTGTGCGCTCCGCGTCGCGTGTATTTACTTGGCTTCAGCCAAAACCAGATTGCGGTCGTCGAGCAGGATCGTCTTCAGCGTATTGGAGCCGTTGAGCGTGACGATGAGCGCGCCAACGTGATCATTCTTGGCTTCCACAACCGTGGCGGGAACCGTAACGGTAGCGCCGCGCTTCTGCGCGATGGTGACCTGAACATCCTTGCCGTCACCGGTCCAGGTGACAACGTAGTCGCCTGCCTTCAGCTCCGTGGAGCCAACCTTGACGTCGGCAGTGAGGGTGACCTTCTTGGAATTCTTGGCCGCGAAGGCTGGGATTGCGAGCATGGCAACGATGAGTGCGTAGCCGAAAAAGCGCTTCATGGAATGTGTCTCCTTGAATGCCACCTAAAATTCTGCAACGGGAACAAGAGGCATTAAGGAGATTAGACAGGTTTGTCACGCGAATTCAGCTTAAGAAATGTTAAGAGCGCAAGGCTCTACTAAAACGTTTGCGCTCAATGTCCGGATTCGAGACGCTGTGCGTTGTTTTGTGCCAGCGGCAGGATGATCTCCACGCGTAAGCCGGGTGCTTCGTTTGTTGCGCGGATGCTGCCATGGTGCAGTTGCACCGCGCGCTTGGCGATGGAAAGTCCCATGCCGGTGCCGCCGCTGCCGGTGTCGCGCGCCTCTTCCACGCGGAAGAAGGGATCAAAGATGCGGGTCAGAGCCTCATCGGGGACGCCGGGGCCATGGTCGCGCACCACGATGTGTGCTTCGTCGTCGCTCTCCGAAACAGTGATCAGCACCTCGGAGCGAGAGGGCGCGTAGCGAATGGCGTTGCGGACGATATTCTCAATCGCGCGGCGCAGCAGTTCGGGATTGCCGAGAATCAGCCCCTCGACCGATCCGCTCATTTGCAGAGTGCACTCACGGAAGTGGGCTTCGAGCGTGCAATCGCGCACAACGTCGTCCAGAATCGGCCCCAGGTGCAGTATGGCCATGTCCTGCACTCTGGGATCGCCCTCAATGAAGGTGATTTCGACGATGTCGGCGACCAGCGAGGTGATGCGGTCGATGTCGCGCTCGATGCGGTCGAGAGCGCTCTTGGGATCGGGCGAGGTGCGGGCAAGCTTGATGGCGAACTTGAGGCGGGCCAGCGGCGAGCGCAGCTCATGCGAGATGTCGCCCAGCAGACGGCGTTCGCTTTCGATAAGGCGCTTGAGACGGTCTGCCATCTGGTCGAAGGATTGGCTGAGCTGGCCGATTTCGTCGCTGCGGCGGGTGTGCAGGCGGGTGGTCAGGTCGCCCTGGCCAAAGCGTGCGATGGTGGCGGCGATGCGGCGGATGGGCGCAATGATGCCAATCCACGCCAGCCAGCCCAGCAGCATCGTAGTTCCGATGAGCAGGAAATAATAGGGAAAGAAAGTAGCCAGATGGGAGTGGTCGTACTGTCCGGTGGCCACGAACCAGAAGCGGCCATCGTCGGCGCGATGGGAGATGATCCAGCGGCCGTGGGAGCTGGTACGCGATTTGACCGCGGGCGGAGGCGGCAGCAGCGAGCTGAGGTCCTGACCGGTGATGATGCTGCGGCCTTTGGCGTCGAGCAGATAGTGCGCACCGCCGAAGAGCTGGTCGAGGCGGGTGAGATAGCCGTTCAGATCTGACGTACTGTAATGCTCATAGGCGACGCGGGCGCTCTCCAACTGCAGCTCGTCGAACTGATCGAAGACGGGGTTGACCTGGATGCTCTGGATGCGCTGGGAGATGAGCTGGAAGGCGAGGAACGACAGACCCAGCGTGGTGGCCATCACCAATAGCACGGTGACGTAGAGCGATCTGGCGGAGAACCGCCTAAGCTGCGCCAGTAAAGACATAGCCGACCCCTCGAATGGTCTTAATCAGTTTGCGGCCGCCGGCCAGTTTTTTGCGCAGCCGGCTGATGTGCACATCGAGGAAGCGATCATAGGGCGTGGCCTCGCGCTCAAAGAGCATGGTCGAAATTTCCTCACGGGAGACGACACGGCCGGCCGAGCGCATCAGCAGGTCGAGCAGGTCAAACTCCATGGAGGTGAGCTCGACGGGCTGGCCGGAGGTCCATGCCTCGCGCGTGGTCAGGTTCACGCGGATGTGGCCGACGGTGACGATGTTTTCGGCGGGCAGCGCGGCGGACTCCGAGCGGCGCAGTACGGCGCGGATGCGCGCCAGCAACTCGTCCGGGTCAAAAGGCTTGGGCAGGTAGTCATCGGCGCCGGAATTCAGACCGTGAATGCGATCCTGCTGCTGCACGCGCGCGGTGAGCATGATGACCGGCACGTCTTTTTTGCGGCGCAACTGCTCAAGAACCGCGAAGCCGTCAATGCCGGGCAGCATCACGTCAAGAATGACGAGGTCGAAGTGACCGCGCAGCGCGCTGGCCAGGCCGTCGCGACCGTTGAAGATGGTTTCGATGCGATAGCCAAGCTGATCAAAGAACTCGCGCATCATGCCGCACAACTCCGCATCGTCGTCGATGAGAAGAAGGCTCAGCTGGCGTTCTGTGCTTTCGCGTTCCAACCCTGATGCGTCCATGGCCACGGCATAGTTTTTCACAGGAGTGGCAGCAGTGCGGCTTAACAATTCTTAAGCGGAGGCCGGATCCTGGTACCCCTGTTCCAACTGCCGTCTGTATTCGGCGGCATCGTAGTAGCCCAGCGACGTGGTGATAAGCTCGTCGGCGCCCAGGTGCCAGATCTCGTGTCCGCTGATATGGATGCGTTTTCCGGTACCGCCGGGGCCGGTGTTGGTTCCGGTCAGCGTCCAGTGGTACTCCACGCAGCCCTGCTGCACCAGGATGCGGTCAAGGGCAAGCAGCAGGTCAGGGAACGCGGTCATGTAGGCGCGCGCGGCTTCTGCAATGGCGGCGCGGCCAAACGCCGGGGCGCCGCCGTTGATGCTGAGCGACCCCTCATGCGCAAAGAAGGCGGCGACGCGGTTGGGGTCGTGGCTGCACCAGGCTGCGGTGTACCGGGCAGCGAACTCGTGGAAATGGTCGTGGTCAAAGAGCATCCGGGCCATCGTACCATTCATGCGGCCCGGCTCAAATCCCCCGAATTACTTCACCCGCTTGGCTACCAGATCTTCTTCGGCAAAGGTGCCAACCTTGCGGTGCAGCTTGATCTCATCGCCCGAGACTGTGCCCGTGTAGGTGATGGGAATGGTCTGCCCGTTGAAGTCCAGATCTTCTTGAAACGAGATCTCGTCACCCTTGATGGTGCCGTTAGTGATGTCAGTGCTCCCATTGTCGTTTTTGGCGGTGCCGGTGAGCTTATCGCCATCCACCTTGAAGGTGTAGGTGTAGTGCTGCTCGCCCACCTGGGTGTTGAAGGTGGCTGTCCATTGGCCGGAGATGTCTGTTGCCCATGCGGCCAGGGCGAGGCCTGCCGCCATGGCGGCAAAAATCAGTGTGGAACGCAGAATCTTCATGCTGCTCTCCTTGTGGTGCTGCCTGAGCGACGCTGCAGGCGAGCGGAAAGTCGCAGATGCAGGCGGAATTACTTTCGCGCCGCGGGGCGTGGCATGTCCAGAGGATTCGCCGGTCTGGCTGTGCGCTCCAGACCCGGCGCACGAATTCTTGCTCTTCCACAGCAAGCCGTTCTACCATCAGGCCTCTTCCCTTGTGATCGGTTTCTGCCTTACCGGCGATGTGCCGGGTGGGATGGTCCTGATTCGCACCAGCTTTCGGGGGTCACCATGAAACGGTTGATAGGCCTGTTTCTCGGGGTTCCAGCGCTGTTCCTGTGCCACGCCGCCGGCGCGCAGGAGATTCTGCTGAACGTCACCTATGTTTGCGGCGGAGAGCGCCTGGTTGTCGATGGTTGCGACATCCACGATCTCTCCGACACGTCGCACTGCTTCGTCGGCCATCCCGATCACGTGAAAGACGGCATGATGGCTTACTCGAACACGACCCGTGGCGAGCTGAAGAAGTTGCTGCCCACCTGCCAGCAGCCCAGTGCGGCAGAGATCGCCAAACGCCAGGAGTTTGCGCGCCGCATGCAGGCCATCCAGGACGAAAACCAGCGCCGCGCGGATGCCGAGATGCGCGGCGATGGCCAGAGCCCGGCTGGTGGGCCTGCGTTGCCGCCGGAGAAGCGCCGGCTGGCGCGGTGCGTTTCCTCCGGCCGTCCGGCCGCCGCGTGCACCGGCAACGCGCTGTCGCGCGGCTTCGATGAACTGACCGGCCACGTGATGTCTGCTGTTGCTCCCGATCTGCCTCCCGGCCCCGAGTTCTCTGGAGCTTTTGCCGGCGCGGGTGGATGGCATATCGACTTCTCCGACCGTGGAGCCACTTTGACCTGCTCCGGCCTGGTGGCTGATTCCTACACCTACAAGCTGGAGATGCGCGACAGCTACGCATATGTCACGCTGTCCACCGGGCCGCGCGCCGTCACTCTGGCGTTGCGCGGCGACTCCGAATTGGTGGGCCCCGGTCCGGTGGCGATTGACGGGCGCATCATCACCGGTTACCGGCAGGGCGGCTCATACACCACCGCCGGCCACATGGAAACGCAGCAGGTGACGACGCATCAGGAGCTGACGCCGCTTGAGGCGCAGCAGTACGCGGGCCAAAGCGGCCTCTCCCAGAACGGACAGACCTACGACATGGCGTCCAGCTCATCGCAGTCAAGTTGGGCGCCTGGCCAAACCGTCGCGGCTGGCCCGCAGCCAATCTTCGCGGCCAAACGCGCGAGTTGCGCGGCGCCGGTGCTCTCCACAAAAGGAGCCGGCCCCAGCTCCACGCAGGCCACCACGGGACTTTTGACCGCACTGTTCAGCGGCGGCGATCAGGGCCCGCCTGCTCCAAACGGAATCCGCATGCACGGCATCTATGCATCCAACGCCACCGGCTTCAGCGTGGAATTCCATCCCGAGTCGGCGGTGCTGGGATGCGGACCCGATGCGGCGCGCGCCTACCCGTACACCGTGCACGCCGAAGGCAATCACGCTGTGGTGGAAGTGGACGTGCCCGAACATCCGCTCAAGCTTGTGTTGAACGCCGATGGATCGCTTAACCCAGGCAGCAACGCCGCTTACCCGGTGCACGGTCGCGTGATCACCGGCCAGAGCGGGGACAACTTCACCTTCGCTCCATTGGAAAGGTCGTGCGAGCTGGCGGAGCTTGCGCCTGCCAAGGACATTCCGCAGGCCGAGCCGGCGCGCATGCGTGCCGCGTCCGCGACTTCGACGGGAGGAACGGGCTCTGCCGATGCGAGCCTCACCATCAAATCGGGCCTGCAGGTTGCAGCCGGGCAAGCGAGCCCACTGGCCAATATGCCGATTGTGCTGCTGAAGACGAGCTTCGACGACGTGGTTCGGATTGCTGGCGCAAGGGTGCCCGCTGGAACAGTTTCCATCAAGTATTTTGCGCAGGCATGCGCCAGCCACTCACCCGATTGCATGGCGATTGCCAATGTGTACAAGGCCAATATTGTCGCTGGCGTCCGTGCGGACTCCGCGGGTAACGCGATTCTGCCGCCGTTGCCGGCCGGAACCTACTATCTGTTCATCTCCGCGCGCCTGGGCACGGAGCCGTGGATGTGGCTGCGGCCGGTCGAAATCCACTCCGGCCAGAATCAGGTAGTGCTTGATCTGCGCAATGGGACGCGGATGCAGTAGAGGCGCAAGGTGGATTACGGGTGCGATGGGTACGGCGCGTAAGCCTGCCGTGCCTCGCACAGCGCGATTGCGGCAAAACCGTTCAAGATTGTGTAAGGAATGGTGGCCAGGGACGGGATTGAACCGCCGACGCCGGCCTTTCGGAGGGCCGCGGGCAACACCACTGAGCTGCGCTCAAAGCGAGAGCGCGGCTTGAAGCTTCAAGATTGTGTAAGGGGATGGTGGCCAGGGACGGGATTGAACCGCCGACGCCGGCCTTTTCAGGGCCGCGCTCTACCACTGAGCTACCTGGCCTCAGTGCAGACTTTCGTTGCATTTTCCTGCGTGGGATTCCGG
>DASVLI010000031.1:0-7948 GCA_036384955.1 Occallatibacter sp.
GCGCGGCCGATGCGGGATCAAGCCGCGTGAGCATTCGGTGCAGCCAATTGGCGCTCTTGTTTTGCAGACTCCGAATAAGACGGTCCCGCATTGCCTGCTGACGCGGAGGCCCGGGAAACAGGCCTTCGGTCAACGCGCGCAGGTAAAGTCCGGTTCCGCCGGTCACAATCGGCAGCCGCCCGCGCGCGGCAATCTGCCGCATCGCCTCGCGCGCTTGCCGGCTGTACTCGCCCGCGGTGAAGGGCTCATCGGGCTCGGCCACGTCGATGAGGTGATGCGGCACGCGTGCCCGCTCCGCGCGTGTGGGCTTGGCGGTGCCCAGTTCCATGCCGCGATAGACCGCAACCGAGTCGCAACTGATAATTTCGCCGTTGTAGCGCTCCGCCAACGCGAGCGACAGCGCGGTCTTTCCGCTGCCGGTGGGGCCAAGGAGAATGAGAGCCAGAGGCGCATGTGCGGCAGAGCCGCCATTCGCGGTGCGCGCAGCACTCATGGGCGCCACCAGCCGGCAGGGAAGATCCATGCGGGATTGGTGCGCAGCAGCCAGACCAGACACACCAGCGCGGCCAGTAGCACCAGGCCAATGGCCTGATTGCGCCGGAAAGCGAAGCGCTGTGCCTCTCGCGCTTTCTGCTCAGCCACCTGCTCGTAGTGCGGTTTGATGCGTCGATCAACCATGGGTATTCCGCGCGGCGCGTGCGAGGTGCGGCACGCGCAAATCCATGGCTCAGTATAGGTGAGCATTCACGTGCGACCATCTTCGCCGCCCCGGTTTGACTTCCCATGGTCCCATTGCCGACCATATCCCTTCGGGTCGGCATCGGCTTGCAGCCAATGCCGCAAGGGGATTCTCCAATGAAAGTTCTCATCTTCGGTTCCGGTGGCCGCGAGCACGCGCTTGCCTGGGCCATCAAGCGCAGCCCGCGCGTCACGCAGGTTGTCTGCGCTCCCGGCAACGGCGGCATTGCCCAGGTGGCCCGCTGCGTTCCAGCCGACATGAAGGACATCCAGTCGATGCTGCGCGTGGCGTTGGCGGAAAAGCCGGATCTCACTGTCGTCGGCCCTGAGCTGCCACTTTCGCTTGGCATCGTTGACGCGCTTGAGCAGCAGGGCTTCCGCGTCTTTGGTCCCTCGCAGGCCGCCGCGCAGCTTGAGTCGAGCAAGGCATTCGCCAAGCAGTTTATGAAGCGCCACAAGATTCCCACTGCTGCCTACGCTGTTTGCACCAGTGCGGCAGAGGTGGAGCGCTCCATCGATCTCTTCCATGCGCCCATCGTAGTCAAGGCCGACGGCCTGGCCGCGGGCAAGGGCGTGCTTATCTGCGAGTCGCGCGCCACGGCGGTCGAGGCCGCGCACGGGCTCTTCAACGGCTCGCTGCTGGGCACGGCTGAGCAGCAGGTTGTGCTTGAAGAGTTTCTTCAGGGCGACGAGGTCAGCTTCCTGTGTCTGGCCGATGGCAAACACGTGACGCCGCTGGTCCCCGCGCAGGACCACAAGCGCATCGGCGAAGGCGACACCGGCCCGAATACCGGAGGCATGGGCGTCTACAGCATGGATTCGCTGCTGGAGCCTGCAATGTCAGAGTGGATTCTGCGCCACATTGCCGAGCCGGTGGTGCGTGGCATGGCAGAGGAAGGCATGCCGTTCAAAGGCGTTCTCTACTGCGGCCTGATGATGACGCCGCGCGGCCCCGAGGTGCTGGAGTTCAATGCGCGCTTTGGCGATCCGGAGACGCAGGCCATTCTCGTCCGGCTGGAAAGCGATCTGGTCGATGCGCTGGAGGCCTGTGTCGATGGCCGCCTGGCTGAAACGCCCCTGAGCTGGAAGCCAGGCGCCGCAGTTTGCGTGATTGCCAGCTCGGCCGGCTATCCCGGCAGCTACAAGACAGGTTTTCCCATCAGCGGACTGGGCTTGGCGGCAAAGGTGGCAGGCGTACAGGTCTTCCATTCCGGCACAGCACAGATTGGCGGCCAGCTGGTGACGCATGGCGGACGCGTGCTTGGCGTTACGGCGGCGGGTGACTCACTGCGCGATGCGCTGGACCGCGCTTATCAGGCCATTTCGCAAATTGAGTTCGAGGGAATCTACTACCGTCACGACATTGCGCACCGCGCGTTGAACGCCAAGGTGTAGAAGAAGCCTTCAAGCCTTGATCAGACCTGCGGTTGCGGAACCGGCGGCTGCTTCTGGAAGCATGAGCGGCACAGCACAGGCCTGCCCTGCGTCGGCTTGAAGGGCACGGTGGTTTCCGCGCCGCACTCCGAGCAGGTGGTGCGGGTTTCCGGCCGCACACGCACACCTCCGCTATTCCCGCGCTTGGCCTTGCACTTCTTGCAGTGCCTGGGGTCGTTTTTGAACTGCTTGTCGTGAAAGAACAGCTGCTCGCCGGCAGTGAAGACAAACTCTTCACCGCAGCTGACGCACTTCAACTCTCGATCCAGGAAATCCATGGCCACGTCCGGAAAGAGGGGACATGAGTGGCGCGGACCATGCGCACGCATCGTCTGCCGGTCCCTTTTCCATCGCATCGGTTGACTGCACAGCTAGGGCCCGGACCGCGAAAAAGTGCGGTAAATCAGGAACTCCTCCACGAACGCGGAGGAGGATTTGAAACGCCGCCCAAACCATGCGGGCGGAACTGCCAGAAATGCGCGGATTCAACAGGCGACCTGGATTGATCCAGCCGCAAAGGCATGCCGTTGGTTTGGCCTGCCCTGTCAGATTGTCGCCTGTTGTCCCCGGAAGTGGAACTAGTCCTGCTCTTTACGTGCCTTCTTACGATTGCGCTTGCGCGCCAATGCCGCCTTCACGCGCGCCTTTTCGCCAGGCTTCAGATAGTAGGAGTGACGCTTGACTTCCTTGATAATGTCCTCTGTCTGCACCTTGCGCTTAAACCGGCGCAACGCATTCTCGAGCGGCTCGCCTTCTTGTACGCGAACCTCTGCCACGGTAACCCACCTCCGAACCTGCCTAACGGGCACACTCATGATACGGGAAATTGCGCTCCGGCTCAAGCAAGGCCTTTATTTTGCATCGTTTTCGCGTCACTTTGCCGGCGCAACGCCGCCCGCCGCTCCCGCCCAGGCTGTTCCATCGATTGGGCTTTGCAGGCTCGGCTTCCGGTAGACTGCTTGCTGAGGTCCTGGCATCATGATCCGATCCTGGCATGGCTATACTCCCCGCTTCCCTGCATCCTGCTACATCGATGACTCCGCGCAGGTGCTCGGCGACGTCACGCTTGGCGAAAACTCCTCCGTCTGGATGAATGCGGTTTTGCGCGGCGATGTGCACTCCATTCGCATCGGCGAAAACTCCAACGTGCAGGACTGCGCCGTGCTTCATGGACAGCGCAATCTGTACTCGGTCACCATCGGCAACTGGGTCACCATTGGCCACAATGCCACTGTCCACGGCTGCATTGTGGAGGACGAGTGCCTGATCGGCATTGGCGCCACGGTACTGAACAACAGCCGCATCGGCACCGGCTCCATCATTGCGGCCGGAGCCGTGGTGCCGGAGAACACCGTTGTCCCGCCGCACACGCTGTGGGCCGGCGTTCCGGCCAAAATGCGCCGCGAGCTGGGCGAGGCCGACCGCAAACTCATCCTGGAGTACGCGCAGAACTATCTCGATTACGTGAAGATTTATCTATCCGAGGGCGCGGTCCCTTCCGCTCCATTGCGCTAACAGCAAAGGCCCGGCAATGCGCCGGGCCTTTGATTTTGCAATGTGCCTGCTGGATTAAACCGGCAGCGGATTCCGTTCCGTGGTGTTCCGCTGGTGCCAGTAGGGATAAGCCGGGATGACGGCGCTGGCCGCGTCCAGCTTGGCCACCTGTTCGGCAGTCAGGTTCCAGCCCACTGCGCCCAGATTTTGCTTCAACTGCTCTTCATTGCGCGCGCCCAAAATCAGCGAGGACACCGTGGGCCGCTGCAGCAGCCAGTTCAGCGCCACCTGCGGCACGGTTTTGCCGGTCTCGGCGGCAACTGCGTCCAAGGCGTCCACTACGCTGTACAGGTATTCGTCGCTCATCGTCGGCCCGCCGTCGGCGGCCTTGTGCAAGCGGCTGGTCTCCGGCAGCGGCTGCCCGCGGCGAATCTTGCCGGTCAGACGGCCCCAACCCAGCGGGCTCCAGACCAGAGCGCCCACGCGCTCCTCTTTGGCCAGCGGCATCAACTCCCATTCATAGTCGCGGCCAATCAGCGAGTAGTAGACCTGATGCGCCACAAAGCGTGGCCAGCCGTGACGGTCAGCCACGGCCAGCGACTTCATCAGGTGCCAGCCGGAGAAGTTCGATGCGGCCGTGTAGCGCACTTTGCCCTCGCGGACGAAGCTCTGCAATGTGTCCTGCACCTCTTCAATCGGGGTCAGCGCGTCGAAGGCGTGCATGTGGTAAATGTCGACGTAATCGGTGCGGAGCCGCTTCAGGCTGGCCTCCAGCGCCTTGCGCATGCGTCCGCGCGAAGTGCCCGCGTCGTTGGGCCCGTCTCCAATGCGGAAATAGGTTTTGGTGGAAATCAGCGCCTTGTCGCGCCGGCCTTCTAGGGCCGCGCCCAGAATCTCCTCCGAGCGGCCATCGGAGTAGCCATCAGCGGTGTCGAACAGGTTGACGCCGGCGTCGAAACACAGATCGAGCAGGCGTTTGGCCTCGTCGACATCGGTCTGGCCCCAGGCCTTGAAAAACTCATTGCCGCCGCCAAACGTGGCGGCGCCAAAACTCAACACGGAAACCTTGAGGCCTGAGCCTCCCAGCAGTCTGTATTCCATGGGAACTAGGATGCCAGAGACTGCGCGCCGATGCAGACTCTTGTATGTAAATTGTGGCATTCGCTTGGCTTGACTCTCAGGCTCATTCGCCTTGGCAAGCGCGTGAAGGCTGCCGGTAGCAAATCTGCACAATTTTTGAGGCAATCGCGGGCTTCCTCCTCCTTTGGGGGGGGAGGGGGTGCTATGTAGTATTCGCTCTGTCTTTGCTTTTAGAGCGTTCCATGCATGGAACGCATGGGACGCTCTAAAAGGATTGTGCTCCGGCGCGAGGAAATAATCTGCAACGGCGGAGATTGAATCTCTCCAGCGCTGAGCCTTGCTCCAGGCTCGACTGCGCCGGCTGGAAAACTCACATCTGCTCCATGATTCTCAAATCCATCAGGAAAGGCGCATTTTATGAATCAAAAATAGCAAAAACTGCCATAAAATAAAGGCATGGCCATGACTTCGCTCAATATTTCGCTACCAGATCCGCTCAAAGCTTACGTCGAGGAGCGCGTCAGTTCGGGCGACTTCGGCACGCCGAGCGAATTCGTTCGCAACCTCATCCGGCAGGACAAGGAGCGGCACCGCTCCCGCCTTGAGACCGAGCTTCTCGATGCGTTGCAGTCGCCTGAGTTGGCCATCGCTCCGGAAGACCTGAGCGGCCGCACACTGGTGGCTGTGTTGCGCGAGAAATTGGCGCACCGGTGATCAAACTGCGCGTCTCGCAGGCTGCAGCACTTGCCATTGTCGAGCAGGCGGACTACTACCGGGAGGTTGCAGAAGCTTCGCTTGCCCAGCGCTGGGAGACGGCTGTGGACGAGACTGAACCACCATCCTGATCCTGCAGGTTCTCTACGGCGCAAGGCAATTAGATCTTCTACCGGACCACAGTTGAGCGTCGATGAGAAGCGCTTAAAGCAACGCCAGAAACTCGTCCACCGAGAGTCCGGCGGTCCGGATCAACGCCCGCAACATACCCGTCGCAAGCTCCGCGTGCTGCGGAACGGTCAGATTGGCGCGCACGCCAGCCTTCGTAAGCACAAGGTGGCTACCTACCTGCCCGCGGATTTCCCAGCCCGCCTTCTGGAAGGCTTTGGCTGCGTCCTTGCCGCTGATGTTCGCGAGCTTGCCCACAAATGCGCCTCAGCATTAATCATAGGCACAATTGCGTTGCATTCTATGTATGTGAATCGCGATGACAGGCTGTGGAAATCTTGGCCCTGCTAAACAGCCACAACCAGCGGAGTTTCATCCTCAGGCAACGTGTCTGCTGCCTTCTGATCTTCGGCCCAGAGCCACGCAGTGATGGCTTCCTTTATATTGGCCAGCGCTTCCTGTTCGGTTTTGCCCTGAGACACGCACCCGGGCAGGGCCGGGCACTCGGCCACAATCCAACCGTCCTCGTCCTTCTTCAGAACCACGTGAAACATCATGGGCAGACCCCCGCGCCGTCCCGTGCGCGCCTACACATTTATACCGTAAACCACGCTCCTCTACAGGCCTTCCATCTTTTCCGCTCCGCCCGCCGCTGTGCGATCAGCCACCCATCTCCATTTAGACTAGAAGGTTATGAGCACATTGAAAGCCGTCCGCGGCACGCGTGACCTGCTGCCCCCGGAAACCGCGCTCTGGAACCGCATTGAGGCTACTGCCCGCGCGGTGTTTGCCCGCTACAACTTCGGCGAAATCCGCACGCCTCTCTTTGAGGACACGGCCCTGTTTGCCCGCGGCGTGGGCGAAGAGACCGATATCGTCTCCAAGGAGATGTACACGTGGGAGGACCGCGCCCGCGCGCAGAGCGAAAAGCCGCAGTCGCTTACGCTGCGCCCGGAGAACACGGCCGGCGTGGTGCGCGCCTACATTGAGCACAAGCTGGGCGAGACGGGCCAGTTGCAGAAGCTTTACTACATCGGCCCGCAGTTCCGGCGTGAGCGCCCGCAGAAGGGCCGCTACCGCCAGTTCTGGCAGATTGGCGCGGAGGTTATTGGCCCGCCCTCGGCCGGCAGCGAAAGCCCTTTGCGGGATGCGGAGACCCTGGAAATGCTGGCCAGTCTGCTGGACGAGCTGGGCATTATCGGCTGGACGCTGCACATCAACTCCGTCGGGTCCTCTGCCGAGCGCGCCCAATACAACGAAGTGCTGCGCGCGGCCCTGGCTGACGTTGCGCCCAAGATGTGCGTGGATTGCCAGCGCCGCGCGGGAACCAACCCCTTGCGCGTGCTGGACTGCAAGGTGCCCGAAGATCAGCCGTTTATTGAGGCGCTGCCCAAGATTGCCGACAGCCTGAACGAGGAGACCAAGGCGCACTTTGCCCAGGTGCTGGCTGCACTGGATGCGGCCGGCGTGCCCTACACGCGCAATCATCGCCTGGTGCGCGGCCTGGATTACTACACCCGCACCACGTTTGAGTTCACGCACGGCGGGCTGGGCGCGCAGAACGCGCTGCTGGGCGGCGGGCGGTATGACGGTCTTTCCGAGGCTATCGGCGGCCCCAAGGCTCCGGGCATTGGCTTTGCGATGGGTCTGGACCGGCTGGTGCTGACGCTGCAAGCCGAGGATGCAGGCCAAAAGCCTGCCCCACCGCAGGTGGACGCGTACATTGCGCCGCTGGGCGAGAGCGTGAATGCAGCCGCCCTGGCGCTGGCCCGCGAGCTGCGCCGCGCGGGGCTGAGCGTCGAGCTGGGCGATGGGACATTCCGGCTAAAGAAGAGCTTTGAGGCGGCCGACAAAGCCGCTCGCCGCATTGTCATCCTGGGCGAAGACGAGCTCAAATCCGGTATCCTGACAGTGAAGGACTTCTCCACAGGCATTCAGACCAAGGTTCCGCGCGCGGAGCTGGTGGCGCATCTCGCCCAGCCCGCCGCTGAGTAGAAGGACAATCGTAGTGCTCGATTTTTTAGGTACGCTTGAACGCACGCACATGTGCGGTGACCTGCGCTCGGCACACGCCGGGCAAACTGTAGTTTTAATGGGCTGGGTGAACCGCCGCCGCGACCACGGCAATCTCATCTTTCTCGACCTGCGCGACCGCACAGGGATTGCCCAGGTGGTCCTCGACAAGGAACTTGTTCCCGATGGGCATGCCAAGGGCGAGCAGGTGCGGCCCGAGTACGTTGTCGCTGCCGTGGGCAAGGTTCGCCTGCGCGATAAAGACGCCATCAATCCCAAGATGGAAACCGGCGAAATTGAGATTGAG
>DASVLI010000032.1:0-24607 GCA_036384955.1 Occallatibacter sp.
GCGTGCTTCGGCCACGGTGGGCTGCTTGGTCTCTTTCGATTGGGCGGCGGCTGCGATTGCAGCGCATAGACATACGGCTATGGCAAGGATACGAGTGCGCATGGCGGGAGTATAAACCGGCTTTGCATCGATTGCTGTGAGCGAAACACGCGCCTCGGGCTGCCAAGGCAAGCCGCCCGAGGCGCGTGCAATCAAGGCCCTACTCGGACCGCAGCGCATGCATCGGATCCACTGCTGCGGCACGCCGCGACGGCAGATAACACGCCAGGCACGCAATGGCGGCCACCACTACGGTTGCCACGATGTAGGTTACAGGGTCCATCGGGCTCACATTGAACAGCAGCGACCGCATCAGCCGCATGGCCGCGAAGGCCACAACAATCCCCACCGCTACACCGATCGCCGTCAGCGCCACGCCCTGGCGCACAAATAGCGCCGTAAGTTCTTCGCGCTGCGCGCCCAGCGCCATGCGAATGCCAATCTCGCGCGTACGCTGCGAAACGGTGTACGAGATGACGCCATAGATGCCCACAATGCCCAGCAGCAGCGCCATGCTTCCGGCCACGCACAGCATCACCAGCATGAACGAAGTCCGAGCCATCGACTTGGTGTAGAGACGGCCCACGGTTGTCGTATCCGCCAGCGGCAGATCGGGATTCACCGACCACACCGCCTGTTGCACCTCGTTGACGAACGACGAAGTGCCTGCGCGATTGCTGCGTACCACATAGTCCAGGCCGCGGCGCACCTGCACTGGCTGGCCTTCAAACTTGTTCATCAGGATGGGCCAGTATGCCATGCTCGGCGCAGGATGGCTTACGCCGTCGGCGAAGACGTCGCCGGCCACACCGATCACATCGCGCCACTCATCGGTGGTGGCGACGCGCACCTTCTTGCCAATTGCGTTGGCTGCGCTGCCCCAGTACTCCTTGGCAAAGTTCTCGCTGATCACCACCACCGGGCGGCTCTGGTAGGTCTCATCCCATGTCACTTCGCGGCCCGCCAGCATCGGCGTGCCCATTGCGGAAAAGTAGCCCGGCGCCACAAAGATGAAACGCCGGATCGGCGGCAGCTCGCCCTCGCGATAGGTATGGTCCTGCGCCATCACCGGGTCCATGGAGTAGTTGCCGCCCAGCGGCACCGCAGTCGTCATGCTGACCGCGGTCACGCCGGGAATTGCCGCCAGCTTTTCGCGAATGGATTGCTCCATCCGCAGCACGTTCTGCTCCTGGCCTTCGGGAATCTGCGAGGTCGGAATGTACAGGTTGAAGGATTGCAGCGACTGCGGATCCTGGAAGCCGGGCGAAACACGCGCCAGCTTCTGGAAGGTGCGAATCATCAGGCCGGAGCAGATGAGCAACACCAGCGCCAACGCCACCTGTACCACCACCAGCGTTTTGCGCGCGCGGTGCCGTTCGCGGCTCTGGCTCAGCGCGCGGCCGCCCTCGCGCAACCCCGTGGTGGCGCGGATGCCCGAGTACTTCAGCGCCGGCAGCAGCCCGATCACAACGCTTACAAACAGGGTCAGCGCCAGGGTAAAGCCCAGCACCGGCAGGTCGATGCCAATTTCGCCCAGGCGTGGCAGCCCGGTAGGCGCGGCGGCCACCAGTGCGCGCAACGCGGCGTAGGCCAATGCCATGCCCAGCAAACTGCCCGCAACCCCAAGCACAAAGCTTTCGGCCAGCAGCTCCCTGGTGATGCTTCCGCGCCCCGCGCCCAGCGCCGCGCGAATTGCCAGCTCCTGCCGGCGGCCCTCCACGCGCACCAGCAGCAGGTTGGCCACGTTGGCGCAGGCCACCAGCAGCACAATTCCAATCGAGCCCATCAGCACCCACAGCACGTTGCCGATATCGCCCACCACATCGTTTTTCAGCGGTCGCAAAATAGGAGCGAGCCGCGCCTTTTCAAAAATCGACGGGCTGAATCCCTCCGGCGCCGGGAAGCTGCGAATGGCAATGGGCAGCAACCGAGCCGTATCCGCGTTGGCCTCGGCCACGGTCACGCCAGGCTTCACGCGCGCCACGGCGTTGAAGTTGAAGTTGCCCAGCTTCACCTTGCTGCGATCCATCTGCATGGGGATATAAATGTTCGCGTCCTTGTAATCCAGAAAGCGGAAATCGCGCGGCAGCACGCCGATAATCTCGTGGGTATTGCCGTCCAGCTTGATGCTGCGGCCAATCACCGAAGCGCTGCCGCCAAAGCGCCTCTGCCAGTAGCCATAGGAGATGACCGCCGTCCGCGGGGCTTTGGGCTGGTCGTCACGATTGCTGAACAGCCGCCCCAGCACCGGCTGCGCGCCCAGCAGCGGCAGTGTTCCGTCGGTTACGTCCATGCCGTTCACGTGCTCCGGCTGTCCGTCGCCCGTCACTCCAAAGGCGTCGCCGTTGTACGCGCCCAGATCGGTGAACACCTTGCTCTGTTCCCGGTCGATGAAATAAAGAAACGGCGCCATGTTGATCTCTTTCAGATCCACACCCGGCGCTGTGTACCACATACCCACCAGTTGCTCGGCATGCGGATAGGGAAGCGGCTTCAGCAGTACGCCTTCCACCACCGAGAACACCACCGTGTTGGCTCCAATGCCGATGGCCAGGGTAATGAGGGTGATGGCTGTGAACATCGGCGCGCGGCGCAGGCGGCGGAGAACTTGTTGCAGCTGATTCAGGACTTTGCCCATGGCGATGCCTCTCCCTGTCGTTCGTTGGTGTCGGCGCTCAAGGAACCTCGGTTCCGTGCGCAATCAAATGGGGGTACGGCTCAACTTTGTACCTGCATGCCGTGGGCCAACCCTGAAAGCCCTTGAAATCAGCCTCTTTTCGTGGCTCAGC
Source organism: Occallatibacter sp. (assembly GCA_036384955.1). Lineage (GTDB taxonomy): Bacteria > Acidobacteriota > Terriglobia > Terriglobales > Acidobacteriaceae > Telmatobacter. The sequence goes on from DASVLI010000032.1 coordinate 2,829, forward strand.
GGGCTCTATGCTGTCCGCTTTCACGTTTGGGTGTTCGCTGGCGAACACCCGGCTTGGCCGCGATGCGATGTCCCTGCCCGAAGTACGCAGCCGCGGCCCATCCTGTTCCGTCCGGCGCCGGAGAGTGCCTTTCGTACCGCCGCGATGATATGCTGTGACCGCCAAGAAAACCGATTTACATGAAGGAGTGAACGTTATGTGGTTCCTGGGAATGGATGTAGGAACGGGCGGCACGCGCGCCGTCATCGTGGATGCCAAAGGCAAGGTTATCTCCAGCGCGGCCAGTGACCATGCTCCTTTTCGCACGCCGCATCCCGGCTGGGCGGAGCAGGATCCCGAGGATTGGTGGCGCGCCGCGCAGGAAGCCATCCGCGACGCCATTGCCGCAGCGCCCGAGCCGAAGCAGCCCATCGCCGCACTCGGCCTCACCGGCCAAATGCACGGCGCAGTCCTGCTCGACGAAAACGGTGCGGTGCTGCGCCCCTCGCTCATCTGGTGCGACACACGTACCCAGCCCGAGTGCGATTGGCTGCACGAGAAAATCGGCTACGAAAAACTGATTGAGCTCACCTGCAATCCGGCGCTGCCCAACTTTACCCTCACCAAGCTGCTCTGGGTCAAAACCCATCAGCCGGAAATCTTCGCCAAGACCCGCCACATCATGTGCCCCAAGGACTACGTGCGCTACCGCCTCACCGGCGAGTTCGCCATCGACGTGCAGGAGGCCAGCGGCACTCTGCTGCTTGATGTGACTCATCGCCGCTGGTCGAAGGAAGTGGCCGAAGCCGCTGGCATTCCCGAGAGCTGGCTGCCCAGGGTCTATGAGTCGCCGGAAGTCTGCGCGCGCATCAGCGACACGGCCGCCGGTCTCACCGGTCTCTCCGCCGGAACGCCGGTTGTTGCTGGAGCGGGCGACCAGGGCGCGGGCGCGGTTGGCATGGGTATTCTGCAGCCGGGTTCAGTCTCGGCCACCATCGGAACCTCCGGTGTGGTCTTTGCCGCCACGGCGCAACCCACAAAGGACCCCAAAGGCCGCCTGCACACCTTCTGCCATGCCGTACCCGGCCTCTGGCACGTCATGGGCGTCACCCAGTCCGCAGGCCAAAGTTTCCGCTTCCTCAAGGAGACCTTCTTCGCCGGCCAGAGCTACGACGCCCTCACTGCTGCCGCGGAAAAAGTCCCTGCCGGCAGCGATGGTCTTGAATGGGCTCCCTACTTGCTCGGCGAGCGCACGCCGCACCTCGACCCCGAAGTCCGCGCGGCCTTTGCCGGCATCGGCCCCACGCACACCGCGGCGCACTTTGTCCGCTCGGTGCTCGAAGGCGTCGCCTACTCACTGCAGGACACCTTCACGCTCTTCGCCGAGCTCGGTATTCCTGTCAGCGCCGTGCGCCTGGGCGGCGGCGGAGCGCGTGGCCCGCTCTGGCGGCGCATTCAGGCCGGCATCTACGGCCAGGCGGTTGAGATTCTTACCGCCGAGGAGGGCGGCGCCTTCGGTTGCGCGCTGATGGCAGGTGTCGGCACCGGTCACTGGGCCAATCTAGACGCGGCCTGCGCCGAAGCCATCGAAGTCGCCCAGCGCATCGAACCCGATCCGGCGGAACTGGCCGCCTACAAGGCCGGCTATGCCCACTGGCGCAAGCTCTACCCGGCACTCAAAACCCTGCACGAATAAGCAGAAGCTTCAAACCCTCCGGTGGAAGAAACTTCACCGGAGGGTTTTTCTTGCCGTAAAGATTGTATGTATATACAATATGTAAAGACAGAACCATGCTGCCTCACCGTCCTCAAACCCGGCAAAAGCTCCTCAACCTCCGCATCGATGCCGAGTTGAAGGAGCAGTTCGAGCGCGTCGCCCGCTCCGGCGACCGCAGCGCCGCCGAGGTGCTGCGCGAGTTGATGCGCGCCTACGTGGAGGCAGCCAGGCGCCGTGAATTTACCGCCGAAGCCCGCCGCCAGTCGAAGCTCGTCTCCGGCTCCGCGGATGAGGACGAAGTGATGCGCTGGATTGAAGACGTGAGCACCCTTGAGGCGTCGCGGTGAAGCGTGGCGATCTGGTCACCATTGCCGTCTCCGGTGACTACGGCAAACCGCGGCCCGCGCTTATTGTCCAGGACAACGCCTTTGATCTGCATCCCTCCGTGACCGTGTTGCCATTAACCAGCGAGCTGCACGAGGCGCCGCTCTTCCGCGTCACGGTCGGTCCCGGCCGAGGCACCGGGCTCGCCAAACGTTCGCAGGTCATGGTGGACAAAGCCACCACCGTTCCACGCGCTAAGATTGGTTCCGTAATCGGACGGCTCGATGCCGCCTCCGTCACTCTGGTGGACCGCGCCCTGCGCGGATTTCTCGGGCTCGCCTCCCGCTATCCCACGGAATAGGTGCGCGGGGTACGGCGGATGCGTTACGCTTTTCAAACGATTGAATGGAGGCTTATGCGTCTACTCCGTGTTTCTTTTGGCTTGCTTCTTGCCGCGGCTTCGTCCAGCCTTGTAGCCCAGCAGGCCGCGCCCACCTGCGCCGATTTGCATCTGGTTCCCGCGCCGCGCGAGTGCACAGCGGTCGCATCGGTTTCGCTCAGTGCAGGGAAGATCTCCGTCACCTCCGCAAAGGATGCGGACGATGCCTTCGCCGCGAAGGACCTGGCCGAAGCGCTCTCCACACTCGGCATCAAGTCGGCGGCGGCTCCCGCGCCGGCCATCGCGCTTCTGCATGCAGACTCAGCCGCGGCCAAGGCATTGCTCTCTCGCGCCAGTCTCAGCATTGACCCCGCGATGCACGACGAGGGTTACATCCTCGTGCCCGATGGGAAGAACGGTCTTGCGGTCATCGCCGAAACCACCACCGGCCTCTTCTACGGCGCGCAAACCGTAAAGCAGCTCATTCGCGGCACAGGCAAAGACGCGGTCCTCCTCGTCCCCACCATTCGCGACTGGCCGGCCATGGCCCATCGCGGCATCTCCGACGACTGGTCGCGCGGTCCGCTGCCCAGCATGGATTTTGTGAAGCGCGAAATCCGCACCCTGGCCGCTTACAAGGTCAATATCTTCTCGCCCTACTTCGAGCACACCTTTGCTTACAGCTCCACTTCTGTCGCGGCCTTCCCGGGCGGCGCGCTCACGCCCGACCAGGCGCGCGAGCTGGTTGCCTACGCGGCGAAATTTCACATCACTGTCATCCCCGAGCAGGAGTCCTTCGGACATTTGCATCACGTGCTCAAGTTCGAGCAGTATTCGCCGCTCGGTGAGACTCCGCACGGCGCGGTGCTGGCGCCCGGCGACGACCGCACCCTGCCCGTTATCGGCAACTGGTTTGGCGAGCTGGCCAAGGTCTTTCCCGCGCCCTACTCGCATATCGGCGCCGACGAAACCTTCGAGCTCGGTCTCGGCCGCACTCGCTCCGATGTGCAGCAGCGCGGCCTCGGCAAGGTCTACACCGAATTCCTTATCCGCATCCACCAGCAGCTGGCGCCCTACAACAAGCGCCTCCTTTTCTGGGGAGACGTTATCGAAAATGAGCCGGACGTGGTCAGCATGTTGCCCAAGGACATGATCGCTATCTCCTGGCACTACGACGCCAAGCCGGACTTCACCTCGGCCATCGAGCCCTTCACCAAGTCCGGCCTTGAAACCTGGGTCGCCCCCGGCGTCAACAACTGGAATCGCGTGTACCCCAACAACAACGAAGCGCTGGGCAACATCCGCGCCTTTGTCCGCGACGGTCAGCGTCTCGGCGCCTCTGGCGAGCTGAACACCGTGTGGAACGACGACGGGGAAGGCATCTTCGACGAGAACTGGTTTGGCGTGCTCTTTGGCGCCGCGGCCGGATGGCAAAAAGGTGAAAGCTCCGAGCAGGCCTTCACCGATGCCTACGGCCAGGCCTTCCACAGCGACCCCACAGGCAAACTGAGTCAGGCGCAACGCGCGTTGATGGCAGCCCATGCGGTGATGAACAAGGCCGGACTCTACGACGCGCAGGACTTCTTCTTCTGGGTCGATCCCTTCTCGCCCGAAGGCCAGCAGGTTTCCGCCAAGCTGCTGCCCGCGGCTGCCGATCTCCGCCTCGCCGCGGAGAAGGCCATCACGCTCATCGCCGAAGCCCGCGCCGCGGCCAAGGCAGATGGTCGCACGCTGCAGAATGAGGAAGCCATCGACGCGCTCGAACTCGGCGCCCGCCGCATCGATTTCATCGGCTACAAGTTCCAGTCGGCCAACGATTGCATCGAGCTCTACAAGCAGGCGCAGACACTGGCTGCGGACAAGACGCGCTGGAACGAGGTCAACAACCTGCTGGAGGTCATCGGCTCCAACAACGGCCGCATGGAAGATATTCGCGACGGCTATGCGCTTATCGGCCAGCTTTACGAGAAGGCATGGCTGCGCGTGAACCGCCCCTACTGGCTGGCCAACAACATGGCGCTCTATCAGATGAACACGCAGCTATGGATTGCCCGCGGCAAGAAGTTCGACGTGCTGCGCGACCACTGGTACGACACCCACACACTGCCCACGGCAGCCGAGGCCGGCCTGCCCGCGCAGTAATCTCTTGCTGGTGCGGAGCCGTGGCCTAACCTCGGCTCCGCATCGCTTCATCTCTCAGAAAAAATCCACATACACGTAACCGTCGCGTGCCACCATCTCGCCTTCGGTCAGCGTCAGCGGGCGCGCGAACATCGGCCCCGCGTACACGCAGGTGTGAAACTCGCCGTTCTCGCCGCAGGGGTCCGCATCCTTGGGCAGCTCATCGAGCAACTGAGCATCGAACTCCCGCCCCGCAAAACTTGCCGGCAGCCGAATTGGGTCGACCGCCGTCAGCCGCGCGCGCAATCCGCCGGCAATCATCTCCCGCGCCAGCTCATCGGTGGGCATGCCCCACAGCGGGAACAGCGGCTCCAGCCCGGTCGGCGCAAGATTCTTCTCGCGATAGGCGCGCAGGTCCGCTAGAAACAGATCCCCGAAAGCCACCGCATCCACGCCGTCGCGTACCGCCTGCTTGCAGGCCTCGCTCATGCGCCGCGCGTAGATATCGTTGCTGCATGGCCACGGCAGCGACACGGTTCGCATCGGCAGCCCCGCGGCCGCGGCCTGCGCCTCAAGCAGCGAGCGCCGCGTGCTGTGCATGGCCACGCGGTCGTACTCCTCGTTCAACGTGGTCAGCAAGCCCACCACTTCAACATCGGGATCCTGCCGCAGCACATGCAGCGACCACGCGCTGTCTTTGCCGCTGCTCCATGAAAGCAATACGCGCTTCATCGTGTTTCCTCCCTGCGCTCTCTGCGAAAGCAACGGCCTGCCGCTTTCGCGACAGGCCGCTGTGTTTTAACTTCAGTCTTGTCAGTTCAGCGTAATCTCCGCACTCAGCGGCGTGTTCTCGCTGGAGTCGCCCACACGCACCACGAACTTGCCCGGATCAATCTTCCATCCATGGCTCGCCTCGTCCCAGTAGCTGAAGGCGCGTGCATCCAGTGCGAGCGTCACATGCTTCGTTTCGCCCGGCGCCAGCCACACCTTCTCAAACCCCTTCAGCTCACGCTCCGGCCGGCTCACGGTTGCCGAGGGGTCGCTCACGTAAAGCTGTGCCACTTCCGCGCCCTTCACCGCACCGCTGTTCGTCACGTCGAAGCTCACTTCCACGGTCGAGCCCTGCTTCGCCGTCGCCGGTGCCTTCAGGTTCGCCATCTTGAAGGTGGTGTAGCTCAGTCCGTAGCCGAACGGGAACAGCGGATGTTTGCCTGTCGTCGTCCAGTAGCGGTAGCCCACCATCAGCTTGTCGTTGTACTCCACATGCGGAATCACGTAGTCCGTGTCGGGATGATTCACTTCCACCACATGCAGCTTGGTGTCCGCGCCAGCAATCGGATAGTAGTCCTTGTAGCTGGGATTCTCCTCCCATGTACGGTCGAAGCTCACCGGCAGTTTGCCTTCGGGGTTGTGCTTGCCAAACAGCACCTGCGCAATGGCGTCGCCGCCTTCCTGTCCGGGATACCAGGTGTGCAACAGTGCAGGCACCTTGTCCAGCCACAGCGTGGTGTTCACCGCGCCGCCCGCAGTCAGCGTCACTACCGTGTGCGGATTGGCCGCGGCCACGGCCTGAATCAGCGCGTCCTGTCCCCAGGGCAGGGAGAAGGTGCGGTCCGATCCTTCGCTCTCGGTCGGAGCATTGAAGCCCACGGCGACAATCGCCACATCCGCGGCGGCCGCAAATTTCTTCACGTCCTCGCCAATCAGCTCGTTCTGATTAAGCACGGCAATGCCGAAACGGTTGCCCTGGAAGCCCGGCAGATAATCGGCAACAATGCTCACCTTCTGCCCGGCGGCCAGCACAATCGTGGCCCACTCTGGATGCTGTCCTTCGAACTGTTTCTGTTCGATTTCCTGCTTGCCGTCTACGCGCACCGTGTAGTGGTCGCCGCCGTTGGCCGCGGCCAGCACCAGATACTTGCCTGCCTCGCCTGCCTTGAACGTTGCCGTGTAACGAATGCTGCGCGGAGTCTTGTCCGGCGCGCCCCACCACTCGTCTTTGTAGTTGCTCACAAACGGCACATTCGCTTCCACAGGCGTTCCGGTAAAGTCCTTGCTGGGATAGGTGGCTTCCTTAACCTGTCCATCCCACTGCGTCCGCCAGAAAAGCTCGCCCATATCGGGCAGTCCGCGCGTATAGAGCACATGCACCTGCGGCCCAAGCAGATTCGCCACACCGGTCACAATGCTGCTGGTCTGGAAGGCATCTGCCTGCGACGATCCGCCGCCGCCGGTCACCGCCGGGTACGCATCCGGTCCAATAATCGCAATCGTCTTGATCTTCGTTGCATCCAACGGCAGAATCTTGCCTTGGTTCTTCAGCAGCGTCAGGCTCTCCAGCGCGCCTTCAAGCGCCACCTGCCGCGCGGCCACCGAGTAGGTCGATTCCTTCAGGTCCAGCTGCGGCCGGCTCAGCCAGTCGTAGCGCAGCGCCACGCGCAAAATGCGCAGCACTTTGTCGTCAATCGTCGATTCCTTCACAGCGCCGCTCTTCACCGCCGGAAGCAGCACCGCCGCATTCATAAACTTGGGCGAAGGCATTTCGAGATCCAGCCCGTTATTGGCCGCGGCCACGCCGTCGTAGGTCGCATCCCAGTCCGACATCAGCACGCCCTTGAATTCCCAATCGCCCTTCAGCACTTTCAGATTCAGGTATTCGTTCTGCGTGGCGTGCGAGCCGTTGATCAGGTTGTAGGAGTTCATCACCGCGTCCACGTGGCCCTGCTTCACCGCGGCTTCAAACGCCGGGAAATACATCTCCCGCATCGTCCGCTCGTCGGCTGTCACGTCCACGTTGTGCCGGTTGTACTCCTGGTTGTTCAAGGCGTAGTGCTTCACCGTCGCGCTCACGCCTTGCGACTGCACGCCCTGGATGTACGGCACCACGACCGCTGAGTTCAGATACGGGTCTTCGGAGAGGTACTCGAAGTTGCGCCCGTTCACCGGCGAGCGCGCAATGTTCACGCCCGGTCCTAGCAGAAAGTTCACGCCGCGTGCGCGCGCATCGCGGCCCAGGCTTTCGCCCAGCATCCGCGCGAACTTCGGGTCCCACGTAGCGGCCAGTGCCACGCCGCCGGCATAGGCCGTGGTCGGTCCCCAGGTACGTACGCCAACGCTGGCGTCTGACATTTTCAGCCGCGGAAGATTGATGACCGGTTCCGCATGGGTAAACATGCTGTCCACGCCGCCGATTAGCTCAATCTTTTGCTCCAGGGTGAGTTTGCCCAGCAATTCGTGGGCTTTGGTTTCAATTGCGGCTGAGTCTGGCACAGGCGCCTGCGCGCGGACCGTGGCCACCGCGCTCAACAGCGCGAAGATAGCGGCTACGAACAAATGAAGAGGCAAAGTAGAGGTGAAACGAATTCTCGGATTTTTCATCGCGCCGCCAGCCTAATTCATTCGGGCTCGCGCTGTACACGCCAGTGCGTCAAATGGTCATCAACAAATGCTTTGCTGCCCGGCAAATCATCAGGGTGATATAAATCACTGGGGAAAGTGCAGACTGTCACAGCCGCAAGGCATAAGCCGGTAGAGACTCGAAAAGCATACGAGCGCTGAAGTTAGGTCCCGAACCGGCTGGAGGGCTCCAAATGAGCTTTGCAACCAGATTAAAGACAATCGTAGTGGCAACCGACTTGCATGGGCGGTCGGGCGGGGCCATGGAGTACGCGCGCAAGATTGCCGCGGCCTATGGGGCGCGCGTGGTGCTGGCTCATGGGGTCGATCCGCTGGAGTTCGCCACCGTAAAGACTGTGCCAGGCCAGGTGCTGGAAAAGCTGACCGGCGAAGCGCGCACCGAGATCGAACGCATGGCCGCCGACTTTATGCGCGAAGGCATTCACAGCCACTCGGAGATTCGCCAGGGAGCGGTGGCCGACATGCTGGTGCAGGTGGTGCGTCAATATCAGGCCGGGCTCATTCTTGTCGGCACCGAGGGCAAGGATGGCGCAGGTCCGGTTCTGGTTGGCTCGCTGGCCGAGCAGTTGGTGCGTGCCGTGGGCTGCCCGGTTCTTGCCGTCGCCTCCGACTGGAACGCGGGACCGCATCGTCCCACGCCCGGCGGACCCGTGATGCTGGCGCTTGAGCGTAATGAGGCGTCATCCTCTGCCGTCGAGGCTGCTATTTCGCTGGCCGAGGTTTTTGAGCGGCCGCTCATCGCCGTGCATGCCCGCAGTGCCGCGGATGCAGCCGCCGGGTTCGATCCCTGCGCCACTTCCGCCAGGGATTTCGGTATCGAGGCGGGCGAGAAGCTTGAGGTGGGCTGTGTGGTGAAAGATGGCGAGCCTGCCGATGCGGTGGCGCAGGCCATCGACGAGTACCACCCCTCGATTCTGGTGGTGGGCGTCAAGCGTGCCAGTGAGACTCCGGGGCCGCATGGCACGGCGTTTACGCTTCTGGCACGTTCACGTGTGCCCGTGCTGTGTGTGCCGCCGGCTGCGCAGGAAGCCGGAAAGGGATAGCTCGAAAGCTGTCGCGTTGGAGTCACGCTCAGGACAGTGCATCAACAATGTTCAACTCCGGGCAGGGAGCCCGGAAAAGGCAGCAACCGGGCGCGCAATAGCGCGCCGCAGGGTTTTTGGTCGGGAATATCGAAAGCTTTGGGCCTTGGGGCGCAAAGCTTCGGGAGAAGCGAGCATGTGGGCCGAATCATCCTCGAAGAGCACGGAAACAGCAGCACGGCCATTGGCTGAGCTGCTTGCCTGCCCGCCGACGGCGGGGAGTCTGCTCAATCAGTCGGCGGTTTGCGTTCCGTTCGACACCGGCGAGCCAGTCTTTCGCCAGGGGGAAAAGTGCCGCGGACTCTATCTCGTTGTCAGCGGTACACTTGTACGCAAGGCCGAGCGCCGTCAAACCCGTGTCAACCTGGGCATGGCTCGCCCCGGCGACCTGCTGGAGCTGGCCGCTGCATTGGGCGACGGGCTGCACACCTTCACTTTGACTGGACAGACCTCTGGCTCGCTCATGATGCTGCCCCTTCAGGCCCTCAGCCGGGCCTTTGAGTCCTATCCGCCTCTCCGCATGCAACTTCTGGGAGAGTTGGCGCGCGAAGTTTCACGTTGCTACGTTGCCTGCAGCCTGGAGCGGCTGGAACACACCCGCACCCATCGCCGCCAGGCGTTTGCCACGTAACAGGAAATCGGCTCCAAAGCCCAGAAAAGGGCAAATTGAATCCTGCCAGGGCAGCATCGGCATTTTCAGCCGGACACTCCCCGCTGTGTGCGGTATACTGCGACTTAAGCATCTGGTATCACTATGGCTGGATTCCACCCTCATCACCCTCCGGAAGATTGCCTGAATTGCGAGCACCGCCATCTGCGGATGTTCTGCAATCTCACACCTGAAGCGCTGGTCGACTACGACGGCATTGGCATCATGATGAGCCACGCCCGCGGCGCCAAGCTATTCTCCGAGGGAGACACCGCTCGCAACGTTTTCGTCATCTGCCACGGCCAGGTCAAGGTCTCCTCCACCTCCCGCGATGGCAAGACCATGATCCTCAAAATTGCCGGGCCGGGTGATGTGATGGGACTCAGCGCGGTGCTTGCCAACGTGCCCCACGAAGTTACCGCCGAAGCCATCGAGCCTTGCCAGGTAAAGACCATTCGCAAGCAGGATTTCGTCGACTTCCTCGGCCGCCATGGCATTGCCAGCATGCACGCCGCGCAGTCGCTCTCCGGTGAATACCTCACGGTCTTCCACGACGCCAAGCGCCTCGCCCTTTCCGGCTCCGCTGCCGGTCGCCTGGCGCGCCTGCTGCTCGACTGGGGCCGCACCGCCGCCAACGGCAAACCGGAAATTCGCTTCACCATGGCGCTTACCCATGAGGAAATCGCCAATATGGCCGGCACCTCGCGCGAAACCGTCACCCGCTTGCTCAACCAGTTCCGCCGCGACCAGTGGATCACCATCAAGGGATCCAGCATGACCATCATCAAGCCCGACCAGTTGGAACGGCTCACGGCGTAGCTCGAATCCGCTTCCTCGCAGTCTTCCAAAACCCTATTGCCAACCCCTTCAGTCCTTAGTGCGTCTTAACGTTGACGTGTGTTCATGCGCCGCTCAACCTCAGGGCGTAGACTGTCGCTGCGGCAGGCGCGTGAGCCCCGCAAAGTTTTCTTTCCCTGGAGAATGCAATGAAAAAAGCAAAGCTATTGCTGCTGGCTGGCGATTTTGTCGAGGACTACGAGATCATGGTGCCTTTCCAGGCTCTGCAAATGGTCGGCCACACCGTCGACGCTGTCTGTCCCGGCAAAAAGAAGGGCGACCAGATCCGCACCGCCATTCACGACTTCGAAGGCGACCAGACTTATTCGGAGAAGCGCGGCCACAACTTTACCCTCAACGCCGCCTTCGACGAGATTGACGTTGCCAGTTACGACGGCCTCGTGATTCCCGGCGGCCGCGCGCCAGAGTATCTTCGCCTCGACGCCAAAGTGCTCGACATCGTGCGCCACTTCGACAAGGCCGGCAAGCCCATCGCCGCCATCTGCCACGGCCCGCAATTGCTGGCCGCCGCGGGCGTGCTCAAGGGCCGCAGGCTGAATTCGTATCCCGCCTGCGCGCCTGAGGTGGAGTTGGCCGGCGGTACGTTTGTGAAGGTGGATTTCTCCGACGCCGTCGTCGACGGCAAGCTCGTCACCGGCCCGGCCTGGACGGCCCACCCGGCCTGGCTCGCAAAATTCCTCGAAGTGCTGGAAGCGCACCTGTCGGCCTAAGCTGCGCTTAGATGCGAAGCGCCACAGCCGGCACGGCGCGCACCTTGCGCAGCGGCTCGGCACTCGCATCGCGCAAAACCTTCTGCGCCTCAGCCAGAATCGACAACGCCACCGTGGCTGGCGCCTCGGCAGCCAGGTCCAGCCCGGTCGGCGCAAAAAGCAAATCCAGCCAGCGCTCCACTTGTTCGGCCGTTGCAGCTTCTCCCAGCAACTTCGCCACTTCCGCCAGCAGCTCGCGCGTGCGCCGCTGCGGGCCCAGTACGCCGATGTACGCGGGCGGCGCATCCATCGCCAGCAGTGCAGCCAGAATCCGCGCATCCTGCTCGAAGCTATGCGTCATCACGATGGCCGCATCATGCGGCCATGGCGCGCAATGCGCGGCAAACGCGCCCGGCAGCTCCGCAATGGGCAGCACACGCACGCTGTGTGCGGCAGGGAAGCGCGAAGTGGTTGCAAGATGCGACCGCCCGTCGGCCACTGCCACCCACCAGCCCAGCTCACGCGCCATGCGCACCAGCGGCTTCGCGTCGTCGCCGGCAGAGAAGACCCACAGCCCCGTCCGCGCCGGCAAATACGCAACCCACACGCGTGCTTCCGCGCCGTCAATCGTCGCGTTTTCGGTGATGGAGCGTCGCAGGTCCAGCGCCTCTTCCGCCATCGGCAACAAGAGCGGGTCCGGGCTTGACGTCTGCAACGCACCGGCCAGCGCGCGTGTCGCGATGCGCGGTCCATCCAGCACCGTCGCAACCGCCAACGCGCGTCGATTCTCAAACGCCGCATCCAGCGCGGCCAGCAACGGCTCGGCCGTCGCGCGCCGCTCCAGCAGCAGATGCACCACGCCCCCGCAGCCTGAGCCGTACGGCATCTCGCCGTCGTCGGCCACAGTCGAATAGCTCTGTAAAGTAGGTCCCTGCTCGGTCAGCCACCAGGCGCGTTTTGCCACCTCGGCTTCCAGACAACCGCCGCTCACCGTGCCTGCGCGCCGCCCATCTTCAGCCATCAGCATGCACGCGCCGGGCTTGCGATAACTTGGCCCGTCCACATCGACAATCGTCGCCAGCACATACTCCTTGCCCTCGGCGGCAAGCGCGCGCCACAAGGCCAGGATGGGCTCAAGATCGGTCATCGATTGCTATTGTCGCACCTCTTACGCATTCATAACCTTCGATTCCAGCAGGTCTTCAATCCGCACCGGCAGCTCGGGTACGCGAATCCCCGTCGCGTGATACACGGCATCGGTAATCGCTGCTGCTACGCCGGCCAGGCCAATTTCTCCCACGCCGCGTGCACCATACTCGCCCATTGCCGGGTCGGGATAGTCGAGAAACGTCACATCGATCTCCGGCGCGTCGGCACTGGTCGCCATCAGGTAGTCCGCCAGGCTGCCGTTGATGGGCTGCCCGGTGCGCGGGTCGCGAATCGTCTCCTCCAGCAGCCCCATGCCCACGCCCATCACCACCGCGCCTGCAATCTGGTTCGCAGCGGCCTTGGGATTGATGATGCGCCCTCCGTCAATCACCGTTACCACGCGGCTCACGCGCAGCCGGGCAATCTCCGGCTCCCACTCTACCTCCACAAATTGCGCACCATACGAGTGCAGCGAAACGTCCTTCGCCTTTGGATCCTCCCACGAGGGCGTCGTTTTGCCTTCGGCCGCAATGCCGTTCAGCCTGGCCGCGGCAAGAATCTCCGCGAACGGTGTGCCGCTTTCCGCGGCCTCGCCCTGCTTGTGCACGCGCCCCGCGGTCAGTGCCAGTGTCTTCACGTCCGCGCCCTGTAACGGAGAGCCCTCCGTCTCCGTAGCCAGCTTCAACAGCTTTCCGGTGGCAGCCGTAGTCGCATTTGAAATCGCATTCAGCACCGACCCAGTCACCATCGACCCGCCCGACATCGGCCCATCGGGCAGCGAGCTGTCGCCAATCACCACATCGATCGTTTCAAGAGGCATGCCGGTCTTGTCATGCAGCACCTGCGCAAACACCGTGTACGTGCCGGTGCCAATGTCCTGCGTTGCGCTGCGCACGCTTACGCGTCCATTCGCGTGGAACTCCACATTCGCCGTGCACGGCAGGCTGATGGCCACCCAGCTTGCGCCGGCCGTACCCCAGCCCAGAATCTTTCCGTCGCGCTTCATGGAGCCCACGCCAAGCGTGCGCTTCTCCCAGCCGAACTTCTTCGCGCCCACCTCGAAGCACTCGCGGAAGTGCCGCGACGAAAACTGCTTGCCGTTGCTCTCATCCTTCGCGGCGTCGTTCACCAGGCGCAGCTTCACCGGGTCCATCTTCAACTCAGCCGCCAGCTCGTTCATCGCCGACTCAGTCGCGTACAGTCCCGGTACCGCACCCGGCCCGCGCATCCACATGGGCGCGCCCACATGCCGCCTCGGCTGCGCGCTGGTCACTTCAAGGTTCGCCACGCTGTAGAGATACGGCGTCGCCTCTCCGCAGCCTTCGTCGAAGTCGTCCAGTTGCGAAGTCACGTTCAGATAATCGTGGCGCAGCGCCAGCAGTTTGCCATCGTTCGTCGCACCCAGCTTTACGCGCTGCTCCGTGCGCGGCCGATAGCCCACATTCGAGAACATCATCCGCCGGTCGAGGCTCAGCTTCACCGGGCGATTCAAACGTTTCGCCGCCACGGCCGCCATTGAAGCGTGCGGCCAGGGAAACAACTTGCCGCCAAAGCCCGAGCCCAGGAACCGCGTAATCACGCGCACATTTTCCAGCGGCAGCCCAAGCGTTTGCGCAAGCACCACGCGGTGATTCACCACGCCCTGCGACGTCTCATACATCGTCAGCCGCTCGCCCTCCCAATGCGCCACGGAGGCGTGCAGCTCAATCGGATTGTGCGTCTCGTCCGGCGTCACATACGTCGCATCCACCTTCACCGGCGCCGAGGCAAAGGCCGCATCCGGGTCGCCGCGCTTCGATGCCGACTTGCGCTTGCCGTCGTACTCGCTCAGCCGCACGCGCAGGTTTGCCGCATCCGGCTCATACTCCACGTTCACAGCGTGCGCCGCCGCAGTGGCTTGTTCCAGCGTCTCAGCCACCACCACTGCCACATACTGGCCCCAGTGGCGAATCGTCTCGTCCTCAAACGCCGTGCGCACTTCGCTGTTGGTCGCGTCCTGGTCCCCCGGCACGGTGCGATACAGCGAACCGATGTTGCCGTGGTGCAGCACCAGCAGCACGCCCGGCATCGCTTCGGCCGCGCGCGTGTCCAGCCGGCGAATCTTCCCGCTCGGAATCGAGGCGCACACCGGCACGGCATGCACCATGCCCTCGAAGTGAAAGTCCGCCGCGTATTGCGCCATGCCGCTGGTCTTCAGCGGTCCATCGATACGCGGCGTCGCCACGCCAACCTTGCCCGGCAGAGCCTCAAGAGTTCCCGTCGCCATGCTCATCTCCCTCGCGTTTGCTTACGCTGTTGCCATCGTCAGCGCGCGCGTCACGCAGCGCTTCGCCAGTTCCACTTTGAATGCGTTGTCCTTGCGCGGCTTCGCATTTGCCAGTGCCGCTTCGGCTGCTTTGCGGAACGTCGCCGCATCCGCGCTCTTGCCCACCAGCGTTGCCTCGGCCTCGTGCGCGCGCCACGGCTTGGTGCCCACGCCGCCCATCGCCACGCGCGCGTAGCGAATCTTCCCGCCTTCCACCTTCAGCACCACCGCGGCTGAGGCCAGCGCAAACTCGTAGCTGGCGCGGTCGCGCAGCTTCAGATAAACGCTCTTCGCGCCTGCCACCGGCTTGGGCAAATCTACATGCGTGATAATTTCGCCCGCCTCCAGTGCGTGCTCAAGGTGCGGCGTTGCGCCGGGCAGTTTGTGAAACTCCGCAATCGGAATCGCCCGCTTGCCTCTGGGCCCTTCCACGTGAATCGTCGCTTCCAGCGCGGCCATCGCCACACACATGTCCGAAGGGTGCGTCGCGATGCACTGGTCGCTCGTGCCCAGAATCGCGTGCGTGCGATGGAAGCCCTCCATCGCCGCGCAGCCCGAGCCCGGAGTCCGCTTGTTGCATCCATAGCCGCCCGGTGTGCCGGCTTCGGGCTCGCGAAAATACGCACACCGCGTCCGCTGCATTAGATTGCCGCCCGTGGTTGCCATGTTGCGCAGTTGCGGAGAGGCTCCGGACAGAATCGCCTCGGACAGCACGGCGTAGTGTGCTTTCACGTCCGCGTTCCACGCCAGGTCCGAGTTGCGCACCAGCGCGCCGATGCGCAGCCCGCCGTCCGGCAGCTGCTCAATCTTGTCCAGCGGCAGCAGATTGATGTCGATCAACGTTTTCGGCTGCTCCACGTGCAGCTTCATCAAATCCACCAGCGTCGTTCCGCCGGCGATGAACTTGCCTGTCGCGGAGAGCGCCTTCTCCACACCCGCGGGCTTTGCGTACTCAAAAGTCTGCATCTCGCTCTCCTCTTCAGGCCCGCACCTGTTTCACCGCGGCCAGAATGTTGCCATACGCGCCGCAGCGGCAAATGTTGCCCGCCATGGCGTGCTTGACCTCTTCGTCGCTCGGCCCAATCGGCTCCTTCAGCAGTGCCGCCGCGCTCATAATCTGTCCGCTGGTGCAGTAGCCGCACTGGTAACCGTCGTGCTCCACAAACGCCGCCTGCACCGGATGCAGATTGCCCGGCTGTCCAAGACCTTCGATAGTCGTGATCTCATCGCCTTCGTGCATCACCGCAAAGCTCAGGCAACTGTTCACGCGCCTTCCGTTCACGTGCACCGTGCATGCGCCGCATTGCCCGTGGTCGCAGCCCTTTTTTGTTCCGGTCAGAAAGATACGCTCGCGCAGCGTGTCCAGCAGGGTCGCGCGCGTATCCAGCCCGCGCAGTGCGTGCTCCTTGCCGTTAATCTTCAGCGTTACGTCGGCCGTGGTTAAGCCGCCACTCTCGGCGTCGGTCGCTGGCTCCAGCGTGGGCGCCGCCGCAGCCGCCAGCGGTGCTGCTCCTGCCAGTAAGCCCGTTGCGCCAAGCCCGGAGAGAAACGATCGCCTGCTGAATTGGCCCGCGTCGTTCCCAAGCGGATCCAGCTCCAACGTCTGCTGGTCGGGCGCAAGCGCCACCTCGGCATCGTCGCTGGGTTGTGAGCAGAAATGATTCAGGCGCAGATGAATCGGCTGTGCCACAAGAGACCTCCGGGGGCCACAGGCCCCATCTCCTGTCATGCAGGACAGGTGCAGCGGTTTTCTTTTCGGAGCGAAGGGGCGCTCCACATTGGGGAAGACGGGCTCGGAGCCCACGTGCGGGCCGCAGTCGCCCGCACGCAAATTCTACACGCTGCCTCGGTGAGTCATCATCCATTCGTTCTCAGGCAGTAGCCATGCCGTATCCTCGTTCCAGGAGAAATACACTGTGCCGACGCGCGAGCTCTGCGAAAAAATGCTACAGGTTGCTCTGGAAGAAGCCCAGACAGGCCGCGTCGAGGGCGGTATTCCCATCGGCGCCGCGCTCTTTACGCAACAGGGCGAGCTCATCAGCCGCGGCCACAATCGCCGCGTGCAGCACGGCGACCCCAGCGTGCACGGCGAAACCGACGCCTTTCGCCGCGCCGGCCGCCAAAAGAGCTATCGCGACCTCGTCATGGTCACCACGCTCGCGCCCTGCTGGTATTGCAGCGGCCTCGTGCGCCAGTTCAAGATCGGCACGGTTGTCGTCGGCGAAAGCCGTACCTTTGCTGGCGGTCTCGACTGGCTGCGCGCGCACGGCGTCGACGTCATCGACCTCGACAGCAGCGAGTGCCGCGAGTTGCTCGAAGGCTTCATCGCCGAACACCCCGAAATCTGGAATGAAGACATCGGCGAAGAGTAGCGCTAGTGCGCGTAGGTGAGCGAATACGCCTGCTTCACATCGAACGGCTGCGCCAGAATTCCCAGCGACTTCAGCTGCGCGTAGCTGGTCTGCCAGCGCTCATCCGTCATCTTCCCGGTCTGTGCGCCGCTTGCGTCGCCGCCGCTCACAAAGCCGCCGTCGCGCAGCGCTTGCGTGGTGAACGCTTCCTGCTGCGGATTCAGCGCCGGATTCAGCTTCAGCAGATACGCATTCGTCTCCGCCGGATCGCGCAAATAGTCATTCCATCCGCGGATGCTGGCGCGCACAAACTTCGCCACCACGTCCGGGTGCTGCGTGGCAAACTCCCGCGTGGTGAATTGCACGCGATAAGGATCATAGCCCGACGAACTGATCAGGAACGTCCGCACATCCGCGCCGGCCTGTTTGGCGAAATACGGTTCGCTGGTGATGAAGATCTGTTGCACGTAATTCGGATCGGCCAGAAAATTCGCAATCGAAAGCGTCGATGGAATCTGCCGTATGTTGTGCAGCCCGTACTTCAGCGTGACGAACTTCAACCACGTCGCGCCCGTCTGCGCTGCAATCGTGCGTCCCTCCAAATCCTTGAAGTCGCGAACCGGCGAGGCGGCATGCACCATGATGGCCTGCGGGTCGTGCTGCATGGTGGCTGCAATCGCAACCAGCGGCAGTCCGTTCGAGTTCCACTCCAGAACCTGGTCGCTCGATCCGAGTCCAATGTCCATCTTGCCGGAAGCAATAATCTGCGCCGCGCTGCCGTACTGCGTCAGCGGCGCAATTGACACATCGAGCCCTTCCTGCTTGTAATAGCCCTTCAGAAGCGCCGTATAAAACCCGCCGTGCTCCGGCTGTGGATACCAGTCCAGTTGCAGGCGCAGCGATGTCAGGCCGTTGGTGCTTGTTGGGTTGCTGCGGCAGCCAGCCAGCGCAACCGCGGCCACAATTACAGTAAAGAGAAAAATCCTGGGGAATCGCACAACCGACCTCGGGGAAGAAGCTTTCCCCGCACCCTATCACGCGGCCGATGAAGACGAGGTAAGTTTTCTCCTCGCACCGATTTTTTGTGCCAACTCCAATAGAGCTTCGTCATTGCCGCGCGCCGCGGCCAGTTGCATGCCGCTCACGGAGCAGGGAACCGTCACTACCGGCACTCCGGCCAAACTAAACGGTGTGGTATAGCGCAGCAGTCGTGCCCGCGTCTTGCTGTGGTCCGCGCCCATTGCCAGTCGCTTCACGGGAGACGCCGGCAGAATCAGCACCTGGTGTTCCTTCAGGAGTTCATCAATCCTCGTGCGAAACGCCTCATGCCGCTCGCGCAGAGCCGCCACTTCCGCCGCCGTCAGCCTGTTGCCCCACTCCAGACGCTCGCGAATCGCCGGCTCAAACTCCGCGTAATGCCCGGCATGAATCCGCGCCGCCTCGCTTGCCTGGATCGGCGCAAAAATCTCGAATGCCCCATCCCATCCATCCGGTTGGAAAGAATCGGCACGCAAGCTCATCGCCTCCAACTCCGTGCCAAGCCCTGCCATTGCCGCGGCAATCTCCGGCTCGCAATCATGCAGAAAACCAGCGTCAATCAAGGCGAATCGTGTAATCGGCTCTTGCAGCTCTTCGCCCTCCGGCGCAAAAATCTTCCCCAGCAGCGGCGCATCTTCCAAATCGCGAAACAGCCATCCCAGTGTGTCGAACGACTCTGCAAGGTGTCCCGCACCGCGCCAGTCGCCGCGCCGCAGCGTTGCGCGGTAGCCAGCTAGCCCGCACAGTGCCGCCGGTACGCGAATCGACCCGCCCGTGTCCGTCCCAATCGCCGCCACGGCCGAGCCCTCTAGCACCGAAGCCGCCGCGCCGCTCGACGATCCTCCCGTCAGCGCTCCCGCATCGCCCGGCTGGGCGCAGTCGCCAAACTCCGGATTCTCTCCAGTAATCCCGTACGCCAGTGGATGCAAATGCGTCTTGCCCGTAATCACCGCGCCAGCGTTCCGCAGCTGCTCCACCAGCCACGAGTCCCGCGTTGCCGTGCCATTCAACTCGCGATAAAACCGCACGCCGCAACTGGTCGGCGCGCCTGCCAGGTCAAAGCAGTCCTTCACTGAGACAGGCAAGCCCCACAGCGGCCCGTGCGCGCTCATCGCTGCCACGCGCTCCGCCTCGCGCAGCGTCCACGCCTCATCGCGCCACAAATACGTATTTGCGCCGGGGTTTCCGTTGGCGCGCGCCAGCGCCTCCCTTGCCAGTGTTCCAGGGTCCGTCGCGCAGCTTTCCAGCGCCGCGCGCAGCTTTCCGGCAGTCCATTCAGGCATCGGCATGCCTCGATTGTAGGCCGCCCCTCCCGTGTCTCGCACAGTGGCATAAAGACGGCATAAACACTGCATGTTTTGTCATGTGCGGCAAACGGCTCTCATGCTAATTTCGAGTATGGCAGCAGTTTCGTCCGCCGTCCCCAGGCCTACCAAAAGCGCAAAATCTGTCGCGGAACGTGATTCGCTGCGCATGCGCGCTCTCATCGCTTTTACCGCGCGCTCGCTCAACACGCCGCGCCCGCGCTGCTTCGGTGCGGCCATCGTGCACGCGCGCACCGGCAAGCCGCTGCTCCACGCGCTCAACAACGTGGCCCGCGAGTTCGATCCCAGCGCCCACGCCGAAGTGCGCGCCATCCGTCTCGCCACCAAAAAGCTCAAGCAGCTCTCGCTCGCCGGCTACACGCTCTACACCACCTGTGAACCATGCCCCATGTGCATGAGCACCGCGCTCTGGGCGGGACTCGACCGCGTCGTCTACGGCGCCACCATCCAGGACGCCAACTGCCACTTCAGCCAGATTCAGATTCCCGCCACGGAAGTTGCCGCGCGCAGCGACATGCACTGCACGGTCGACGGCCCTCTGCTGCGCGACGAGTGTTACGCCCTGTTCACCCACCCCAACATGCTGCGGGCCATTCGCCTCTGGTCCACGCGCAAAAAGAAGTAGCCACTCGCACGCAAGGAATAGCTCATGCCGCAGCTCGCAGACGAACTCGCCGCCATCGTTGCCGACCCTGCGCGCGTGCTCACCGCGCCGGCCGTTCTTGATCGCCTCTCACACGATTTCTACTGGTACTCGCCTATCCTGCGTCCTCAACTCGTCCACAAAAATGGCGACGTCGTTGTCCTGCCGGTCAGCGTGGAGGAAATCCTTGCCATTCATCGCTACGCAGTCCAGCAGAGCATTCCCATCACATTGCGCGGCGCGGGCACCGGCAACTACGGCCAGTGTGTGCCGCTTGAAGGCGGCATTGTTCTTGATCTATCGTTGATGGACAAGCTCGAAGAAATTACTGCCGACGGCGTTGCAATCTGCCAGCCCGGCATGCGTCTCGGTGTCCTCGAAACCGAAGCGCGTCGGCAGGGCTGGGAACTGCGCATGTATCCGTCCACGCTGGTCAAGGCCACTCTCGGCGGCTTTCTTGCAGGCGGCTCCGGCGGCATCGGCTCGGTTACGCACGGCGGCCTGCGCGACTTCGACACGGTCCGCGCCTTCGAAGTTGTCACCATGGAGGATGAGCCGCGCGTTGTGATGCATGAAGGCGCGGCTATTCACGAAATCCTCCACGCCTGGGGCACCAACGGAGTGCTCACTCGCATCTGGTTCGTGCTCGCGCCTGCCCGCGCGTGGACGCAGGTCACCGTCGCATTTCCCACCTACGCATCGGCCTTTGACTTCACTGAATCCATCGCCGTCGACAGCAAGTGGTCCAAGCGGCTCGCCACTGTCTTTGAGTGGCCCATCCCGTCATTCTTTGCGCCCATTCGCCATGTCGTCCGCGATAACTACGCGCTCGCACTGCTCATGATCGAAACCAGCCAGCTTGATGCGCTGCGCACAGCCGCCATTGCTGCCGGCGGCGACCTCACCTTCTGCGGCGCCTACGACGGCCCGCGCACGCAACCGCTGCTTAGCGATTACACCTGGAACCACACCACGCTCTGGGCGATGAAAGCCGACCCCGCCTTTACCTATCTGCAGTGCGGCTTTTCCGCGGCCGAATGTCGCGAGCAGTTCCGCCTTCTCCGCGGACGCTTCGGCGACGAGATTCTCTTCCACATCGAGTTCATGAAGAACGGCAGCGGCGACATCATTCCCGGCGCCATTCCAATCGTTCGATTCACCACGGAAGAACGACTCAACGAGATGATCGCTCACTGCCGCTCCATCGGCGTCTTCGTCGCCAACCCGCATGTCAACTATCTGGAGGACGCCGGGCGCTTCCGTCCCGACAACATTCAACTCATGGCCAAACAAAAATACGACCCCCACGGTTTGCTCAATCCCGGCAAGATGATCAGTTTCAAAAAATCGGCGGTGCCCGCATGAAGTCCTGGATTCCCGACGCGCGCAACTTCTCCTACCTGACCTGGAAGCAGGTTGACGCACTGCCGCGCGAGTCCACGCTACTGGTGCTGCCCACCGCCGCCATCGAGCAGCACGGCCACCACCTGCCCCTCGCCACGGACACGCTCATCAACAATCTGCTTCTCGGCAAGGCGCTCGCACTCATTCCCGGCGACCTGCCCATCTACGCGCTCCCGCCGATCTGCTACGGAAAAAGCAACGAGCACATCGGCTTTCCCGGCACACTCTCGGTCAGCGCGTCCACGTTCCTCGCCGTGGTGCGCGATCTCGGCGCCAGCATTCACGCCGCGGGTTTTCAAAAACTTGCTCTCTACAACACGCATGGCGGTAACACTTCGCTCGTCGATGT
>DASVLI010000033.1:0-8101 GCA_036384955.1 Occallatibacter sp.
TGCCGATTCCGCTGGCAGGCATCTTAACCGTGTAATCTGCGCATCCGTAGGCATAGCCCCCATGGCCACAGCCGATCCCATCCCGGTTCCCGCGCCCGCCGAAGAGTCCAGCAGCGCGCCAACGCTGGTGCTGCTGGCCGCGATGCCGCAGGAGCAAGTGGAGGCGACCTGCGCACATCTCGCCGCGGCCTTTGCTCCGGACGAGATCCTTGTCGCCGCTCCCGAGTCGCTTGCGCCGCGGGCCAACTCGCCGCTGCGCGTGATTGCCGCGCCCCAGGCGCGCCCCTGGTGGACGCTGACCGCCGCCGACTTTGTGCATACCGCACAGTTGGTGCAGACACACGGCGCCAGTGCGGCATTACTGCTTGGCCCGGAGGCAGACTCGCTCGCGCCGGAGGCATTGCGCGCGCTGGCCGACGCGGTGGCTGCCGGCAGCGACCTGGCCGTGCCCAGCTACGAACTTCCTCCGCACGCCGGCTTGGTCAACTCCGCAATTCTCTATCCGCTGAACCGCGCGCTCTTCGCCACCCGTCCGCGCTTTCCTTTGGCGGTCGATCTCGGCCTCTCCGCGCGCATGGCCGCGCGGCTGGCGCTGCCCGCACTGCGGCTGGTGAATCTGAAGCAGAGTGAGGCGCCGCTTTGGCCGCTGAGTGAGGCGGCAGCGGCTGCGTTTCACGTGGGCGAGGTTCCAGCGGGCAAGCGCGTGATGCCGCAGCCGGCCGAGCCGGACCTGAACACGATTCTGCCGCTGATTCTTAGCTCGCTGTTCGCGGATGTCGAGGCCAAGGCGCCCTTCTGGCAGCGGCCGCGTCCACTGCCGCCGGCGCGCAGTCCCATTGCCTCATCGCGCTCACAGAACGATGCTGCCTCCGACACCGCATCCATGGTGCAGGCCTTCAAATTGGGTTACGGCAATCTGCTGGAAATCTGGTCGCTGGTGCTACCGCCCAACACCCTGCTTGGGCTCAAGCGGCTTTCGCAGCTGGAGGCACCCGAGTTCACATTGCCGCACAATCTATGGGCCCGTATTGTCTACGACTTTCTTATGGCGTGGCGACTGCGCACGCTCAACCGCAGCCACCTGCTCGGCGCCATGATTCCGCTGTACCTGGCCTGGGTGGCCAGCCACATTCACAACACGCTTAGCGGCTCCACCGCGGAGCAGCACGTTGAAGCCGTCGCCGGCGCCTTTGAGAGCGAGAAGCCGTACCTGGTAGCTCGCTGGCGCTGGCCCGACCGCTTCAACCCGTAACGCCGCACTCAAGGAGGGAGCACCATGTTTGCCATGCTCCAGCAGCAAATGCCCACGCCGCCCGCCGTCGACCACGCCACCATCTGGCTGCACATGTCGCAGGCTCTCCAGCAATCCGTCTATCGGGTGCTCACGCTGCTGGTGGCCATTCTGCCCGGCTTTCTGGCGTTTTTCATCGCGCTGTTTCTCTTCACCCTGATTGGCATCGCGGTTTCCGCCGTGATGCGCCGCGCGCTTGGCTGGATCCGTTTTGACGACCGCATCGCGCAGGTGCGCGGTAACGCCGACTGGACGCCCTCCAGCACGCCCACCGCGCTGGCCGCACGCATCTCGTTCTGGACCTGCATTCTGCTCGGCCTCATCATCGGCGTCTCGGCCTTCGACACCTCGTATGCCTCCGCCGCGGCGCTGCCCATCTCCCTGCTGCCCTATCTCACCCACGCCATCGGCGCCATTCTGCTGCTCATCGCTGGCAACCTTGTGGCCCGCTTCCTGGCGCGTTCGGTTCTCATCGGCGCCGTGAACGCGCAGGTGCAGTACGCGCGCTTTCTTTCACTCGGCGTGAAGTGGATGGTGCTGGTAGTCACGGCGGCCATGGTGCTGGAGCACCTTGAAATCGGCGGCGGAGTTGTCGAACTGGCCTTCGGCATTCTCTTCGGCGGCATCGTGCTCACTCTCTCGCTCGCGGTCGGCCTCGGCTCGCGCGATCTGGTTAGCCGCTCGCTGGAAAGCCGCGTGGAGCGCGCTCAGGAGCATAGTGCGCCTCCGCCCACGCCCCCTGTCCGTCATGAGGAGCCGCTGCGCCACTTTTAGCAGGACTATGATGCAGAGATGGACGCGCAATTGCGCCTCAGCGAGATTCTGGCGAACGCCATCACGCATGGAGTGGGCGCAGCGCTCGCGATTACCGGAGCGGTGTATCTGGTCGTAGCCTCAACGCGCGGCTCGACGCGGACGGTGGTTGGGTGCGCGGTCTTTGCCACAACGCTCACCCTGGTCTATCTCTGCTCCACCCTCTATCACTCGCTGGTGCGCACACGGGCGCGGCACGTCTTCCAGATTCTGGACCACTCGGCTATCTATCTGCTCATCGCCGGCACTTATACGCCGTTCACTCTGGTTGCTCTGAAGGGCGCAACCGGCTGGACGCTCTTCGGCGTGGAGTGGGGACTGGCGGCTGCAGGCATTGTCTTCAAGAGCCTGGCGATTGGGCGCTTTCAGGTGCTATCGGCCTTGGTGTATCTGCTGCAGGGCTGGCTGGCGTTGCTGGTGGTGCGACCTCTGGTGGGCGCAATCGGCTGGCAGGGGGCGCTATGGCTGCTGGCCGGGGGCCTGGCCTACACCCTGGGAATCGTCTTTTTCGCGCTGGACCGGTTTCGATACTTCCACGCCGCGTGGCACATTTTTGTGCTCGCCGGCAGCGT
This sequence comes from Occallatibacter sp., assembly GCA_036384955.1. Taxonomy (GTDB): domain Bacteria; phylum Acidobacteriota; class Terriglobia; order Terriglobales; family Acidobacteriaceae; genus Telmatobacter. The sequence continues at coordinate 2,677 of DASVLI010000033.1, forward strand.
GGCGCACTATTTCGCCATCCTGTTTTTCATTGTGCCTTTGCAGGGATAAACGGGCGCCGGCCGGCAACAGCGGCGTCTGCATTGACCTTGCCCGCCAAAGCAGGTAAACTACCTTAGTTTGGCGATTCCTGCCTGTTGCTGCGGAGCCAACGGCTCGCCCGGTGCAAATCGGTGCTGGAGCATACCGCGGCAAGGAAGTATCCGCCCAAGCTGGATTTGGATCAATTGAGCGTACGCCTCCGCGCGTGCAGCTCTGGAGGATTTATGTACGCGGTGATTCGTACCGGTGGAAAACAGTATCGGGTTGCTCCCGGCGATGTGGTGAAGATCGAAACCGTCGCCAATCAGGACCAGACCGTTGAATTCAGTGATGTTCTGGCAGTTTCCGGCGAGCCCGGCACTGTGGCCAAGCCCTCCACGGCCAAGGTCACGGCCGAAGTGCTCGGCGAGGGCCGCGGCGACAAGATCCTGGTCTTCCACCTCAAGCGGAAGAAGCAGTACAAGAAGCTGCAGGGACACCGCCAGAACTTTACCGAGGTTCGCATCAAGGCCATTGAGGCCGACGGCGTAACCTACACTGCGGCCAAGTAGCCGCGGAGCTCATTTTCAGAAGGGATTTCGGCAATGGCACATAAAAAGGGTGGAGGCAGCTCCACAAACGGACGCGATTCCAACGCACAGCGCCTCGGCGTAAAGGCCTTTGGCGGCCAGTTCGTCACTGGCGGCACCATCATCATTCGCCAGCGCGGCACCAGGATCAAGCCCGGCGTCAACGTCGGCATTGGCTCGGACGACACGCTGTTCGCCAAGGTTTCTGGCACGGTCAAGTTCAGCGACCACGGCAACCGCGGCCGCTTTGCCTCCGTGGAAGCGGCAACCGAGTAAGCTCCATCAGTCTTCAGCAACGCGAAAGGCCACGGCATGCCGTGGCCTTTTCTCTTTTGCCCGCAAATGTATGAAGGGCCAGACCCACTCCCCTGGGTCCGGCCCTTCCCCCAATCTGCCCTGAGGGGGCAGCTTGCAACTATTTGGTTTCGCTTGATGGCATGCTGCGGGTCAACACCTTGTCGACCACCTTCTCCACATCGGCCAGGAAGAAGCTGCCCGAGCTCTGCTGCACGGCCACGTGCGTGCCATGGCCCAGAGCCGCGGCAATCTCGTTCCAGCGGTAAATGGTGGAGTTCGCGGAAATGGTCACCGGCTTGCGCGTCAGCACCGGCGCGGCGCAGTAGCTCACCCACATGGTCAGGGTCAAAATGGTGACGCCCTCATTGACATACTGCATGGGCGCGTTCAGCGACGTGTTGCTGAAGATCACGCTGGCCTGCACAAAATCGTTCAGCGCCATCACGCCAAACCCCAGAGCCAATCCAAAGGTAAAGTCCTTCACGCTCAGGCGCAGGGTGTTCATGCACAGGCAAAGGAAGGCCAGCAGGCAGAGTTCCAGCATGCTCACCGAACGCATCAGGCCGACGGCGACATCGGGAACAACGCCAATGCCGGAGTGCTTGAAGCTCATGGTGGCCAGGCTGACGATGAGCGAGACAATGGCCACCCAGCGGAAGGCCACCGTGCCCAGGCGAATAAGGCCGACAAAGGCCGACAGCGCCGAGCGGAAAATCTCAAGCATGACAAAGAACAGCGAGATGGAGCTGGCGATGTACACCGACCACCAGGCAAAGAAGTAGACCGGGAAATAATGGCCCGCCCAGGGCTCGGCCTGCCAGTAGAGCACGGCCAGCTGGATCGGCATCGAGCCGATGCGCAGCGCCAGATATGAGCTCATGGCCGGGAAGCGGCGTTGCAGGCCATTGCGCCAGAAGAAAAAGCCCACCGCAGCCCAGAGAATGAACTCTGAAGCGGCAAGCAATTTCATTGAGAAATCCAATGGCATAGAACGCCCCTCTCCATTCTGAGGGTCTACCCAGAATAGCGTCGTTCCGCACTGAATTTCAAACCAATTGGTGCCATTAGTCATGGCACTTTGGTGCTAGAAATTGGTGTTTTCAGGCTACTTGTCTACCACTCCAGTACCGCTCTTGGTGCAGTCCATCGTGGGACCACAGGTCGGAATCGGAAGTCCAGCATGGACAGCCTGGCGGCTGACGAGTCCTTTGGACGGGGACGACATGGAGGCAGCGGCGAAACCGGCGACGACGACTGACAGGGCGAAGATCCGAATCACGAGTTTCATATTTGGTAACTCCTTAGGAAAAAGGTGACGTGCAAATATGCACCTATCACCCAAAAGATAGTAGTGCAATATCCTGTGCAAATCTCACTTATTCAACATTTTGCCGCAATTAGATATTCATGGTTACTGACGTCATATACATACTAGGTAATAGGCCTGTTAGTAACTTTGTTTTCAGTAACTTTTCCAGAGTGCATGCGGTCGGCTGGTCTGCTTCCCTCGCTGCTTCCACAAAGCGCCGGAAGAGTCCCGCGTGGTAAAATCAAGCTGTACCTGTGTGATTCAAAGCCCCGGTCTTTCAACTGGTTAAGCCCCAGTTTGAGGGCGCTGAAAGCCCCGCCCGGGCAGGCATCAACTCAGCCAACACCGCAGCCGGAGATTTCCCCGAAAATTATGGCGACACTACCCACGAACGAGCCTTCTGTGCCCAACAACGGCAGCTACACCGGCGAAAACATCAAGATTCTCGAAGGGCTTGAGGCCGTACGCCTGCGCCCGGCCATGTACATCGGCTCCACCGGAGAGATGGGCCTGCATCATCTGGTCTACGAAGTCGTCGACAACTCGGTCGACGAAGCGCTGGCCGGATACGCCAAAAAAATCGAGGTCATCATCCACGTCGATAACTCCATCACCGTCGTCGACGATGGCCGCGGCATTCCCGTCGACATGATGCCGGTGGAGAATGGCAAGATGATGCCCGCGGTGCAGGTGGTGCTGACCAAGCTGCATGCGGGCGGCAAATTCGATGCCTCCAACTACAAGGTCTCCGGCGGCCTGCACGGCGTCGGTGTCAGCTGCGTCAACGCGCTCTCGCAGGAGTTCAATGTTGAAATTTGGCGCGACGGGCACACGTGGGAGATGGACTTCAGTTGCGGCGCACCGGTCAGCGAGCTGCGCAAAGCTGGCACTTCAAAGCGGCGCGGCACCAAGATCCACTTCCTGCCCGACAAGACTATCTTCGCGGTAACCGAGTACAACTACGACACGCTGGCCCAGCGCCTGCGCGAACTCGCCTTCCTGAACAAGGGCCTGGAAATCACGCTCACCGACGAGCGCACCAGCGATCCCAAGACAGGCGAGTCCAAGCGCACCGAGTTCAAGTACGCCGGCGGCATTGCCGAGTTTGTAAAGCACCTGAACCGCGGCAAACAGACGCTGCACGAGAAGCCCATCGTGATGGAAGCTTCGCGCGACGGTGTCGAGCTGGAAATCGCCATCCAGTACAACGACAGCTACTCGGAGACGGTCTTCAGCTTCGCCAACAACATCAACACGGTCGACGGCGGCACGCACCTCTCCGGTTTCCGCACCGCTCTCACTCGCACCGTCAATGCCATCGGCCAGTCGCTGGGTCTGTTCAAGGACATGAAAGAAAACCTCTCCGGCGACGACGTGCGCGAAGGTCTTGTCGCAGTGGTCAGCGTCAAGCTGTCGCAGCCGCAGTTCGAAGGCCAGACCAAGGGCAAGCTGAACTCCGACATCGCCGGCACCGTGCAGGCCTTCGTCAACGAGCGGCTTGGCGCATTCCTTGAGCAGAACCCGCCGATCGCCAAGCGCATCATCAACAAGGCCATTGACGCAGCCCGCGCCCGCGAGGCGGCGCGCAAGGCACGCGACCTGACCCGCCGCAAGGGCGCGCTGGACGGCGGCGGTCTGCCGGGCAAACTGGCCGACTGCTCCGAACGCAACCCCGAACGCTGCGAACTCTATCTGGTCGAGGGTGAATCGGCAGGCGGCACCGCCAAGCAGGGCCGTGATCGCCGCTTCCAGGCCATTCTGCCGCTCAAGGGCAAAATCCTCAACGTGGAAAAGGCGCGCTACGACAAGATGCTGGGCCACGAGGAAATCCGCGCCATGATTACGGCACTCGGCACCGGCATTGGCAAGGACGACTTCGACCCCGCCAAGCTGCGCTACAACAAAATCATCCTCATGACCGATGCCGACGTCGACGGCTCGCACATTCGCACCCTCCTGCTCACCTTCTTCTTCCGCCACATGACGGACCTGATTCGCCGCGACAATGTCTACATTGCGCAGCCGCCGCTCTACAAAATCAAGAAGGGCCGCTTCGAGCAGTACATCAAGGACGACCGCGAATTTGTGAAGGTGATGGTGCACCGCGCCGCCGAAGGCCTGACTGTGCGGCACGGCGAGGGAGCCAGCAAGATTGAAGGCGCCGACCTGAACCGCTTCATGGGAACGCTGAATGAGTATCTCGGCTCCGTGGAGAAGGTGGACAAGCGCATGCGCAACGAGCAGATTACCGAGACCATTGCTCGCGCCGAGCTGACCCAGCGCACCGACTTCACCTCCACGCCGGAAAGCAATGTGCCGGCAAAGCTGGTGGATCTGCATGCCAAGCTTGCGGAACTCGCACCCGGCCTGCAGATCAAGCTGGCCAAGCCGGTCGAAGATGAAGAGCATCACACCTGGTCCATCAGCTTTGTGGATGCGCAGGGCGCCGAGCGCCACATTGACTGGACTCTGGCTTCAAGCCCTGAGTTCCGCCAGATGATGGCCAAGTATTCGCTGATCAAGCAGTACCTTGAGCCGCCATTCCTCATCGAATACGCGGCCAAGTCCGCCACCGCCACAGCGGCCGACGAAGAGGATGCCGAACAGACCGAAGCTGCCGCCGAGACCAAGACTCCACGCCGCGCCTCGCGCATTCCACGCGATCCGGTGGAGAAGCAGACCGCGCGCGAACTGTTTGCCTTCATCGTGGAGCAGGGCAAGAAGGACTACCAGGTGCAGCGCTACAAGGGCCTGGGAGAAATGACCTCGACGCAGCTGTGGGAAACCACCATGGACCCCGAGCGCCGCACGCTGCTGCGTGTGAAGCTCGAAGATCTTGCCGAAACCGAGACCATCTTCACTACCCTGATGGGCGAAGATGTGGAAGCGCGCAGAAAATTCATTGAAGAAAACGCGCTCGACGTGAAGAATCTCGACATCTAATCTGAACAGGCGCCCGCGCGGGCGCCTGCATCCCCTGCCTCACTTTCCATTGCCGGTTCCCGTGCCGTGAGAATTCACGAATAAGGAGTCGTACGCATGAACTTCCCTCGCAGCTTCTCTCCCTTCGCCGCACTCGCTCTCGCCGCAACTCTTTCTCTGGCTGGTTGCAAGTCCAGCACTCCGGCGCCTGCCGCCGACCAGGGCGCGCAGCAACCGGCTGCCGGGCAGCCCGCCGACCAGTCCGCGGCTACGCCTGCCGCCGCTCCC
>DASVLI010000034.1:0-8096 GCA_036384955.1 Occallatibacter sp.
CCCCTTGGGACCGAGGACGATGGCGTTCTCCGGGCTTGCGCCGCGAATCAGACCCATGTCACGTAGTTTTTGCTCGTCGGCCTTGTAGCCAAAGGTGCGGGCCGGCGCAATCTGTGCGCCGTAGGTCTCCGCGGCAAGGTCAATGCTGGTTTGCAGGCTGCCGATGGGGGCGGGGAAGTCGATGGTGTAGTCGATGCGGTAGCCGGAGCCGGGGTAGACGCCGATGAATTTGTTGCCTTCGCGGACTTCGACCGGCTGCAGCACGCGGATGGATTCGCGGCGGCGGCGCTGGGTCTTGATGCCGGTGCGCTGGATGGCCTCGACGTAAGGCAGGGCTGAGCCATCGAGGATGGGCAACTCCAGGTTGTCGAGCTCGACGATAACATTGTCGATGCCCATGCCGACCAGAGCGGAGAGAAGGTGCTCTGTGGTGGAGATGAGTACGCCCTGCCGCATCAAGCTGGTTGCGTAGCTGACCTTGGCCACGTTGCGGCCGGTGGCGGGAATTTCGAAGTTGTCCAGATCGGTGCGGCGGAAGACGATGCCGGAGCCGGCGGGCGCGGGCAGCAGGCGCATGGTGACCGGTGCGCCGGAGTGCAGCCCCACCCCTGTGAATTCCAGAGGCTCGGCGACGGTCTGTTCCAGATGCACGGATGAGGACAAAAGACAGCTCCAACTCGAAGTACATATGCCCCGGACGGGGGACACAACCGCTAGATTAGACGCAATCTACGGCGTGCGTCCTGTGGCATTTTAGCCACACGTTGGGTTTCAGAAGCCACTCCCGGATGGGTTTTTCGACGGTTGCGATTGACGTTAAGTGGCGTAGAATCAGACAGGTTTCTGGACTGATACGAGGCCAGGGCCGGGGAAAGGAACCATCCATGGCGTTATCGGCGGAGATTCCCGTTTCTATGCGCGCGCTGCTGGCCGGCGCGCGGCGTAAACAGCAGGAACAGCTGAAGTTAATTGAGGAGCTGGTCCAGATTGAATCGCCCACGGACGAAAAAGCCGCCGTGGACCGCTGCATGGCGGCGGCGGCCGCGCACGCGCGCAGGCTTGGAGGACGGGTGAAGCTGCACCGGCAAAGCGCGCATGGCGACGTGCTGGAGGCGCGTTTTGGCAAAAAGAGTGGGAAGCCGGTGATGCTGCTTGGGCACCTGGACACGGTGCACCCGCTTGGCACGCTGAAAACCATGCCGTGCAGGGTGAGCGGCGGGCGGCTGTGGGGTCCGGGCACGCTGGATATGAAGGTGGGCGTGGGCATGGCGCTGACCGCGATTGAGATGCTGACCGAGGCCGGCGCGCTGAGCCGCGAAGTGGTACTGCTGCTGAATAGCGACGAAGAGGTGGGCAGTCCGATTTCGCGGCCGATTACCGAAGCCATTGCGCGCGACTGCGGCGCGGTGTTTGTGCTGGAGCCGGCGCAGGGGCTGGCCTACAAGACCGCGCGCAAGGGCACCGGCGACTGGCGCATCGAAATTGCCGGCCAGGCGGCGCATGCGGGCGTTGATTTTGAACGAGGCGCCAGCGCACTGCGCGAGTTGGCGCGCGTGATCGAGACAGTGAGCGGCTGGACCGACCTGAAGCGCGGCCTGACGGTGAGCGTGGGCGTGGCGGGCGGCGGCACCAAGACGAATGTGATTCCCGCAGAGGCGTGGGCCGAGGTGGATGTGCGCATCGCGCGCAAGGGCGACGGCGCACGGATCGAACGCAAATTCGCCAGGCTGAAGGCCGCGGACAAACGCTGCTTGCTGACTTTGACCGGTGGCATCAATCGGCCGCCGATGGAGCGGACGCGCGGAACGGTGAAGCTGTACCAGCAGGCGCGCGCACTGGCCGAGGAATTGGGCATCGATCTGGCCGAGGCCGCAACAGGTGGCGCTTCGGACGGCAACTTCACTTCGGCGCTGGGCGTGCCGACGCTGGATGGCATGGGCGCGGTGGGCGAAGGGGCGCACGCTCGGCATGAGTCGGTGGTGCTGGAGCACCTGGCGCCGCGCACCGCGCTGCTGGCGGGGATGATTGCTGGCTGATCGGCTCTAGCCGTGCCGCAGCATGTAGTTCTGCATGAAGAAATAGCCGGCGGTCAGGAAGCCGATAGCTGCCACCGTCCAGCGCATGGCGCGCTGGTTCACCTTGCGGCTGTAGTGCGCGCCCAGGTAGCCGCCAATCGCGGCCAGAATCGCCATTTCAAGGCAGAAGTGCCATTGCACGCGCCCGGCAAGAATAAAGCTGATGGCGGGGATGCCTATGGAGACCGCGGCGGTGATGACTTTGAGCGCGTTCATCTCGTGAATATCGTGCACGCCGCATAGGCCGAACAAAGCCATGACCAGGAAGCCTCCGCCGGCGCCGAAGTAGCCCACGTAGACACTGACAATGACCATGCCGAAGAGCAGCCACTTGTTGTAGCGTTCTCCGCCGGAGAGTGTTTGCAGCCAGCGGCCCAGGGGAAAGCTGAGCACAAACATGACGGCGGCAAACAGCAGCAGCCAGGGCAGCAGGGTGCGGAAGAGTGCGTTGCCGGTCATCAGCAGCAGGCGGCCGCCGATGAAGCCGCCGACGCCGGAGGCTACGGAGAGAGGCAGGAGCTTCCAGCCGTATTGGCGCAGCAGTTGGCGAAAGGCTACCAGCGAGGTGAGCTGGCCGGGCCACAGGGCGACGGTGTTGGTGGCCTGTGCGGTAACCGCGCCAATGCCGAGGGCCGAGGTGCTGCCAATGAGCGCGGGAAGAGAAAGAAATGAGCCGCCGCCGGCGATGGTGTTCAACACGCCTGCAAAAAAGGACGCCACCGGCAGCCACAGCAGGTGGAGGATATGAAGTTGCGAAAACGGCATGTCCCACTGTACAGTCGCGGGGCTTAAGACGGCATAAGGGCCTGTTGGCGCGGGCCGGACTGCTAAACTCGGCAATAAGAACAAGCCAAGGAAGTGTTGAAGCCATGAAACAGATTGCTCCCATTTTTGTATTGAGTGTGTGCGCGGCCTGCGCGTTTGCGCAGACAGCCGCCAAGCCCGCCGTTGCACATCACCCGGCGGCAAAAAGCGCTACGGCGGCCAAATCCGGCCTTCCCGCGGGGATTCCGCGCGTGCCGGGCGTGGTGAAGACAGAATTCTCGCTGCGCTATCAGGACATCAAGATTGGCACTGGCGCCGAGGCGGAGCCGAACAAGCTTTACCACGTTCTCTACACTGGATGGCTGGCGGCTGATGGCCACAAGTTCGACACCACCGACGACCACCGCAAGCCGGAGCTGGATAAGGATGGCAAGCCGGTGCTGGGCGACGATGGCAAGCCCAAGCTTGGTGCGCCAGAGCCGATTGTGTTTCCGCAGGGTTTTGGCCGCGTGATTGCCGGCTTCGATCAGGGCTTTAATGGAATGAAGGTGGGCGGCAAGCGGCGGATCTTCATTCCCTGGCAGCTGGCTTACGGCGCCAAGGGGCGGCCGGGACCCGATGCAAAGAACCCGGGCATTCCGCCCAAGGCTGACTTGATTTTCGACGTGGAACTGGTTGAAGTCTCCGACATGCAGATGCCGTCGGGGCATCCCGGAATGACGCCGGGAGGGATGCATCCGGGCGGCGCAATGCCTGCGGGACATCCGCAGGTGACGATGCCAGGTGCGGCCAAGCCCGCGGAAGGCGCGCAGCCTGCTACGGCGCCGAAGCCTGACGCAGCAGCGCAGCCGCATAACTAGGCGACGGGCAGCTCCGGCGTGGCGTCGAGCAGACGCTGCGTGTACTCCTCGCGCGGAGAGCGGCAGAGGGCTTCTGCCTCGCCGACCTCCACCAACCTTCCGTGCTCCATGACCGCGATGCGTGTGCTGAGGTAACGCACCAGCGGCATGGAGTGCGAGATGAACAGATACGTCAGCCCGTGGCGTGTCTGCAGCTCGCGCAGCAGGTTTATGATCTGCGCGCCGACGCTGACATCGAGCGCGGAAACGGGCTCATCCAAAATCAGAAGTTGTGGCCGCAGCGCCAGAGCGCGCGCAATGTTGATGCGCTGCCGTTGGCCGCCGGAGAACTCGTGCGGATAGCGAGTGAGCGCCGAGCCGTCGAGGCCGACTTGTTTGAGAAGCTCGTCGGCGCCTGTGCGCAGCGCTTCGCGGCCGCGCGGCAGCTCCGCATCGTCGCGGTGAATCAGCCACGGCTCGGTCACAATGTCGAAGACGCGCATGCGCGGGTTGAGCGCGGCGAAGGGGTCCTGAAAAACGGGCTGCATTTGGCGACGCACCTTGTGCAGTGCGGCCGAAGAAGCTGAAGCGATGTTGATGCCGGCGACGCGGATGCGGCCGGCGCTGGGCGGCGTGAGGCCCAGAATCATGCGCGCCACGGTGGTTTTGCCGGAGCCGGATTCGCCGACCAGGCCCAGCGTTTCACCGGGTTCAATGGTGAACGAGACGTCTGAGACAACGGCGTGCTGTTCGGTGCGCAGCCCTACGCGGCGGGGATAGCTCTTCGAGACCGCTTCGACTTCCACCAGCGCCATATAGACGATAGTAAACGCGCGTCGCTAGACCAGATCCGGATGGAGGCGGTGGAAACCGGTGGCCTGCTGATAGGCAGCGCCGAAAGCAGCGAGCTTGGCGTCCTGAAAATGGCCGGCAAGAAACGTGAGCGAGACTGGCGTGCCTGGACCGCCAATATTGTCTTCGTCTCCGTCGTCGGTTTTGGGCGGGCTGGGCGCATCGCTGCCGCGCAATCCGTTGGGCACAATGAGTGCCGGATGTCCGGTAAGGTTGGTGGCGCCAAGCTGACTGCCGCCGGTGGGGGCAACGATAATATCGACCGATTGAAAGAGCGCTGAGACCTGCTGAACGGCGAGCGAGCGGGCGCGGTAGGCCTGCACGAAGTCGACCGCGGAGTAGAAGCGCGAGACGCGGAAGGAGTTGGGCCAGTCTTCAGGGCCCTGCGCGGTGAGCAGGCTGTCGCGGCCGGAGAGCGTGAGCTCATCGAAAGCAGCGGCTGCTTCCGCGCCGAGCAGCGGTGACATTGCGCCGTAGTGCAGAGGTGGAAGCTCGACGGGGATCAAGGAGACGCCCATTGCCCTGAGCTTGTCGAGCGCGGCCAGGTCGTAGCGCTGGTCGTAGACGCGCCGATCATGGTCGGCCTTGCGCGATGCAATCCAATTCTCACGCCCGGCGCGTTGTTCGGCAGATTCGTTTGGCGCAGATGGCGCCGGCTTGAAAGGCGCGATGGGCTCGAATTCATTTTTGAAGTAACCGACACGCAGGCTGCGCCAATCAAAATCCGGCTGCCAGTGGAAATCCTCGCGAGCGGCAGAGGCGTCCTGGCCGTCGGGGCCGCAAATGGATTGGAGAACAAGCGCGCAGTCTTCAGCAGAGCGCGCCATGGGTCCGAGCTTGTCCATGGTCCAACAGATGGCCATGGCGCCGGTGCGCGGGACGAGGCCGAAAGTGGGGCGGAGGCCGGTGACTCCGCAGCGCGTGGAGGGCGAGCTGATGGAGCCGAGAGTTTCCGAACCGATTGCGAAGGCCACACAACCGGCCGAGACGGCGGAGGCAGGGCCGGCGGAAGAACCGCTGGATCCCTGTGCGGGATTCCAGGGATTGCGGGTGCGGCCGCCGAACCATACGTCACCCATGGCAAGCGCGCCGAGCGTGAGCTTGGCTACGAGCACGGCGCCAGCCTGATCGAGCCGCTGGACGACGGTTGCATCGGTGTCGAAGGTTTGATGCTCGAAGCCGCCGGCGCCCCAGGTGGTGGGATACCCCTTGACGGCAAGCAGGTCTTTCGCGCCCCAGGGAATTCCGTGCAAGGGGCCGCGCGATTTGCCCGCGTCGAGCTCGGCGTCCGCGGCTCTGGCCTGGGCGAGCGCGCGCTCTTCCGTGAGGTTGATGACGAAATGAAGATGCGGATCAAAGCGCTTGAGGCGCGCGAGGTACATGCGGGTGAGCGCGAGCGAGGTGAGCTTGCGCGTGTGCAGCAGGCTTGCGAGCGTGCTGATGGAGGCGAAGGCGAGGTCTTCGACGCTGGCGGGCATGGAGACCGAAGCGCTGGCAGCCCACATCGCGGGCTCGCTGCCGCGTACTTTCGCGGGCAAGGGCTGCGCGGGCGCCAGAGGCTGGAAGATGTACGCGGGCGCAACGGAGTTGGCGAGATGAAGCTTGCGAATGGCTTTGATGGAGCCATTTATGTCGACAAGGCCGTCGATCATCATTTGCTTCTGCTCTGCGGTGAAAGGTCCAACGCCGGCGATTACAGCCGCCTGGTCAATCATTTCAGGGGTGATATGCGGAGGCTTGGACTGATCAGTGTATGCGGGTTCCTGCGCCTGAGTGACGAGAGCGAACAGGACGCCGGGGAGCAGAGGCGACGCGATACCCGCACTGCTGCAGGCTGCAAGAAATCGGCGACGATCGAGAGTCATGGAAGTCCTTGGCGATGAAGGTTGACTTCAAACAAAAATGCAGTGCAGGTTGCGATAGGGCGCGAGGGTCAGGACGTGAGCCGGTCTTTGGAGATGGCGTTGAGCGGCCAGTGACTCAGCTCGACAGAGCCCGGGCCTTTGACTTCGCTGACCAGGGTGGTTGCGCCGGGGATGAGGCCGTAGACGCGGTTGGTGACGGCCTCGCGGCCACCGACGAAGCACTCGATCACCGAGCCATCGAGAAAGATGCGGAGATCGGCGGCGCCGAGGACAGGTGCGGGAAGCGCGAACTCCGCAGAGCCGCAGCGCACCTTGCCGGTTGCGTAATCCAGCGTGATGCGCCAGCGCACCGCGCCGCCGGTCTGCAGGCGGAACTCGAGCGAGGCGGGATGCTTTTTGACGTTGAAGGCAAACTCATGGCGCAGTGTCTCGGAGGTGCGGCGGTGCGGCGTGCCGGAAGCCAGCGGAGAGCGGACGACAGTGCCGCGCAGCAACTCCACTTCTTTCGCGGGCTCAATGATGAGTTGCCCATCTGCACTGGCGCGCAGCTGGCGCGGCAGCGACATGACGCCCGACCAGCCTGCGGCTGCGAACTCAGCCTGCGGGCGCGACTCCTGAATCCAGCCCCACACGATGCGGCGGCCATCGGGCGCGACAAAACTCTTGGCCGCGTAGTATGAGCCGTGATCGAGGAGGCCAGAGTGCCGCTGCGTGAAGCGATGCGCGGCCTTGTCGTAATCGCCGGTCATCAAAATGACTTTGCCTTTGGCCGAGTAGTAGAGGCAGTGCGTGCCGTTGACCTCGAAGAAGTCCGGGCACTCCCACATGTCGCCGCTACCCACGGGGTCTGTTGCTGTGGGGCTGTCGCCAGGCATGCCCTGCGCGAGCTTTCCTACGTAGGTCCAATGGCGCAGATCCTGCGAGCGGTAAAGCAGTACGCAACCGCCATTGCCGCGCTCGCCTGAGCCGAGGGCAAGATACCAGCCGTCCTCTTCTTTCCATGGACAGGGATCGCGGAAGCCGGTGACCTGCATGTCCGCGGGCGGATCGGCAATCACAGGCGTCTCTGTCTTGACCCAGTGGGCAATGTCGTCGCCGTCGGCGGTGGCAATCATCTGCGTCTCGCGCAGCTTGTTTTGCCCGTCGCGGATGGTGGCCTTGTCGGGCGCGGCGTTCTGCACGCCGGTGTAAAGAATGGTGGGCACGCCGTTGAAGACCACCGCCGAGCCGGAGAAGCAACCCTCGCTATCCGCACCGCCCGGCGTGGGCGCCAGTGCAATCGCTTCGTGACGCCAGTGAATCATGTCGGTGCTGACGGCGTGGCCCCAATGCATGTCTCCCCACACGGCGGCATTGGGATTGAGCTGGTAGAACATGTGGAACTTGCCCTTCCAGAAGATAGGGCCGTTGGGGTCGTTCATCCAGTTGTGCGGGGCCAGTAGATGATATTCGGGGCGGTCGTTATCGCCCGCGGGTCCGGTGACCGGCGGCGCAGGCACGGGGATAGGCGATTGCGCGCGGCTGAGCATCGCGGAGCCTGCTACGCTCATGCCTAGCAGCTCCATGAAGTGACGGCGATGTACACGCATGAATTTTCTCCCCGTGCCGGATGTGGCCGCTATTTTTGCGCGGGCGTCAGTTTGAGTGCGTAGGCGTAGTGGCACTCGGCGCCGGCGGGCAGCGTGACCTCAAGCATGTCC
>DASVLI010000035.1:0-8712 GCA_036384955.1 Occallatibacter sp.
CTGGCGCGGACGCGCGGCAGGGCCACCGACAGCGAGAGCACCAGCAGCGCCATGAAGAAGATGGCGGCCAGAAGCATGTAGCCTTCTTCACCGGGGCGTTTCGCAATGGGGCGCTGAATGTGCATGGCGGTTAGTTGATGGTGAATGGCAGGGTTTGGGTGTTGTTGTAACCGAGGTCGGTGATTTGCACGCTGCCGGGCATGATGCTGACCACTTTGTAGCGGCGGTCGATGACTTCGCCGACGCGGGCCATGAAGACGTCGTCGCCGTGGGCGAGGAAGGCGCGCATGGACTTGTCGTGCTCCTGCGTATAGCCGAAGTATTTCAGGTCGATGACGGGCGGGCGCGGCGGGGGCGGCGGCGTATTGACGGCCACCTGAGCAGCGACGCGCGGGCGGACGATGGGCTTTTCAATGACGACGGGGGCCGAATCGGCGGAGAAGATGTTGCGGCCATTGCCTGCGTAAACCACTGACTCGGAGGCGGCGAGCAGATCGAGATGCAGCGCCGGGTCCAGGCCGAAGTCGGGCAGTTTTTGCGCGGCGGGGCCGGAGGCTGTGGCGACGGGGCGCGCGGTCTGCGGGCGCGGGGCAGGAGCAGGCGAGGGACCGGCGAAATTGCCGTAGAGCTGCCAGCCGCCCACGATAACCACTACGGCCAGCAATCCGCCGAGCACGTAGGCCTGCTTCTTATTTTCAAATCCAAGCTGCATGGCTACTCACCCTCCTTGCTTGGTGCGGCGGAGGGCGCGGGCGGAGTTGCGCCGGCAGCGGGCATGTTGCTGGGCACCTCGGCCGGGCGCAGCCAGGTGGAGACGCGCAGGCGCAGAGTGACCATGCCGCCCTGCTGGCCGGTGAGGGCCATGGCGCGCACGATGAAGAAGGTCTGGTCGCGCTCAAGGCCGTTGACGAAGCGCATGATCTGCGGATAGTCGCCGGTGATGCCGGCGTCGATGGAGATTTCGGTGAGGTCCGCGCCGGGCTTGCCCTGCGCGTACTGCACGCGGGTGAGGCGCGCGCCGGATTTCTGCTGGATGTCACCGAGAGCTACGGCAATGGACGAGTAGTGGGCGGGGATGCGCTTCTCAAAGAAGGCGTCGATCTGGCTGCGGGAGGCGGCGACGCGTTTGTCGAGGCCGCGCAGCGGCATGGTCTGGCGCTCAAGAACGCGATACTGCGTCTGCTTGGCAGAGAGGGCGTCGTTGCTGCTGGTGCTGGTGGCGGACCAGTCGAGCGCGAAGCGGACGGCGAGCACCGAGACGACGAGCGCGAGCAAAACAAAGCCGGCGATGTGCCAGGTGAGCGGCGAGCGCAGACGCTCCTGCCAGGTGATGCGCGAGCTCTCGTTCATCGTGCACCTCCTGCTGGAGTTTTGCCGGCGGCGGGTCTGGAGGTTTTGCGCTCAGCAGCGCTGGGCGGGTTGTAGTCGGCGAGGATGTCGAAGTTCACCTTGCTGGAGGCGCTGACGGGCTGCATGCGCTGCGAGGGGTTCTCGTTGGCGTCGGAGCTTTCACCGATGATGCGCGGGGCCAGGAAGCGGCGCGAGTGCTCCAGATTCTGGACCAGCTTGATGGCGCCGTCGCGCGGACCGAGCACGCGGAGCTTGACGGAGATGTTACCTTCCTTGTCGCGCGAGGGCTCAAGCGTGGTGACCTGCACGCCGCCGGGGAGGACGGTTTCAAGGTCTTCCATGGCCAGGGTCCAACTGAAGGATTTTTCTCCGAAGAGCTGGTTGAGATTCTGGGCCTCTTCCAGAACCTCGGAGTTTTCCGGCTTGTGCATCAGGCTCTGGTAGCCGGCATGCTCGGCGCGGAGGCGTGTGATTTGCACTTCGACGGCGGCCTCGCGCGCGCGTGCTTCTTCAGCCTTCTGGTGGAAGAAGTGCAGGCCCAGCAGCAGTCCGCCGGCGGCAAGCACCAGCACGCCCATGCCGATGCGCAGGCGCTTGAGGATGGGGCCGAGGTCAGTAAACGGCCGGGTGGCGAGATTGAGCGAGATGCGCATAGGCTAGATGGCTCCCGCGTAGGCGCTCGAGCCGGCAAGTGCTCCGGCAACGGGCGCGGTGCTGATGGGTCCGAGGGCAGTGGCCGCGCCGGTGGCGGGGCGGCCGGTCAACTCGGCAACGGTGAGCATGGGATCGTTAATCCATGCGGCGAAGGCGGCGGCGTCGCCAATGCCGGCGTAGAGAAGGCGGCGGGGCGCGGCGGAGATTTTGTCCTCGTAATAAGCGCTAGCCACGGCGATGTGGCGCTGTACTTCGGCCAGCTTCTGCGCCGGGTCCTGGGGCAGCTCGATGGTGCGGTAGAGCAGCAGATCGTTGCCCTGGGCGATGGCGGTGGTGAGGGTGGCGGAGTTGAGGCAGGCGGCAAGCGCGGGCTCGGAGGCGTCGACCGCGGCCAGAGCGGCGAGCGACGAAGGCAGCACCGCGCCGGGCTCATAGCCGGCCTCGCGCACGGCGGACTCGTACTCCTCGAGCACCGGGCCGGGGATGACGCAGATCAGTGCGCGGCACTCGGTGGGCGACTGGGAGAGGATCTGATAGCTGACGCCGGCGTGCTCCACATCGAAGGGAACCATTTTGCGCAGGCGGAAGCGGAGGACTGAGAGCGCCTCGGCGAGCTTGGCGGGCATGGTGTCGAAGTCGAGCACGAAGACGCGCACGGCGCGGTCAGGGACCACGACGGTGACGGCGTGGGTGCGCGGCGAAACCTGGTCGAGGGCCGAGCGCAGCGCGGCGACGACCTGATCGCGCGCGACAAGATTGGTTTCCGCGAGGCCGGGGGCCAGAGCGCCGGGGCGCAGCGGCGCGAAGGCGTAGACGGGCGCCGCGCCCTTGCTGGGCAGGGAGGCGGCGAGCACGCCCTCTGGCGCGAGCTCGACGGCGGCCGGGGGGCGTGCCCCCGCGGCGATGCCGAGCTTTGGCGCTTTGAATTGGATTCCGAACATGCCTTGCCTCAAGTCCTTAGCGCGACGCCTCGATGAACGTCACCTTGTTGATCTCTTTAAGCGTGGTAAGGCCGCGGCGTACGCGGTCCAGCGCCGACTCGCGCAGGAACGACATGCCTTCCTTCTGGGCCAGCTTACGCACTTCCGATGTGGGTTTCTTGTCCAAAATCAATTCGCGTATCGGGTCGGTCAAGTCCAGCAGCTCGTGAATCGCTGTACGGCCACGGTAACCGGTGCCGCCGCACTCGATGCAGCCACCGCCCTCGCGGAACTCGAAGCCGCTCCACTCGGAGGGATTGAGGCCGCTGGAAGCGAGCAAGCTGTCAGGATAGGTGACGGTGCGGGCGCAGTGCTCGCAGACGGTGCGCACGAGGCGCTGCGCCAGGATGCAGTTGAGCGCGGAGACGAAGTTGTAGGCCTCGACACCCATGTTGAGAAAGCGGCCGAGCACATCGACCACGTTGTTGGCGTGGACGGTGGTGAAGACCAGATGGCCGGTAAGCGCGGAGTTGATGGCAATCTGCGCGGTTTCCTGGTCGCGGATTTCGCCGACGAGGATTTTGTCGGGGTCGTGGCGCAGGATGGAGCGCAGGCCGCGGGCGAAGGTGAGGCCCTTCTTCTCGTTGACGGGAATCTGGGTGATGCCGCGAATCTGATATTCGACCGGGTCTTCGATGGTGATGATTTTGTCTTCGTCGGACTTGATTTCGTTGAGCGCGGCATAAAGCGTGGTGGTTTTGCCGGAGCCGGTGGGGCCGGTGACCAGCACCATGCCGTAGGGCTCGCGAATGTAGCGGCGGAAGCGGCGCAGGTCTTCCTCGTGGAAGCCGACCACATCGAGAGTGAGGTTGCGGAACTTCTCGCTCATCGACTCCTTATCGAGCACGCGGAGCACGGCGTTTTCGCCATGCACGGTGGGCATGATGGAGACACGGAAGTCGATGAGGCGGCCCTTGTAGCGAACGCGGAAGCGGCCGTCCTGGGGGACGCGGCGCTCGGCAATGTCCAGCTCGGACATGATTTTGATGCGCGACAGGATGGTGGAGTGGTGTTCGCGGGCGATGGGCGCCATGGCCATTTGCAGCACGCCGTCGATGCGGTACTTGACCACTACCGAGTCGTCCATGGTCTCGATGTGAATGTCGGAGGCGCGGCGTTCGAGGGCGGTGAAGATGGTGGTGTCGACCAGGCGAATGATGGGGCTGATGTCTTCTTCGCTGGTCAGTTTCTCGATGGAGATATTTTCGTCGGAGTTGTCGTCGCCGGTGAGCACGTCGAAGGTGAGGCCTTCGCTGGCTTCGTCGAGCACGCGCTGCGACTGCTCGGTTTTTTTCAGCAGATCCGATATCTGGGAAAGCGTGGCGACGCGGGCGACGATGCGATGGCCGAGCAGGCCGGCGATTTCGTCGAGGATCATGAGACGCGAAGGGTCGCTGACGGCGATGACCAGCGCGTCGCCCTGCTGCTCAATGGGGACGAAGTTGTAGCGGAACATCAGCTCGACGGGCACGGTGCGCAGCAGGTCGTGCTGAATGCGGAAGTTTTTCAGGTCGACGAATTCGGCGCGATAGCGCAGCGCGAGCGACTCGGCTTCGGCGCGCTCGTCGTAGGCTTCGGGCAGAACGGCAATGGTGGGATCGGCCATGACGATTTACCCCTGTCCTCCGCCAACCGCCGAGCCAAGGGAGAAGATCGGCAGGTAGAGGGAGATCAAAATGAAGGCGACGACAGCGCCCATGAAGATGAGGATGAGCGGCTCGACCAGGCTGAGCGCGGCGGCCAGAGCCGTGGCGACGTCCTCCTCGAAGAACTCGGCGACAGAGTTGAGCATTTGCGGCAGCGCGCCGGTCTGCTCGCCCACCTGAATCATTTCCGTGGCGAGGTCGGGGAAGACGGCGGTGCCGGTAAGCGACTCGGCCAGGCTTTTGCCTTCGCGCACGGTGACGATGGAGCCGGTGACGGCGCGCGAGGTGCGCAGCGAGGAGATGGAGCGGGCCGCGGTTTCCAGCGCGGGAACCAGCGGCAGGCCGCCGGTGAGCAGCGTGGAAAGGGTGCGCGAGAAGAGCGCGACCTGATACTTGAGCCAGATTTTGCCGAAGATGGGCAGGCCGATGCGGAAGCCGTCGATGAAGTCGCGGCCGCGCTCGGTGACGGAGAAGCGGTAGAAGAGGAAGCCGCCCACGGCAGCAACCAGCGCCATCCAGGCAATGTTGTGCTTCATCCACTTGCCGAAGGCGAGCAGGCCCAGAGTGAGCGCGGGCAGCCGCGAACCCATCTGGTCGTAGAGCTCGGCAAACTGCGGAATGACCACCGTAAACATGAAGACCAGCAGGCCGCTGACCAGGAACAACAGCAGGCAGGGATAGATGAGCGAGGCCACCATCTTTTTGCGGAAGGTGAGCGAGACACGCTGGAAGTTGACGTAACGCTCGAGGACTTCCTGCAGGTTGCCGGAGCGCTCGCCAGCCAGCAGAGTGGTGGTGTACATGACGGGGAAGCCGGCCTGGGCCTCGAAGGCGGCGGAAAGCGACTCTCCGGTTTTGACGCGCGCGGCCACGTCTTTCAACTGGGCGGCGAAGCTGGTGTTCTTCTGATTTTTGGCCAGCATCTCCACCGAGCCGAGGATGGGCAGGCCGGCGCGGATGAGGGTGAGGAACTGCTGGTTGAAGATGAGGAACTGCTCGAGCTTGGCCTTGCGGCGGGAGAGCGGCGAGACGCCGCGCGCCTTGACGGAGAAGACGTGATAGCCGGCATGGGTGAAGCGCATCCGCAGCTCTTCGGCCGTGGCGGCGGTCTGCACCTGCTCCTGTATGCGGCCGCGCTCGTCGGCCAGCTTGATCACGAACTCAGCCATAGGTCATTGGGTGGCCGGCGAATCCCTGCTTCGGTCCGGCCCGCTGCTCCACTCAAGGGTAACAGTCCTGTGCATGGGATAGACGCACGGGTTGCGGGGAGCGTTCGGGGGCGGGGGTGCCCGCTGCCGAAATGCATGCTTTCCCACCCTTCCGCGAAGTGCGAAGGGCGCGGAAGGATGGGAAGGCCATGGTGTTTTATCAGACTGAAGGGCGCCACCCGCCTTCATTCGTCTATGCTGACAGTGAATTTCGGTTGAGGCTATGGCACTAAGCATTAAGACCAATAGGATGCTATGGGGACGAGCGGCCTCGCGCTGCTCGTATCCGGATTGCCGCCTTGAGTTGGTCATCGACTCTCTAGAGACTGACGACCCCTCCTTGGTCGGCGAGGCAGCTCACATCGTCGCGGAGCAGTCCAACGGACCGCGAGGCGATTCGCCCCTTACGCTTGAGCAGCGCAATACCTACTCCAATCTCATTCTTCTCTGCAATGTGCACCACAAGCAGGTCGACGACCAGACGACGACCTACACCGTCGAGCGGCTTCAGTCCATGAAAACCGAACACGAAGCCTGGGTCCGTTCGAAGCTGTCAGGCTTCGACGTAAAGAAACAACAGGAGGACGAGCGATGGGCCGGCTACATCGTCGAATGGCAAACCCGATGTGACCTGGACAATTGGCTGGCCGAGACTTCCCACCTGTTTGCGCCCATCCCCGAGATCCGGACTGAGTTTCTGGGACAGCTCGACCAGTTGCGCGAGTGGCTTCTTTCGCGGGTATGGCCGGAGAGCGGGGCTTCCCTGCGCAAAGCCCTGGAGAATTTCCAGATGGTTTTGAACGATCTGCTTCTCGAATTCCGGAGACGCAAAGCCCGCGAAGACCAGGGGAACTTCGCGGTCACCGAGCAGTTCTATAAGATTCGGGAATGGGACGAGGCGACGTATCAGCAACTTCTGAAGCAGTTTGAGTTCCATGTGGATCTGATCCACGATCTCACGTTTGAACTCACACGGGCGGCGAACTACGTCTGTGACCAAGTCCGCGAGGACCTTGACCGGTTCTTCCGCATCGAGCCAGGAGTCTTGCTGGTCAGCCGAAGCGCAGGAATGAGCTGGTACACGATCCGCACCGAGTATCGCGATGAGGAGCGTACCGATTTTCCCTACCCAGGACTGAAGGCGTACATGGATGCTCGCACTTCGAGAAGCTATTGCGTCGGTCAGGGCCAGCCGCCGTTTCAAAGTGAATTCATTTGGTAAATCACATCGTAATTACTGAATTACTGACTAGTGGCGGTAGGCGGCCCAGACATAGGATCTAGCGCGTGACGCACTTTTCAGTCAGTCAAAATACTGCGCTTCTCGTCTTCCCACAAAGAGCGCGAATTGGATTGGGCATCCGTGGTTGGTGGTGGTACGGAAGCTGTGCACCAACAGCCTTCCATGTATGCTGAATGCGATTACCCATGCAGCCATTGGCACAAATTCGACCGCGGCTTGGGCGGCGGCGCTATGCCGACGCGCGGGGGCGGCGTGTGTCGACGGCGGTGGTGGCGGTGGTGGCCGCGGCTGCGGTGCTGGCCGGAGCGCGGATGCATTGGGGCAAGGCGGCGGTTGCGCCGGTGGCTCCGTATCCGCATGAGCTGGCCAAGGTGAGTTTTGCCGTGGCCGGAGATGTGATTCCGCATGAGCCGGTGCGCGCGGCGGCGGCAGCGGCGGGCGACGGAGAGCAGGGCTGGGAGAAGCTGCTGGAGCCGGTGGCCGACGTCTTCAAGGGTGCGGACTTTGGCTTTGTGAATCTGGAGACGCCGGTTGCGCCGAACCACTCGCATGGGACCAAGGCTTTTTTGTTTGACGCGCCGGTGGCGCTGCCGCAGGCGTTGAAGGCCAGCGGAGTGAAGATTGTTTCCTTTGCCAACAACCACGCCATGGACCAGGGTTGGGCGGGCTTTGCGGAGACGCGCGAGCACCTGACCGAGGTGGGGCTGCAGTTTGCGGGCACGTCGGACAACGCGGCGACGGCGTTTCAGCCGGTCATCACCGAGGCCAACGGCATCAAGGTGGGCTGGCTGGGGATGACGCGGTGGCTGAATGGCAATCGCAACCCGGACAAGGACGACCAGCCGCGGGTGAATTTCTTTCCTTATCCCGGCGAAGCGGGGAATGCGCCCGGCGCCGATGAGGCAGCGGTGCTGGCGGCGGTGAAGGCGGCGCGCGCGCAGTGCGATTTGCTGGTGGTGTCGATCCACTGGGGTGTGGAGTACGCGACGGCGCCGCGGCCGGAGGATGTGGAACTGGCGCACAAGATGCTGGAGGCCGGCGCGGGGGTGATTGTGGGGCATCATCCGCACGTGCTGCAGCCGATGGAGACGTACAAGACAGCGGACGGGCGCAACGCGGTGATTTTTTACTCGCTGGGAAATTTTCTGTCGAACCAGTCACGGACGTATGTGGATGGGTTGATGCCGGACAAGGAAGGCGATCCGCGGGACTCGATGATTGGACTGTTTGCGGCGGTGAAGAACGACTACGGTCCAGCCGGCGTGCGCGTGGAGCTGGCGCATGTCGGCATGCTGCCGGTGTGGGGCGAGAACAATCGCAACGAGCTGGCGCGGGGCAAGACGAGGACGCCGGTGATTGGCCCGGTGCTGATTGACCGCGTGATGCCGGGCCTGCAGGCGAAGCTGGACGAGTTGAACAAGAAGGCCGCGGGCGGCGTCGAGCTGACGGCGGACGAGAAGCAGCGGTTTATCGAGACGACGAAGGAACTGAAGCTGCTGAGCGACCGTCGCGAGCAGATTTTGGCGCGCACCGGCGGGGAGTATGTGGTGGAGCCGCCGAAGGTGGCGGGGAAGTAAACGAGTCTGTCCTAATCCAGTAGCTGAATGCCTTCCGCACGGGCGGCCGCTTCC
>DASVLI010000036.1:0-4409 GCA_036384955.1 Occallatibacter sp.
CTGCTCGCCGCATTCTTCCTATGGTTCTTCCGCGATCCTGAGCGCTCGATTCCCGCGGGCGAAGGCCTGATTGTCTCTCCCGGCGACGGGCTGGTGACGGAGACAGTCACCATCGCCACGCCTGAAGGCCCGCGCCAGCGCATCAGCATCTTCCTCAGCGTCTTCGACGTGCACGTGAACCGCTCGCCCATTGAGGGCGTATTGACGGCGGTGCGCTACCAGAAGGGGCTTTACCTGAACGCCATGAACCCCGCCAGCGCCGAGCGCAACGAGCAAAATGCGGTCACTGTGCGCGGCGAGGGCTGCGAAGTCGTTTTCAAGCAGATTGCCGGCCTGCTGGCCCGCCGCATCGTCTTCAACATGAAAGAAGGCGACCGCGTGGAGCGTGGCCAGCGCGTCGGCCTGATCAAATTCGGATCGCGTGTGGACGTTATCGTCCCCGCCGAGGCCGAACTCCGCGTGAAAAAGGGCCAGCGCGTCCGCGGCGGCGCCAGCATTCTGGCTGCCATGCCTGCTTCCGGAGGCCGCGCATGAGTCACCGCGACCCGGCGGCTGCCCGCGCCCAGGCCCAGGCCCGTTTGCGCCGTGGCATGTACATTCTGCCCTCGGTTTTTACCGCGGCCAACATCGGCGCCGGCTACTACTCCATTACTCAGACGCTGGCTGCCGTGGCCGGCAATGCCGACGCTCACACCCATCTTGACTGGGCCGCCATCGCCATCCTCTTTGCCATCCCCTTCGACGCGCTCGACGGCCGCATTGCGCGCATGACCAACACGTGCAGCGATTTTGGCAAGGAGCTCGACTCGCTGGCCGACGTGATTACCTTCGGCGTTGCGCCCAGCCTGCTGGCTTTCATCTGGGGCTTCCATTTTCTGCCGGAGATGGTCAACGCACAGATGCGCGAAAACCTGACGCACGCCGGCGCATTCCTCTGCTTCCTCTTTTTGATCGGCGGCGCCTCGCGCCTCGCCCGCTTCAACATCAGCCACGACGCGCAGCCGCGCAACCCCGGCCGGCCCGACCGCAAATACTTCGTCGGTATGCCCATTCCCGCCGCCGCAGGCTTGCTTGCCGCCACGGTGCATTTCTTTGGCGGCTATCCGGTGATGGCCTGGTGGGTGGCGCTTCCGTGGCTCATTACCGTAGGCCTGGCAGGCTTCCTCATGGTCAGCACCTGGCGCTTCTGGAGCGGTAAGGAGATCAATCTCTCCCGCCGTCATCCCTTCCAGGTTCTATTCGTGATGGCCGGCGTGCTCTACATCATGTTCAAGTTTTCCAGCTCGGTTCTTTTCAGCATGGCGCTGATCTATACGTTCTCGGGCCTGTGGGCGCGCGCCGCCTATTCATGGTCGCGCCGCCGCCGCTGGAAACCCCGTGGTGAGACCCCCGCGCCCACGCAGCCGGATCCGGCCACGCACCCTTAATCGCTTCGCACTCCACAAGGATTTCCGTGTACAAGATCGCAATTGCCGGCGCCTCCACTCTGGTAGGCAAGGAACTGAAAGACGCGCTCTCTGACTCGTCTCTGGCCGCGGCCACTTTTGTGCTGCTGGATGAAGAGCAGGCGCAGGGCCAGCTGGACCAGGTGGGCGACGAAATCACCTTCGTCCAGGCCATCGGCCCCGACTCGTTCACCGGATCCGACTTCACCTTCTTCTGCGGCTCCGAGGCGCTGACGCTGCGCCATTGGCGCGCCGCGCAGCAAGCCGGCTCCACGGTCATTGACCTCTCCGGCGCGCTCGACCAGGAAACCGGTGCGCAGATATTTACCCCCTGGATCGCCCCCGGCGACTCCGGCGCTGACCTGCTCACGCCCGCGATTGTTCCCGCGCATGCCGCAGCCATTGCTCTGGCGCTGGTGCTGGGCCGTTTGCAGGGTTGTGCCCCGGTGCGCACTGCCGCCGTCACCCTGATGCTGCCGGCCAGCGAGTTTGGCCGCGCCGCCATGGACGAGCTGCACCAGCAGACCGTGAACCTGCTCAGCTTCCAGGGCTTGCCCCGCGCCACCTTTGACGCGCAAATCGCGTACAACATTCTCGGCGGCCTCGGCGAGAGTGCCACTGCCGGCCTTGACGCCACGGCAGCACGGGTGCGCCGCCACTACGCGGCTCTCGGCGGCCACCGCCTGCCGCGCCTTTCGCTGCAAACCCTTCTGGCGCCCGTCTTCCACGGCCATACCTTCTCCATCGCCATCGAGTTCGAACGATCCGTCGAAATCGCTTCGCTTGAGGAGGCCCTCAGCAGCGACCGCCTCGACCTCGTGCTCGAAGACACCGACTCGCCCTCCAACCTTGCCGCCACCGGCCAGGACGACGTGCTGCTCCGCATCCATCCCGAGCCGGGCACGCGCAATCCGCTGGAAGCCGACCGCCTCTGGCTCTGGGCCGCCACCGACAATCTGCGCCTGCAGGCCAGGAATGCCGTAGACTGTGCCCTGGAGCTGCGCAAGCTGCGCCCCCACGGAAAAGTCCAGTAAGTCATTTTATTTGTTTTAGTTATTGAGATTAGTAAGGCGCTAATAATGTGTCTTACCTATGGCCAATCATCTTACTTGGGGTAGAATGTAAGACATGGCCACCGCATATACCACTGTCAGCAGCAAAGGCCAGATGGTTATTCCGGCCGAAATCCGTGCCCAGCTCGGCATTGAGCCCGGCACGCGCGTTGCCGTGCACGTCGAGGGCTCCCGCGTCATCCTTGAGCCCGCCACACGCGCCGCCAAACTCCAGCTCATCGAGCAGTTGCGCGGCTGCACCGCCGGCGGACCTTCTGGATCCGACATGCTCATTGAAGAGCGCCGCCGCGAGCGTGCCCGTGAACTGGCTGCGGATGGATGGTAGCGCCGGTCTTCATTCTTGACTCTTCGGCGCTCATCCGCTTCTTCGACAACGAGCCCGGAGCCGAGCGCGTGCAGCAAGTGCTGGCAGCTTGCGCCGACGGAGTTGCAAAGGTACGTGTCTCTGCCGTGCAATGGGGCGAAATCACGGGCAATCTGCGCAAGCGTTTTGGAGCACAGGAGCAGGAGCGCGTTCTCGGCGGAGGGCTGCCGAGTGAACTTCAGATTGTCGCCGCCACCGCTGAGCGAGCCGTCCGCGCCGCTGCTCTCCGCGTTGATCGCGGCCTTGGCTATGCAGACGCCTTCGCCGTTGAGCTGGCCGAAAGCATACCGCAATCCACGCTGCTCACCGCCGACTACGGCTTCAAATCGGCCGAAGACCTCATCCGCATCGAATTCCTGCCGTCCAAGTAGTCCACGCTACTCGCTTGTCCGCCGCCACAAATCTTCAATAAACATGTCGGTCATGCCGGCAATGTAATCGGCCACGGTTCGCGCCAGGCCCTCGGCGGGAATCTGCGTCTGGTGGTCCGCAGGCAGCAGGCTGGGGTCAGCCAGCAGCCGCGCGAACAGCTCCTTCACCACCCGCGCTGCATGGGCGTGGGCCACACGCATCTCCGGCGCGTCGTAAAAATTCCTGTACAAGAATGCCTTGGCCTCGGCGCGCTCGGTTTCCATGGGCGCGCTTAGCAGCGCCAGCCGCCGCGGAGCCTTGCGAATGTCTCCCAGCGTCGTCGCGCCAAGCGTGCGCACTTGCAGCGCCGTCTCCGCAATCAAATCAGTCACCAGCGCATTCAGCACGCGGCGCAGCGCCTCGTAGACATTCATGCGCGCGTTGGCATTGGGGTAGGCCGCGCGCACCTGGTCGTGGCAGCGCCGGAAGAGTGTCACCCCCTCGCGCACCTGCGCCACCTCAAGCCGCCCGGAGTCCAGCGCATCGTCCAGATCCGCGGTCAGGTAGGCAATCTCGTCCACCAGATCGATCAGCTGCGCTTCCAGCGGAGGAAATTCGCCCAGAAAATATTCGGCCAGTTCGGGATGCGCGTCGGCCGTGTAATCGCGCGAGTGTTTCACGATGCCTTCGCGCACGGCGAGCGTCAGATTCAGCCCGCGAAAGGCCGGATAGCGCTCTTCGAACCACGTCACGATGCGCAGCGCATGCAAATTGTGGTCAAAGCCCAATCCATGTGCGCGCAGGCTCTCGTCCAGCGCGCGCTCGCCGGCATGGCCAAAGGGCGGATGCCCGATGTCGTGCGCCAGGCCCAGCGCTTCGGCCAGCTCCGCATTCAGCCCCAGCGCACCGGCCGCGGTGCGCGCAATCTGCGCCACCTCCAGCGTGTGGGTGAGCCGGCTGCGCGAGTGGTCTCCAGGCAGCTCCCCCGGCAGGCGGCTGAAGACCTGTGTCTTACCCGCCAGGCGGCGAAAGGCCCGCGCATGCAAAATCCGTGCCGTGTCGCGGGCAAACGGCGTGCGGTACGCGTGCGATGGCTGCGCATGGGTCCGCACCGTCAGCGCGCCATCGCCTTCCACGGCAATGGCGGCAGGTAGTTTGATTCGCTCTAGTGCAATA
>DASVLI010000037.1:0-9419 GCA_036384955.1 Occallatibacter sp.
GCCGAGGGCGAGTTGTTCAGCACGAGCGACACCGTGGTCTGCGACAGCTCGAGATGTTCGGCGAGCATGCGCAGGTTGACGTGTCCGGTTGGTGCTGAACCGTTCCCCTTTGCCATGTAGGAGTTGTAACATGTTTAACCCATGGCGGGAAACAGTGTTACTCACTTTGTAAAGCGGTTTGTCAGCGCATTTTCTCTGCCTGGCGCGCCCCTATGTGGTTCACTCCGGGCGTGAGCGGCCAGGATTTCGCTCCATCGAAAAATGTGCCGCTTAATTTTGCGGGCAACGTGATGGTTGCTTCCGGTTTGGCGCCATCGCGTTTCAGCTCGACCTGAATGTTGCCCAGTGGATGCGGATAGGTGGCCTTTAGCGCGGGCAGCGGGCCCAGATGCGGCGCAATGCGCACGGTGGCAAAGCCGGGCGAGGCCGGCTCGACGCCGGCAACCACGGTGAGCAGATCGTAGATGGGATGCGCGCTCCAGGCGTGCGAGTCAGAGCGCGTGTCGCCCGGCTGCTCCGGCCAGGTGGAGAAGTGCAGCGGCAGCAATTGCCGCCAGGGCGCGAGCGCGGTCAGATAATCGTCACCCATGCCGGCATGCACCAGCGCGCGCGAAAGATAGAAGCGGAAGTAGTAGGAGGCCGACATGACGCCGTCGGGAGTTTCGCCGGGCTGAATCGACTCCAGCTTCTTCAGCACTGTCTTCTGCTCCGCAGCGGGAATCACATCGAAGAGCACGGCGAGAATGTTGGCCTGCTGGCTGAAGATTTTTTTGTCGGGGTTGTCGGCGAGCAGGCCGCGCTCCGCGCTCCAGCATTGCGTGTCGAGGCCGGTGCGCGCCAGTGCGGCGCGTTTGGTGTAGCGCTCGGCCAGCACCGGGTCGCCTAAGGCCTTCTCCATTGTGGCCGCGTCGTTGAGGGCGCCGAGGTATTGCAGTGTGGTCATGCACGACTCGCCATTGGCGGCGTAGGTGGGAATTTTGCCCTTCAACACCCAGTCAATAAAGCTCCACCAGGGCACTTCGCGCAGCAGGCCATCGGGCTGCTGGTAGCCGCGGAACCACTCCAGAATGCCGCGCGTGCCGGGCAGCAGCTCCTTCACCGGCGCGGGGTCGGGGCGGTACATCCAGTAGTCGTGCAGCATGCCGATGTAGAGCAGCGAGAAGGTGGGAATGTTTTGCGGCAACTGGCTGGGGTAGCGGCTGCGCGTGATGCCCTCGGGAATGCGCGACTGATCGAAGGCGTGCAGCGCCTGCAGCGCGAGCCGGTCGTCGTTGGCTACCGAGTAGGAGATGAGCGCCTGGATGCGCGTGTCGCCGATGTACTGCAGCTGCTCCCAGTAGGGCGTGTCCATGTAGGTTTCGTGCGCGTCGAGGCGCGCGGTGCGCCAACTGACTTCCCAGATTTTGGCGAGGTCGGCGGAGAGGGCGGGGTCGGAGTCGGGACTTGTGGCCTCGAAGTTGGCGCGCTCCTGAAATGGATAGGCGGTGAAGTTGGCCTTGAGCGATTCGAGGGTGAGGGGCTCGTCGCCGGTGGTGATGTCGATTGCGAGATAGCGCCAGGTGCGCCACCAGAGCGGCTCAAAGGTGCGGTGCTGGCCGCCGTCGGGCAGGAATTCGTCGCTCAGGCCCGCGGCGGTGCGGCCTGCGACGGCATCGCGGTCGGCTTTGTGGTGGTCCTTGTCGTAGAGCGCCTCGGCATAGGTGAGCTTGATGCGCGCGCCCTTGCCGCCGGAGACGGTGAGCTGCGGGTAGGCGGTGGTTAGGGTTTGGCGGTCGAGGAGAATTGTTACGCGCTTTGAGGCAGGAATATCGATTGCACTCATCGGGAATGCTGCAAGCGAAGAGCGGTCAGTTTGAATGCGGAAGGGCATTGGGCCCGATTCGCCCACAACCTTAGCGGAGCCGAACATATCTGTGCGCACGGCTTCTCCAGCGCTCGTCGTCGCATACTCCATCTGCGGCAGCGTATCCGGCACCAGCCCCCACGGGTTATCGCCGGTTACATCGGCGGAGTGCGCCTGCCCGGTTGTGGCGTAGATACTCTCGCGCGTGGGCGAGGCCACCTTGACCCAGTTGCTGCCCGCGCCGGGCTGCTGCCAGCTCCAGTCGAAGTTCGCGGCGTCCAGCTCTTCGCCGGTGCCTGCGGCCATGTACTCCCAACTGCCATCGGCCACGCGCGGAATGGGAACCTGGCCCGGCTCAATCTCTACCTGCCAGCCTTTGGGCGTACTGATGGCGCTTGCGTCTTTGGCTTCGCTCTCGAGAAGAAACGCGGTGCGGTCGCTCATTTGCGCTACCGGCGCGTAGACGCCGAAGTTCCACACCGTGGCCGTAATCAGGTTGTCGCCAGTCTTCAAGTAGGGAGCCAGGTCGTAGCGCTGGTAGCGCCAGTGGGTCAGGTCGCCGCGCGCCGGGCCATCGCCCACGCGTTTGCCGTTTACATAAAGGATGAAGCGATTGTCGGCGCTGACGCGCACGATGTAGCTGGCCGACGCGGCATCCATCTTGACCGCGCGGCGGAAGTGCAGCACCAGCGGCTCGCGCAGAGGAGCGGTGGGGTGCGTGACCCACTCGGCATGCCAGGCGCGGCTGGGCGGGTCGGGCGTTTGCGCAACAGATATGGAGAGTCCAAAGGCAAGGGCGGCGAGAGCGGCAAAACTACGCGCGGAAATTGTCATGGTGAAATCCAGCTACAGAGCTTACCGGATGGAATCGCGGGAAGGGAAACGCGCGCGCCTGCGGCCGATTTTTCCGCCAACCCGCAAGGCAATAAAGGAGTTAGCCTTGGCATCGGCCATCCGCGCATTCTCCATTCGCAAAGGCGATTTTTCCCGGGCTATGCACTTGATTTTGCAGGGTTGTAACCTTGTGTTCATCTTCCCTCGTTAGCCTGACGTAGGTGAGCGCTCCCGTGACCGAAGTCCGAATTCCCAGTCCTCAGACACAGATTGAGCCGGCCGCGGCGCCCGATGCGTCTTCCGCGGCGACGGTCTCCGAGGTCCGAAAGTTCCTGCTTTCGCGGGGCAACTCGGCCTTTACCGATCGCGCCTTCCAGTGGTTGATGGTGGGTTGCGCGCTCAGCATTTTCGGCATCGTCGCGCTTATCGCCTGGCAGCTGGTCGAGCGGTCGCAGATGTCGTGGCACGCCTTCGGGCTCAAGTTCTTCTACCAGATTCCCATTGACCCGGACACGCACCTGCCCAACTACTGGGATCCGGTCAACAATAGCTTCAGCGCGCTGCCGTTCATGTACGGCACGCTGGTTTCGTCGTTTCTGGCGCTGCTGTTCGCGGTGCCGCTGGCCATTGGCCTGGCCATCTTTCTTACCGAGATGTGCCCGCGCGGATTGCGCAGCCCGCTGGCCTTCCTTACCGAATTGCTGGCGGCCATTCCCAGCGTGATTTACGGCTTGTGGGCGGTGTTTGTGCTGGTGCCGCTGATGCGCGAGCACCTGAACCCCTTGCTAATCAAGGGATTTTCCTGGACCGGCGTCTTTAGTGATGAGAATCCGACCGGACTGGGTTTTCTTTCCGCAGGCGTGATTCTGGCCATCATGATTTTGCCCATCATCTCTTCTCTGACGCGCGAAGTGATGAGCGCGGTGCCGCACTCGCAACGCGAAGCGGTGCTGGCGCTTGGCGCCACGCGCTGGGAGATGATTCGCATGGGCGTTCTGCGCAACGCGCGCATCGGCATTGTGGGCGGCGTGATTCTGGGCCTGGGCCGCGCGCTGGGCGAGACGATGGCGGTGGCCATGGTCATCGGCAACACAGCGGAAATTCACCATTCGCTGCTGGCCAACGGCAGCTCCATGGCTTCGGTAATTGCCAACGAGTACGCCGAAGCGGTGGGCGACATGCACCTGAGCGCGCTGACTGAAATCGGCCTGGCGCTGTTTATCGTGACGATTATTGTGAACGCGATGGCCCGCATTTTGATCTGGGTTGTGACGCGCGGAACACCATCGCAGGTGCACTAGAGGCTGGATTACGAGGCGAAGATGAACGTATCCACGGACTACAAACTGAAAGCGAAGATTCGCGCGGCGACCGACAACACCGTGACGGGGCTGGCCATACTGGCCACCATTCTGGTGGTGGCTCCGCTGGTGGCCATCTTCGGCTATCTCATCTTCAAGGGCGCCAGCTCGCTGAACCTGGCTTTCTTTACGCAGATACCCAAGCCCGTGGGTGAAACCGGCGGCGGCATGGCCAACGCCATCCTGGGCTCCGGCATTTTGCTGATGGTGGCCAGCGTCATCGGCATTCCCATCGGCATTGGCGGCGGTATTTATCTGGCGGAGTTCGGCCGCAAAACCCGCCTGGCCAACGGCGTTCGCTTTACCGCAGACGTACTGAACGGCGTGCCCTCGATTGTGATGGGCCTGGCCGCTTACTCGTTGATCGTGAGCCGCCAAAAACATTTTTCGGCCTTGTCCGGCGGTGTGGCGCTGGCCATCATGATGATTCCCACGGTGTGCCGTACCACCGAAGAGATGTTGCTGATGGTGCCGCACGCGGTGCGCGAAGCGGCGCTGGGCCTGGGGCTGCCCAACTGGCGCTCGGTACTTTCCATCACGCTGAAGACGGCTTCGCCCGGCGTGATTACCGGCTGCATGCTGGCCTTTGCGCGCGTGGCCGGAGAAACCGCGCCGCTGATCTTTACCGCGCTGGGCAACCAGTTCTGGAGCACCAACCTGAACGAGCCGATTGCGGCTTTGCCGCTGCAGATTTATGTCTATGCGCTCTCGCCCTACGACGACTGGCATCGACTGGCGTGGGCGGGTTCGCTTGTACTGATTGTTTTGATTGTGCTGGCAGTGTCGCTGGTGCGTTATGTGACCAGCCGCGGCGTACTGAAAGGGGCAAGTTAAGTGGGCGTTGGCATTGAAGTGACCAACCTGAATGCGTGGTACGGCACCAACCACACGCTGCAGGACATCAATCTCAATATTCCGGCCAACCATGCGACGGCTCTGATTGGGCCTTCCGGCTGCGGCAAGAGCACGTTTGTGCGCTGCCTGAACCGGATGCATGAGACCAATCCCGTGGCGCGCGTGACCGGCCAGGTGAAGATTGGCGAACTGGACATTTACGCCGATGCCAAGCCGGTGGAGATTCGCCGCCGCGTGGGCATGGTGTTTCAGCGGCCCAATCCGTTTCCCACCATGTCGATTTACGACAATGTGGCCTCGGGTCTGAAGCTGAACGGCTTCAAGAATCGGCGCTCGCTGGACGACATTGTGGAGAAGTCGCTGCGCAACTCCGCGCTGTGGGATGAAGTGAAGGACGACCTGAAGAAGAAGTCCGGCGCCAGCCTCTCCGGAGGCCAGCAGCAGCGCCTGTGCATTGCGCGCGCGCTTGCCGTGGACCCCGAGGTGCTGCTGATGGACGAGCCGGCCTCCGCGCTCGATCCGGTTTCGACTTCAAAGATCGAAGACCTTATCTTCCAGCTCAAGTCGCAGTACACTATCGTGATTGTGACGCACAACATGCAGCAGGCCGCGCGCGTGGCCGAGAAGACCGGCTTCTTTCTCAACGGGCGTATGGTGGAGTTTGACGCGACACACAAAATCTTTACCAATCCCAGCGACAAGCGGACTGAAGATTACATCACGGGCAGGTTTGGATGACACGTATTCGCTTTCAACAGAGTTTGGACGAGCTGAAGGAAAATCTGCTGGTGATGGCGGGCATGGCCGAGCAGTCGATTCAGCGCGCCATCGAAGCCTACCGGGTCCGCGACCTCTCCATTTGCGATTTGGTGACGCGCAGCGAAAACGCCATTAATCGCCTGGAGCGCGACATCGATCAGGCCGCGCTGGACCTGCTGGCCATGGAGCAGCCGATGGCTGTCGACCTGCGCTTCATCCTCAGCGTGATCAAGATTAATGCCGACCTGGAGCGCGTGGGCGATGCGGCCAAGAGCATCAGTGATCGCGTGCGCAACATGGAGCAGATGGCTGCCGTCGAGCTGCCTGTCGATATTCCGCGCATGGCCACGCTGGCCTCAGAGATGGTGCGCAAAAGCCTGCAGTCGTTTATCGAAGCCGATGCCGAGACCGCGCGGAGCGTGCTGACCATGGACGACGCGGTGGACAAGATGAACCGTGCGGCCTACAACGCGCTGACCAAGGTGATGGAGGAGCAGAGCCACATCGCTCCGCAGGCGCTGAACGCGCTGATGATTAGCCGCGCGCTGGAGCGTGTTGCCGACCATGCCACCAACATCGCCGAGGATGTCATCTTCTGGGTGCAGGGCGACGACGTGCGCCATGCCAAGAGCGTTGCGGCCAGCAAAAAAGAAGCTGAAAACAAGCCGGTGGCGTAGCGCCAGCGTCAGATTTCCCACCAGTCCAGCAGGCCCATGCGCGGGTAGTAGAGCCCGGCGCGTACGCGCGCGCCTTCGGTGTGCAGCTTGCGCAGCACCGCGGCGTAGGCCGCGAGCTGAGGCGCAAAGGCTGCGCGCAGCCGCGGCAGAGCCTCGGCGGGGTCAAGCCCGTCCTCGTGCGCGGACTTGTAATCGACAATCCACCAGGTTTCGCCGCTTGCGCTTAGCGGCGCATCGCCCGCGCGAAAGACGCGATCCACGCGCACTGTGCGCGTTGCGCCATTCACCACGCCGCTCCATGCTGTTTCGCTCTCAGCCTGATCATGCGGTGAAAGAATCCACGCGCCATGCGGCTCCTTGCTCGCGCGCAGCGCGCAGGCAAAGGCCTCGTCGGCCAGCCGCGCGGCTGTCGTCGGCTCCATGCCGGCGCCGCGAATCTGCGCCGTGAGTTGCGGCCGCAGCTTTTCAAGCTCCGCCAGCGCGGCGGGCCACTCGTGTTGCGTGCGCAAGGCCGCCAGCTCTTCCAAAAGTTTGTGGATGGCATTGCCCAGCGCGCGCGAAACCAGGCCGCCTTCGTGCCGCTCAAACAGCGCCGTTTGCGAGTCGACCACGCGCTCGCCGGATGCGCTGGCAAGTTCATTGTCGCGGGTTGCAGCAAAATCGATGGGCAGACGCCGCATGCGAGTTGGCTTGAGCGCGCGCGGAAATTCAAGAATATTTTCCGCTGCCGCAGCCAGCGCGAGGGTCTCTTCCGGTTGCGCCGTGCGCTCCGCCGCGAACTCCGCAAAACGGCGCTCGATCTCTTCGCCAAACGCGGGCCATGCCGTGGCCAGCAGGCCGGTACTGGGCGGCGCAAGCATCAAGCCATCGTCGCTGGCCTTGTACTCCGGCCGCGCGAACAGGTGCAGCTCGTCGCGCGCGCGCGTGGCCGCCACATACAGAATGCGCCGGCTCTCCTGCCGCTCGCGCTCGCGATACACGCGGTCAACCCACTGCTTGGCGCCGCCTTTTTCCGCGCCCTTGGTTTGCAGCGGAGCCACCAGAAACTCCGTCGTTTCGCCATTCTCGTCCGGTGTGGGCAGGCCACGCTCCAGCCACGAGAGCAGCTTCGGCGTGCCTACACGATCCACAGCCTGAAGCTCAGGCACCAGTACCACCTCGAACTCCAGGCCTTTCGATTTGTGAATTGTCATCAGCTGCACGCCGCACTCGCCGCTTACTGCCGGGTCGGGCTGCGCATTCAACTTGTTCAACGCCGCGTCCAGCGCGGGCCCCAGCAAATCCACTTCGTCGCCGGCCAGCCCGTCGAGACACTGCCACAGCAAGTCCAGATTGGTGCGCGCGGCTGCATCCACACATGCGGCGCCGCCCAAGCCGAGCCAAAGCTGCTGCAGCCGCGTGCCCAGCGTGGATGTCGGCGCTGCGCGCATCGTTCGCTCCGCATCGGCCCAGCCCTGCATCAGCCGCGCCACTGCTGCTTGTCCTTCACGTGAAAGCATTGCCGCGCGCTGGACAAAGAGCGCGGGAACCGGCTGCTCTTTGATCGAATCGTCATCGGCGCTGGTGAGCGTGTGCAGGTCAGCAAGCGAGAGGCCGCACCACGGCGCGCGCAGCACGCCAAGCCACGCCACGCGGTCCAAGGGGTTGAGCCACGCATGTGCCAGCGCCAGCGCGTCCAGCACTTCGGGCCGATCGCGCAGCGGCTCCAACTCTACCGCGCGGAAGGGAATTGACGCCTGATGCAGTGCCGACGCCACCAGTTGCAGTGCCGCGCGATTCCGCGCCAGCACTGCGATGCGA
Source organism: Occallatibacter sp. (assembly GCA_036384955.1). GTDB lineage: Bacteria > Acidobacteriota > Terriglobia > Terriglobales > Acidobacteriaceae > Telmatobacter. The sequence goes on from DASVLI010000037.1 coordinate 8,130, forward strand.
TACTTTGTCCTCGCGGCGCGCGCCTGCTCCATTTGGTTCTGCTTGGCGCGGATGAGCTCGACAATCTGCTGCATCTGCGCGGCGCATGCGGCGTCGCGCTCTGCTTTTGCGGAGTCGTCTGCTCCGTGCAAACTCCGCGGCACAAAACTCAGGTGCAGATCGAAGGCCTTTTCCGCTTCAGGCGCTTCGCGCGCGGGTTCCGCATGCGCGTATTGAATGCCGCTTCCATCGGGCACGGCAAAGATGCCTTCGAAGGCGCGATTCATCTCCCGCACCAGTCCGGGCACAGTACGGAAATTAGCGCGCAGCGGCACCAGATCAAACATCAGCGCATCGCCCGCTGCAACTTCCATGCCTGCGTCGCGCACCTGTGCGAACAATTCGGCCTCGGCGTCGCGGAAGAAGTAGATGGATTGCATGGGGTCGCCGACCACAAAGCAGGTGTGCCCCTCACGCCCGCCCCATGCGCCCATCAGCCGCTGCAACAGTTCGTGCTGCTTGCGGCTCGTGTCTTGAAACTCATCCACCAGCAGATGACGAATGCGATCGGCAGTGGCAATGGCAGCGTCGCTCGGCTGACCATCCGGCGCGGCCAGCACGGCGGCGGCAGCCTGCGCCACCTCCACAAAATCCACCGCGCCGGCTTCGGCAAACAAAATGCGCAGCTCAGCCGCCGCGCGGCGCAGCACGACGAAGCACGCGCGCACGATGCGCCAATCGTCTTCCGTATAGCGCGCCGGAGGCAGCATCGGAACCGCAGCCAGCGCCTCGCGCAGACCATCAACTTCATCCAGCGCCGCGGTGAGCGCGCCAAAGCGCTGCTTGGCTGGCTTGCCCGCATCGCCTGCGGGGAAGCCATGGTTCTTGTTGAGCCCGCGCGGCGAGCGCCATTCGCCGTCATTCGTCAGCAGAAACTCCGCCAGGGCTGCATACGCATCGCGCACCAACTCCAGTGATTCTTCAAACGGCACGCGCGGCAGCTCCGCACACTCGGCCAGCGCATGCGGAGACTTCGGTCCTGGCCCTTCGCACGCGTAGCGCGCAAGCTTCAGTACCTCTTCGGCAAGCTCCGGTCTGCGATGCAGCCTGGCGCTCAGCGCGGTAAGCGAGCTCTCTGCCGCGCGCGCAAAAGGCTGCTCCAGCCGCGTGCGCAGTGCATCCCAATCGGGCTCGCGATCCAGCACGAAGCCGTGCATCCATCGGTCGCGTCCGGCCAGCATGCCGGTGAGCTGCTCTTCCAATCCCGCCCAGTCGTTGTCGCGCCACAGCAGCAGCGCTTCCAGCGCCTCG
>DASVLI010000038.1:0-13361 GCA_036384955.1 Occallatibacter sp.
CTACACGAGCTTCGGGATGAAGAAGGAGATGCTGTTCGATGGCAAGCCGTATCCGGTTGTGGGCGGGAATGCGCCGGCCGGGTTTGTGGGTGTGGCGCGGCGGGTGGACGAGCGGACCTTCGAGGTTGTGGACAAGGTGAGTGATAAGTTGATCGACACGCAGCGGTTTGAGGTGTCGGCCGACGGGCAGACACTGACGGTGACGATTACAACCAAGGGACGCGAGAAGCCGCAGGTGCAGGTGTTCGATCGCGTGTAGAAAAGGCGGCGGGCGGGGGCTTACGGTCTCCGCCCAAAGCATGCGAAAAAGTTGGAGTGCAGAGTCGAGAGGCCGATATACACTCGCGTCTTGAGCCTGGAACGCGTCAGGTTTGGGGGCGAATGAAAACGTTTATCAGGATCTGGCTGCTGGTGGCCGCGGCTGCCTGCGCACACGCGCAAGGCAACGCCGCGGGCTTTGCCGAGGGCATTCTGCAATCGGTTGAAAATGCGCGGGTACACGCGGTTGGGGACGCTCTGGAACTGGAGCGGGCTGACCGCGGCGCGCCGATGAAGCTGACGTTCAGGCAGGGGCCGGCGCTGGGCATCGACTACAAAGACAACCAATGGTGGGTTCTGCCGGTGAGCGCCGTAGGCGCGCAGGTGCAGGCGAACCGCGCGGTGTGGGTGCTGCCGGAGGATGCGACGTCGCCGATGCATGCCTGGCACGTGGAATTTGAGAACGGCGAGGCGAGCGCGGCCGAGACCGAGACCGCGCTGACGTTGACGATAGACGCCAGCCACGCGCGGCTGGCGCGCGCGGAGGCACGTCCGCACAGCGATCCGTTTGGACACAGGTTCGCGTTTGCGATTGCGGGCGGCAAGGAGTTGGAGAACGCGCTGGCCGGGTTCTACTGGGGGACGATTTTGCCGTCGGTGGTGGAGCGGACGATGGCGGCGAAGTTCCCTTACAGCAGCGGCTATGTGCTGAGCACGCTGAATGTGAAGGCGTATGCGGGATCGTATCCGGCGGTGGACCACGAGTTCCAGATCAAGGGTCGGCTGGCGATGGGCTCGGAGCTGGACCTGGACGTGGTGCGGCGGATGATCGAGTTGCAATTCCAGCTGATGAACGATGATCCGGAGCACCTGTACCGCGCGCCATGCTCCGTGCAGCCCGATGGGCGGCGCGAGTACCACGTCCGCAGAAGCAGCCAGGACAACCAGGTGAATGCGGCGATGTTTCCGGTGACGGGGAATATCGAAGTACTGGAGGAGGCGTGGCGCTACTTTCAGGCGCGCAAGGATGCTGCGTGGCTGCGTGCGCACATCGAAGACCTGGAGCACGCGGCCGGGTGGGTGCTGGCGAACACCGACCAGTATGGCCGCGTGTGGGGCGACGTGTACTACGAAGACCAGGTGATGAAAGACGGGCGCGCGACGCAGGCGCAGGCATTCGCAGCAAGGAACTTTGGCCTGCTGGCGGCGATGGAGAAGGCTCTGGGGCGGCAGACTGAAGCGGAGCGCTACGCGGCGCATGCGCGGCAGATGGCCAGCGCGCTGGCCGAGCCGCTGCCGATGGGCTACTGGGACGCGAAGGCAGAGCGATTTGTGGATTGGGTGGATCGCGACTCGATGGCGCATGACCACATTCACTTGCTGGCGAATGCGCTGCCAGTGCTGTTTGGGTACGCGACGGCGGACGAGTCGGCAGCGGTGCGGCGGACGATTGCCGCGCACGACGCGGAGTTTGAAAGGTTCCCGAGCTTTCTGGCGGTGGACATTGCAGCGTATACCCGCTCGGAGATTGGCAGCGGCGGCCCGTACGACCTGAGCGCCGCGGGACGGTACTGGTATTGGGATGCGGCGTTTCGCCAGGAAGAGAAGCAGGGCAGCGTATTGCTGGCGCAGTTGAAGGCCGTGGCTGTCGAGGGCGCGAAGAGCGACTACCTGATGGGCGAGCGCTACGACATGGACCACGTGTACTACGTGGACGGGAAGAACGCGCATGGAGCCGAGAAGTACTACGAGTATCCCAATGTGTATGCGGCGGTGCTGATTGCGAAGTATCTGGGGCTGACGATGCAGGCGGATGCCGATGTGGCGGTGGCTCCGCAGATTGCCGCCTATGGCAGCGTGGAGATGGGGACGAGCCAGTACGCGCTGCGCTACAGCTACGACGAACACGGATTCGTGCTGAAGAATCTGACGGAGAAGCCGCGGCGGTTCGAGGTGGACTTGTCGGGACTGGGCGCCGGTGCGGCGCGATGGCGGCTGCAGGGAGCAGCAGGTGATGCGGGCACGCGGTTTGTCGTTACGCTGCCGGCGCAGGGTGAGGCGCGATGGGTGGCAGGGCAGTGAACTGCTGACAGCTTACAGTGGACAGCTTTTCCATCCTTCTCTACGCGAAGGATGGTGCACGTGAGGGTTTGTGCTTTCCCAGGTGCCCTTCCTCCGCTTCGCTTCGGAGATGTACCTGGGGCACCCATTTTCTTGCTTGTCCAAAGACTACGGAGTCTAGCCGCGCTGGCGGACGAATTGTCTTGCGGCGGCCAGGATGGCCAGGCAGCCCATGACGGTGAGAATGGTGGCGTCGAGCCAAAGCTCTTGCAGGCCCGCTCCACGGAGGATGATGCCGCGCAGGATGCGGATGTAATACGTTGCCGGGATGATGCGGCTGATGAACTGAAAAGGCGCCGGCATGTTCTCCACCAGAAAGATGTAGCCGGAGAGGAAGACCGAGGGCAGCACGGTGCCCATGGCGAGCTGGAAGGCTTCAGCCTGGGTGCTGGCCTTGGTGGAGATCATGAGGCCGAGACCGAGCACGGTGAGCAGAAACGGTATGGAGAAGAGAAGCAGGACGAGCACATTGCCGTGGATGGGCACCTGGAAGACGACGCGCATGACGAAGAGAATGGCGCAGAGCTCGCCAAAGGCAAGAACGCCGTAGGGGATCATTTTGCCGACCATGAGGCCGAGGGGTGCGACGGGCGTCATTGTGAGCTGCTCGAGGGTGCCGCGTTCGCGCTCGCGGACGAGGCTGAGGGCGATGAGCAGGATGACCATGACCTGCAAGAGAATTCCGATGAGGCCGGGAACGAAGAAGTTGGCGGAGCGCGTGGCGGGGTTGTAGAGCACCGAGGGACGCACATCGATGGGCATGTTGCCGCCGGGCAGCACCTGGGCGAGCGATTGCTGCAGGGCGACTCCCGTGGAGGTGCTGATGGCGGTGGAGGCGACGGTGGAATCGGAGCCATCGACAAGGACCAGGACGCTGGCGGAGGAGCCGCTGAGCAGATTGCGTGCGTAGTCGGCGGGGATGCGAATGCCTACGCGGGCGCGGCCGCTGCGAATGGCTTCGTAAAGTTGGTTGGTGGATTGGACCGAGCCGGTGAGGGCGAAGACATCGGAGGCGGCGAAGCGCTGCAGCAGATCGCGGCTCTGCTGGGTTTGCGACTCATCGAAGACAACGGTGGCGACCTGGCGGATGTTGGTGTCGATGGCGAAGCCGAAGAGGAAGAGCTGCAACATGGGGATGAGCAGCGCGAAGAAGAGCGTGCCGCGGTCGCGGGCAATGTGAATGGCTTCTTTGCGGCAAACGGGAACCAGGCCGTAGAAGAGATGCTTCATGGCTGCTTCTCCATGATGCGGTAGGTGAGGGTGACGAAGATGTCTTCAAGCGAGGGCTCGATGCGCTGAATGGCGGCCTGCGGCAGGCGCGCGCGCAGGTCGTCGATGTGGTTGTCTTCGACGAGCGCGTGAATGGAGCGGCCGAAGATGGTGGCCTCGTGCACGTAGGCGATGGCGCGGACGGCCTGAAGCTGCGCGGAGGCGTCGGGGAGTTCGATTTGCATGCGCGAGGTGCCGGGCGGGTTGGCGTCGGGCAGTTTTTGCAGCTCGGCGATAGTGCCCATGGCGACCAGGCGCGAGAGGTAGATGTAGCCGACGCGGCCGCAGCGCTCGGCCTCGTCCATGTAATGGGTGGTGACAAAGAAGGTGACGCCCTGGCCGGAGAGGCGGAAGAGCAGATCCCAGAGCGCACGGCGGGCAACGGGGTCGATACCGGCAGTGGGCTCGTCGAGGAAGACGACCTGGGGCGAGTGGATGATGGAGCAGGCAAGTGCGAGACGCTGCTTCCAGCCGCCGGAGAGCTGGCCGGCGCGGCGGTTGAGGTATGGATCGATGCCGGTAAGGGCGAGGACCTCGCGCGTGCGCTGGGCGGCGCGCTGGCCGGTGAGGCCGTAGACGCTGGCGTAGAAGGCGATGTTTTCGGCGACGGTCAGATCCTCATAGAGGCCGAACTTTTGCGACATGTAGCCGACGCTGCGCTTGATGGCGGCGGCGTCCTTGCGGATGTCCATGCCGAGAATGGAGCCGGTGCCGGAGGTGGGCTGGAGCAGGCCGCAAAGTGCTTTGATGATGGTGGTTTTGCCGGAGCCGTTGGGGCCGAGGAAGCCGAAGATCTCACCGGGCGCGACGGCGAAGCTGACGTCGTTGACGGCAGTGAAGTTGCCGAAGCGGATGGTGAGATGGTCGGCGGTGATGGCGGCGTTCATTGCAGGCGCACCGTGGCGGTCATGCCGGACTTGAGCACGCCCTTGGAGTTGTCGACGTAGATTTTTGCGCCGAAGACCTGATGTTCGCGGTCGCTGCGGGTTTGCACATTGCGCGGCAGGAACTCGGCCTGCGAGGCGATTTGCTGGATGGTACCGGTGAACGTGCGGCCGGAGAAGCTGTCGACGTGGACCTGCGCGCTTTGGCCCACGTGGACGCGGGCAAGCGAGGTTTCAGGGATGTAGATCTTGACCCAGAGCTGCGAAGGCTCAAGCAGGTTGAGGACGATGCGGCCAGCAGGAACGAGGTCGCCGGGGCGGACGCTGACGACTTCGACGAGGGCATCGGAAGGCGCGACAAGAACGGCTTCGCGCAGGCGGGCGTCGAGCTCCGCTACGCCCTGCTGGGCCTGGGCCAGGCGGCTGCGCGCGGCATCAATGTCTTCGCGGCGCGCGCCGCGACGGGCGAGGTCGGCGGCGGCTTGCGATTGCGCGTAGCGCTCTTTGGCGGTGCGAATGTCCTCCACGCGGGTACCGGCCTGGAGCAGGGCAAGACGCTGGCGGGTGGACTCAGCTTTTTGCGCGGCGGCATCGCGGCGGTCGCGGGCGTCGTCGAACTGCTGGCGGGAGATGATGTCTTTGGCGGCCAGCTGCGCCATGCGGTCGTAATTGGACCTGGCGTTGGCGGAGTCGGCCTGCGTGGCGGAGTAGTCGGCCTGGGCTTGTGCCAGTTCCTGAGGGCGGGGACCGTGAATGGCGGCTTCCATGGCGGCTTTTTGCGCGGCTGCCGTGGCTTCGGCTTCGGCGATTTCCTCGGGACGATTGCCGCGCACGAGGCGGTCGAGCGAAGCCTGAGCTTCAGCCACCTGGGCGGCGGCCTGCTGGCGCTGCGCGGTCAGCTCGTCGCACTCGAAGCGAACCAGCACCTGGCCGGCTTTGACGAGCTGGCCTTCTTCAACGGGGACAGCGGTGACGCGGCCGCCGACTCTGGAGCCTATCTGGATTTCGCGGGTCTCAATGGTGCCGTAGAACTGGGTGGCGCGGCTGTGCGAGACGTACATGCTGATGCCGAGCGCGAGGAGCGCGGCGACGGCGACAGCAGAGACGATGAGGATACGACGGCGCTTCATGCGACGCCCTCCATGACCAGGTTAAGGCGGTCGCGCATGGTATCGACCAGCCAGTTTTCGGGGACGCCTTCACGCATGAGCCACTCAAGCATGGTGGCGATGTAGATGGAGAAGAGGGTTTCTGCCGCGAGGCGTGGATTTTTGATGAAGCCCGGTACGGCCTGGAGATTCTCGGTAAGCACTTCGATGGCGTGACCGCGGGCGGTGAGCAGAAAGCCGCGCGAGGCCGCGCCAAAGATTGTGGCAAGCAGCAGCTGTTTGGCGTTCATGCTGATGCGGGCGTTCTCGCGGGTGAGGGTGAGAACGATTTCGACGATGCCGGCCAGTGTGGGGGAAGCGCTGGCGGTGCGAGCTTCGGCAAGGATGGCCTGCAGGCGGGCGATGCGGGCGCTGGCAACCTCGCGGAGAAGCAGGTCCTTCTGGGGGAAGTAGTTGAAGAAGGTGGCGCGGGAGACGCCGGCTTCGGCAGCGATGGTCTCGACGGAGACTTCGGTGTAGCCGTGGCGGCTGAAGAGATCGAAGGCGACGCGAATGATTTCGGCGCGGGTTTGGGCGCGCTGGCGTTCGCGGAGGCTGCGTGGACTCTGATTCACAAAATAGACAGTAGTCTAATTTGTGTATGTTGGTCAATCAAAATGCAGCATCCGGAGGGCGCACAAGGGAGGGGAATGCGCCTATCCGGATGATTTTACAGCTATTAGCCCTTGATGAACTGGATGTCGAGGGTGATGGTGATGTCTTCGCCCACCAGCACACCGCCGGTTTCGAGGGCTGCATTCCAGGTGAGGCCGAAATCCTTGCGATTGATTTTGGCCGAGGCTGAGAGGCCGATGCGCTCGTTGCCCCAGGGGTCTTTGCCGGGGGCGCTGGGGCCTTCCACGGCGAAGGTGACGGGCTGGGTGACGCCGTGCATGGTCAGCTCGCCGGTGACGACGTTCTCGCCGGCGCCGTCGGAGACTACGCCCGTGGACTTGAAGGTGAAGGTGGGGAACTTCTCGGCGTCGAAGAAGTCGGCGCTCTTGAGATGCGCGTCGCGCTGGGCGTCGCCGGTGGAGAGGGTGGATACGGGTATTTCAGCCTCAACTGTTGCGGCAGCCACGCTGGCGGGGTCGTAGGCAAGCGTGCCGGTGATGCCGCTGAAGCTGCCTTTCACGTTCGAGATCATCATGTGCTTGACCTTGAACTCGGCGGCAGAGTGGGCGGGGTCAATCTTCCAGGTGGTGTTGGCGGTGGTGGTCATGGTTGGTTCTCCTTTACACAGGTTCAGATGCGGCGGCGAGATATTCGTTGCAACAAATATTTTTGGCGAAGTGAAGATTTGGCGGTTCGTCGGCGGCTTGCGTCCGTGCACAGGCACCCCAGGCGGAGAGGCCAAGAGCCCGTTGAGCCTACAACATTGGTGGCAAACAGAGCATGAATCGGTGCCGATTTTCAACCGCTGCGCAGAGGGCGATTTTGGGCAGGTATCCAACGAAGTGATTACCGGACGGGGGTCTACCGCCTGCCGAGTGGCTATGGATGGCAGCCGATGGGTTAGCGGAAAGCCAATAGCCGGAGAAGGGGCATTATCCGCGAAATTACTGGTGATTAGACTCAGAGGATGAAGGGCAGTTACGGCGCCGAACGGATGCCGGAAGTGGATATGAGATCAGGCCGTATAGAAGCGCACCTAAGTCGACGGATAAGTACCTTACTTGCGTGGTTACCGGTAAGTGTTTTTGAGGTGCCATTGGAGGTATTGAAGTAAGCCAGATCACTGTAGAAGCTAGGTCAACTGGTGAGGTCGCGGGTACGGGCCACTCTGCGGCGTGGAGGCCGAAGGCAGGGTAGAGCAAGGCAGGCGCAGCATTCCCAGGAGACGAAAACTGACAGTGAAAGGGGCACTGATGATGGATCGTATCCTTAAAATGTTCGGCAAGCTAAAGAAGGTTCAGGCCAGCGAGAGCGGCAGCGCGATGGTGGAATACCTGCTTGTGCTTTCGCTGATTGCTCTGGGCGTGACCGTGGGAGAGAAGGGCGTGGCCTCGGGTGTGAACCAAGCCTACTCCAACGTGGCGGTCAATTTCAGCAGCGCGATGAGCGGCAACTTGGGAGGCTCAGGTGGCGGCGGCGGCGGCGGCGGCGGCCAAGGCGGCCAAGGCGGCGGTCAAGGCGGCCAAGGTGGCGGCCAGGGTGGCCAAGGTGGCGGTGGCGGCTTTGGTGGTGGCCAAGGTGGCGGCGGCGGCCAAGGTGGCGGCGGTGGCCGAGGTGGTGGCTTTGGCGGTTAAGCCTCGGGCGCCGAGAAATTTCGCGACTTCCCCATGTTGCGCACAATTCAGGGATAAGAAGGCCGGGCGAGGTATGCCCGGCCTTTGCCGTATGCTTGTGAAGAATCCGTCCCGTGAGCGACTTTGCCCAAAATGTGAAGCAGCAGGCCGACATCGTCAAGGTGATCGAGGGCTACATCCGTCTGCGCAAATCGGGAGCGCAAAACTACTCGGGGTTGTGCCCCTTCCATAAAGAAAAATCCCCTTCGTTCAGCGTGCATGCGGTGCGGCAGTTCTACCACTGCTTTGGCTGTGGCGCTTCAGGAGACGTGTTTTCATTCGTGGGCAAGATTGAGAATGTCGGCTTTCCGGAGGCGGTGCGGATTGTGGCCACGAAGTGCGGAATTCCGCTGCCCAAGCGGGAGTTCTCGTCGCCGGAAGAAGCGGCCGAGGCGCGGATGCGCGGCAAGCTGTTTGAGCTGAATGAGGCCGCGGCGGCGTGGTTCGAGGAGCAACTGCAGAGCCCCGAGGGTGCGGTTGCGCGCGAGTATCTGGCGGGTCGAGGACTGACGCCGGAGGGCATCAAGGCGTTCAGAATTGGCTACGCGCCGGATAGTTTTCACGCTTTGCGCAACCGGCTGAACGGCATGGCGGATGAGGCTACGCTGCGCGCCAGTGGGTTGTTTGCCAGCAAAGAGCAGGGCGACGGCAGCCAGGGGCAAATCTACGACCGCTTTCGCAAGCGGGTGGTGTTTCCCATCTGCAACGAGAGCGGGCGGGTGATTGCCTTTACGGCGAGGACGCTGGAGACGGGCGACAAGGCCGGGGCCAAATACATCAACTCGCCGGAGACGCCGCTCTATACCAAGAGCTTGGTGCTGTTCAATCTGGACAAGGCGAAGACGACCATTCGCCAGGCGGAGTTTGCGCTGCTGGTGGAAGGCCAGATGGATTGCATCAGCGTGTACCTGGCGGGGATTCGCAACGTGATTGCGACCAGCGGTACGGCTTTTACCGAGCAGCAGGTGGGGCTGCTGAAGCGGCACACGAGCAACGTGGTGGTGAACTTCGATCCCGATGCGGCGGGCGCGAACGCGGCGGAGAAGTCGATTGCGCTGCTGACCGAAGAGGGTTTCGCCATCAAGATTGTGACGCTGGAGGGCGGGCTGGACCCGGACCGGTTTGTGCGCGAGCGCGGCATTGAGGCGTATATGGCGTCGATTCGCGAGGCGCGGCGGCAGTCGGACTATTTAATTGAACGCGCGCGCGCGATGTTTCCCGGCGGCAGCGGCGAGCAGAAGGTGAAGGCGATGAACTATCTGCTGCCGCATATTCGGAGGATTCCGGAGAAGCTGGTGCGGGAGCAGTTTGCGGCCGATGCGGCGCAAAAGCTGGGGATCGACTCGGCGGTGCTGCGCGAGGAACTGCGGCAGGCGGCACTGAAGCGGCGCGACCATGTGGAGGCGCGGCCCACGACGCTGACCGAGGTGGAGCGGGTGCTGCTGCGAGCGCTGGCGATTACCGATCCGGAGTTTGAGGAGTCGCGCCGGGTGGCGGTGGACGCGGTGACGCGGCAATCGCAGTGGTTCGAGGGATTGGCGACATTTGAGGCCATGCAGCAACTGGCCGGGCGCGGGGCGCGGGATCCGATGGAAGTGGTGACGGACGAGGCGCAGCGGGCGCTGCTGGCTGAAACGCTGCTGGCAGAGACTGACCCGCCGGCGGACACGACCGTGATTGGCGCCGTGGTGAGCCAGGAGAAACGGCAGATAGAGAATGAGTTACGCGACCTGAGAACGCGCATTGGCGAGGCTGAGCGGCGCGGTGACCACGCGGAAGTGGTGATTTTGACGCAGCGCAAGCTGGAACTGGACCGGGCTCTGCGGCAGGTAAAAGGGCCGGGGCCAGCGGGAAAGGCGTAGAGCGGCCCACCGATTTGCGCCGTTTGCGGCCTGAAGTGCGTCTAATTTACAGGAAGAGAACGGGCACGGAGACCAGGATGCACGGCCCTGCCCGGGCGATCCAAGGCGGAGCCGGTTTACCGGTCGAGAGCAGGGAAGCCTGCCAGAAATGCCGGTAAGTTGTGGTATTCTATTGATCTCTGTGAGGATGCGCGCCCTTTTGCCCCACATATGAGCCACGGCTCGCGGGCGACCAGGCCGAACCTGAAGCGCAGGCATCCTGTTCCGAGCATCGTATTTCTTCCGCACTTGATTGCGGAAACGCAGCCTTGTCTGCGTGCGCGCTTTTTTCCCAACGAGCGGGAAAAAATTCTTGCGCCGCCGCTGGGGCCAAGCACCGTCGCGCGAAACGGTGCCTAATCTAGTTCGCGCGGGGAGCAGGAGACATTGGCAACTGAGAACAAGTATGGCGAAGAGATCGATACCCTGATCGACACGGGCAAGGAGAAGGGCTATCTGACCTACGGCGATGTGAACGACATTATGCCGGAGGAGATGAGCACCTCGCCCGACGACATGGACGACCTGCTGACGACGATCGGCAGCCAGGGCATTGACCTTTTGGATGCGCCGAAGTTTGGCGACAAGGACTTCGAGCTGGAAGAGGGCGAGGATGTTGAACTCGACCTGACGCCGGGCACGCTTGAAAAGACCAACGACCCGGTGCGCATGTATCTGCGCGAGATGGGCACGGTGCCGCTGCTGACGCGCGAAGGCGAAGTGGAAATCGCCAAGCGCATTGAGCGCGGACAGCTGCGCGTGCTGAAGGCGATTTCGCGTTCGCCCATTGTGATTCGCGAGATTGTGGCTCTGGGCGAAGACCTGAAGCGCGGCGTGCGCAATGTGAAAGAAGTGGTGGTCTTCGACGAGGAAGAGCTGACCGAGGAAGTGGTGCAGACGCGCGTGAAGGCCACGGTAACGCGCGTGGACGCGCTGATAAAGCACCAGAAGAAGATTGCGCAGCTGGAAGAGAAGCAGGCAACTTTCACCTCGAAGACGCGGGCCAAGGAAGTGCGCCACACGCGCTGGCTGATTGCGCGCGAGAAGGTGTACATTTCGCGGATTGTGCGCGAGCTGAAGTACACGGCGCTGGAGCGCAAGCGGCTGCTGGACAAGGTGAACAAGACGGTCGACACCATGCGCACGCTGGAGCGGCAGGTCCGCTCGCTGGACCAGAAGTATGAAGCCAGCAAGAGCGAGGACCTGAAGAAGGAGTACCGCCGCCAGCAGAAGAACTGCAAGGTGGATCTGGAAAAGATCGAGGCCGATGCAGGCGTGTCGATTGCCGAGCTGAAGCGCACACAGCGCGAGATGATTCAGGGCGACATGGACGCCGAGCAGGCCAAGCGCGAGCTGATCGAAGCCAACCTGCGACTGGTGGTGTCGATTGCCAAGAAGTACACCAATCGCGGACTGCAGTTCCTCGACCTGATTCAGGAAGGCAACATCGGCCTGATGAAGGCGGTGGACAAGTTCGAGTACCGGCGCGGCTACAAGTTTTCAACGTATGCCACGTGGTGGATTCGCCAGGCGATTACCCGCGCCATTGCCGACCAGGCACGTACCATCCGTATTCCGGTGCACATGATCGAGACGATCAACAAGCTGATCCGCACGTCTCGCCAGCTGGTGCAGGAACTGGGCCGCGAGCCTTCAAGCGAGGAAATCGCACGGCGCATGGACATTCCCGTGGCCAAGGTGCGCAAGGTGCTGAAGATTGCGCAGGAGCCGATTTCGCTGGAGACGCCGATTGGCGAAGAGGAAGACTCGCACCTGGGAGACTTCATCGAGGATCGCCAGGCGGTTTCGCCGAGCGAAGCGGTCATCAGCGTGAACCTGAAGGAGTACACCAGCCAGGTACTGCGCACACTGACGCCGCGCGAAGAGCGGGTGATCAAGATGCGCTTTGGGCTTGAGGATGGATCGGAGCACACGCTGGAAGAGGTGGGTCAGAGCTTCCAGGTGACGCGCGAGCGCATTCGGCAAATTGAAGCCAAGGCGCTGCGTAAGCTGCGCCATCCCAGCCGCAGCCGCAAGCTGAAGGCGTTTGTGGACGGCGTGAAGGAACTGTAACCACCTGCGGTGGGGCAGCCGCGCTTCGCGCATGGATATATTGAGAAGGCCGCAGCCACGTGCTGCGGCCTTTTTGTTTTTGCGCGTGCGCCGATTCCAGCGCGGGGAAGCCTGCCGCTTAGAATGGGTGGGCACGCTCAAGTCCATATGGGGAAGGACGATTGTTGGCAGTGAATCTATCGAGAAGGCAGTTTCTTTCGGCGTCGGCGGTGAGCGCCTGCGGGCTGTGGCTTGCGCCGCGGCAAATTCTGGCGGCAAGCACTTCCATCACAATCAAGACACCGTCGGGTCCGCTGATAGGCGAGCAGGCCGGCGCGGTGAAGGTGTTTCGCGGCGTGCCGTTTGCCGAGCCGCCGGTGGGGCCGCTGCGGTTTCGCCCGGCCATGCCAGTGAAGCCATGGCGCGCGCCGCGCGAGGCGCTGCGCTTTGCGGCCGCGGCCATGCAACCCGGCGAAGGCAAGTGGGAGCAGAGCGAGGATTGCCTCTACCTGAACATCTGGGCTCCTGCGGGCAAGGGGCCATTTCCGGTGTATGTGTGGATTCACGGAGGGGGCTTTACGGGCGGCGCATCCTTTGAGCCGCTGTACGACGGCACGGGATTGGCCGAGCAGGGGATTGTGTGCGTGACGGTGGCCTACCGGCTAGGCGCATTCGGGTTTCTGGACATGGAGCCGGTGCTGGGAGCCGAGTGTGCTGCGAGCGCCAACAACGGACTGCGCGATTTGATGATGGCGTTGGAGTGGGTGCAGAAGAATATTGCTGCGTTCGGCGGCGACCCGGAGCAGGTGACGATTGGCGGCGAGTCGGCGGGTGCGAAACTGACGGACATTTTGATGGGCGTGCCTGCGGCCGAGCCGCTGTTCCAGCAGATGATTTCAGAAAGCGGCGGCGCGGAGCGCGTGAATGGGCTGGACAAGGCAAAGGAGGTGGCCCTGGGCTTTGCCGAGCTTTGGCAGAAGGAGACTGGGCTTGCCCCGAAGGCGCTGACGACCGCGCCGGCACGGCAGATTATCCAGTTGCAGCAAAAATTCATTGCCAGCTGGCCATCGCACTTTCCGTTGCGCTGTGAAGTGGATGGCAAGTTGTTGCCGCGCAAACCAGTGGAGACGATTCGAGCGGGATCGAGCAAAGGCAAGCGGCTGCTGCTTGGGACCAATCGCGACGAGAGCGCGGCGTTTGTGGGGCCGCATCCGCAACACGACGCTGGACCGGCGGACCTGGGCAACCTGACGGCCGAGCAATTTGCCACCGTGTACGAGCGGTACGCGAAGCTGTATCCGGAGATGAGCGTAGAAGAGCGGCGCATTCGCGCGTTGACGGCCGAGGAGTACTGGATTCCATCGATGCGTGTGGCCGAGGCGCATGTGGAGGGCGGCGGCGAGGCGTATGTCTACCGGCTGGACTTTAGCGAGAGCTCGG
>DASVLI010000039.1:0-17787 GCA_036384955.1 Occallatibacter sp.
ATCACGCCGCAAGTGCAGGACCATAGCAAGGCCACGCTGGCGCCGATTCTGCAACGTGAAGACGGGCGCATGGATTTTGCGGCGCACACGGCGCGGGAACTGGTGAATCGCTGGCGCGGTTTTCAGCCGTGGCCGGGTGCGTTTACGATGCTAGGCGGCAAAAAGCTGATCGCGCATGGTGTGCAGGCCGCGGAGTATGCGCGCGGCGGCGCGGAGCCGGGCACTGTAGTTGTGGACGGCGGCAAACTGCTTGTTGCCTGCGCGCAAGGCACCTGGATTGAGTTGATGGAATTGCAACTGGAAGGCAAGAAGCGACTGACGGCGGCGGAGTTCCTGCGTGGAACGAAGCTGGATGCCGGCACACGCCTGGGATAAGACGATGGGCGCGATTTCTCCCGCACGCAAAACCGCGTTTGACATTTTGACCACGCTGGAGCAAGGGCATGCGCACAGCGATGCGATGCTGCGCACCAATCGCGTGAACGAGCAGTCAGCGGCGGATCGCAATTTGATCACGGCTCTGGTGCTGGGCGTGCTGCGCTGGCAAACGCTGCTGGATGCACGCATCCAGGAACTGCTGAACAAGCCCAATGCCAAGCTGGACACCGAGGTAAGAATTGCGCTGCGGCTGGGCGCGTTTCAGCTGCTCTATCTTGACCGGGTTCCGGCGCATGCGGCCATTGACGAAAGCGTGGAGCTGACCAAGCAGGCCGGCCACAGCTTTGCCGCGCGCATGGTGAACGCGGTGCTGCGCAAAATCAACGCAGCCGGAGACAATCGCCGCGAGAAGAATGAAGTAGAGCAGGAGCGCGCGGCGATGGAGGCGCATCCAGCGTGGCTGGTGGAGCGCTGGACCGCACGGTATGGCGACACGGCGACGCGCGCGCTTTGCATGCACAATCAAGAGCAGGCCGTGCCGATGTTCCGCATGGTGCATGCGGATGCGGAGCAGGAGCTGTGCGCGGCAGGCGCGACGCTGGAGCCCGGCGAAGTGCTGAGCGCGGCGCGGCGCGCGGTACATGGCGATCTTGCCGAGGCCTTGCGCACGGGACGCGTGCGTCAGCAGGCCGAGGGGGCGCAGCTGATTGGCGAGATTGCTGCGTTCGACACGCAACGCCTGCTGGACCTGCGCACGATTCTGGATGTATGCGCGGCGCCGGGCGGCAAGGCCATGATTCTTGCTGAACGGAATCCGGCGGCGCGGATTGTGGCGTGCGAGGCGAATGAGTACAGATTGGAGCAGCTTGCGGAGCGGCTGAAACCGCTCGCGCTCCAGGTAGAGTGCCAGCACGCGGATGCGACCAGGCTGGAGTACGACGCGGAGTTCGACCGCGTGCTGGCCGATGTGCCTTGCAGCGGCACGGGCACACTGGGGCGGAATCCGGAGATTCGTCATCGGATGCATGTGGAGGATTTGCCGCGGCAGGCCGAGCGGCAGCGGGCCATTCTTGCTGCTGCATTGCGTGCGGTGCGGCCGGGCGGGCAGGTCGTTTACGCGACGTGTTCTCTGGAGGCCGAAGAGAACGAAGAGGTGGTTGCTTCGGTGCTGGAAGGGCGCTTCGATGTGAGGATTGTGTCGCTGAGCGAGCGCATTGCCGCAATGCATGCGGCGGGATTGGTAACCGATGAGGGCGCGCGGCGGCTGCGCGGCTGCATGACGCCTGAAGGTTATTTGCGGCTGCTGCCCGGCGTGCTGCACACAGACGGATTCTTTGTGGCGCTGGTGGAGAAGCTTCCGGCGAAGCTAGCTGAGCACCTCCGCAGCCAGGCGGAGAGCGGCAAAGTCACGGCCGAGCAGGATGCATAGAGCCTCTACGACGAGCTCGTGATCGGAACGCTGCGGCATGCCGGAGACGGTGATCGAACCGATGATACCGACATTTTCAACCGCGAGCGGAAAGCCGCCGCCGTGGGTGCAGTAGTCAGCCAGCGAAAGGCCTTGGGCCTCGTAGATAGTCTCGTTCTTCAGCTGCGCCTTGAGCCCGACAGCGTATGAGCTGCGATGAAAGCGCGCAACAACGTTATTCTTGCGGCGCACCCACTCCACGTTATCGGGAGTTGTTCCTTCAAGGGCGGCGTAGAAGAGCGGCTGTCCGAAGCGGCGGATATCGATGACAACCCCAAGGCCGCGCTTGACCGCGAGCCCGCGGATGGTGCGGCCGAGTTCCCAGGCAATGTCGGTGTCGAAGCGGGGCAGGACGAGCTCGCTCTCCTGCAGGGCAATGCGGTCAAGATCGTCTGTGAGATTCATCAGAGACATGATACTGCGCGGCGGCCGGGTCAGCCTTCGGCGCGTTCTTCCACGGCCAGTGCGCGCTGGGGAACGATGCCCAGACGCTCGTAGACAGGGCGCATTTCACGGCGAATGCGGGGCAGGCGGGCGGAGAACCAGATTCCGCCCAGAATGCAGGCAATGCCGCTGACGACGACCGTACGCGGCGCGCCGATGGCATGGGCCAGCGTGCCGGCAAGCAGGCTGCCGAAGGGCGCCATACCTACAAATGCCATGGTGTAGTAGCTCATCACGCGGCCGCGCATCTTTTCGTCCACCAGCGTCTGGATGATGGTGTTGCTGGCGGTGAGGCCCTGCATCATGCCGAAGCCGGTAAGCAGCATCAGCGGCATGGAGAGCCACAGGCTGGTTGAAAACCCAAAGCAGATGAGGCCCACACCGAAGGCAACGGCGGCGATGGGGATCATTTTGGCGAGGCCGCGCACCGAGCGGCGCGCCACCATGGAGAGCGCGGAGATGAGCGAGCCGACGCCGACTGCGCCCATGAGAAAACCAAGCGTATGCGGGCCGCCATGCAGCACCTGCGCGGCGAATACCGGCATAAGCACCATGAAGGGCCAGCCCATCAGGCTGAGCAGCGCGAAAAGCAGAAGGATGACGCGAATGGGCATGAAGCCAGTCACGTAGGTCCAGCCCTCGCGCAGTTGCGCAACCACGCCGGCATCGTGCAGTGCGGCTTCCTCGCGGGGCAGGCGCATCATCAGCAGCGATGCAATGACGGCGATGTAGCTGATGCCATCGACAAGGAAGCACCAGCCCTCACTGGTGGCGGCGATAAGCAGGCCGGCGAGCGAGGGGCCGACTAAGCGCGCCATGTTGACCATGGAGGAGTTGATGGCGATGGCGTTGGAGAGGTCGGCGCGGTCCTCCACCATTTTGACCATGAAGGATTGGCGGCCGGGCATGTCAAAGGCATTGATAACGCCCTGCATGGCGCTGAGCGCGAGTATTTGCCCAATGGTGATGCGGTGGGAGAGGGTGAGCCAGGCCAGCAGCAGCGATTGCAGCATGGCGAGGGCCTGGGTCCACACAAGAACCTTGCGGCGATCAATGCGATCGACGATGACGCCGGCCAGCGGCGCAAGCAGGAAGGTGGGAATTTGCCCGGCGAAGCCGACAGTACCAAGCAGCAACGCAGAGCCTGTGAGGCGATAGACGAGCCACGAGGTGGCAATGCGTGTCATCCACGTGCCGATGAGCGAGATGCTTTGCCCGCCGAAGAAAAGGCGGAAGTTGCGATGACGCAGCGCGCGCCATGCATGCGAGAGCGGAAGCCGCGCAGGGCCCTCCTGATTTGACTCACTGCCGGATGAAGCCATCTGACGATTGGATGCGCGAAGGCGCGTTTGCGACGCCGTCTATTTGGCGACGTTGAGGACGATGGCGGTGTCGGTGTCGACGCGCGCGCCGGCCACTGGCTGCTGCGTGACGACGGTGCCGGAAGAGGCAGGTGCGTTCGCGGCAGTGGCTGCGGATGCATCAACAAAGCGCGGCGTGCCGGGCTTGAGGCCGGCCTGGGTGAGCGTGGATTGCGCGGTAACGACGGGCAGGCCGACGAGGCTGGGCATGACAAAGCCGTCTGGCGCATCAGCGGGCGCGGCAATCAGCAGATTTACGCTGGGCCGTGCAATGCCTTGCGCGTGTGCGGGCGGGTCCTGCGCGATGACCGTGCCGAGAGCGGCGCCGGCGAAGGGAAGCTGGACAATGGAGCCAGCTTCAAGCCCCGCACGCTCCAGGTGCATGGCAGCGACACGCGTGTCGTTGCCCACGGTGTCGGGGACATCGACTTTTTGCGCGCCGAGGCTTTCCGAGACGCGCACGCGCCAGGCGCGGCGCACCACCGAGCCGGGTGCGGGCGATTGGGTGAGGATGTGTCCGGCGGCGACGTCGGCCGAGTAGTAGCGATTGTCGACGCCGAGGTTGAGGCCGAGTCCGGCGGCCTGGTTGCGCGCCTCGGCTACGGTCATGCCTTTCAGCGCGGGCACCTGCACTTCCGCGCCATGAATGGCGAAGTGCATGGTGGTGATGGCCGAAAGCAGAGCCACCGCCACCAGTGCCATCAGCAGCGAGACAGTGCCAAAGAGATTGGAAAAGAACTGCCGGCTCATGGCTCGGGTTCTCCATCGGGGTAGACGATTTCGTAATCGATTTCGGCAGCCTTCCCCAGCATGATTGAAGCCGAGCAATATTTGTTCTTGGAGAGGGCGACCGAGTCCTCCACCGCTTTGCGGCTTAGACCCGTGCCGCGGACCGTGTAGATAAGATGAATGCGCACGAAGACGCGCGGCGGCGTGGGCGCCTGCTCTGCCTGGGCTGTGACGCGCAGGCCGGTGAAGGGCTGGCGCTTCTTCTTCAGAATGCTGACCACATCGACCGAGGTGCAGGAGCAGAGCCCCATCAGCACGATTTCCAACGGGCCAGGGCCATCGACATGCGCGGAATTGGCATCGATGGTGATGGTATTGCCGTTTTCCGCGGTGGCGTTTAGAACTTCATCGTGCTGCCAATCGGCGTGGACAATCATCGGTGTGCTCTTTCAGCGGGTGTTATCGGTGACAGGTTCGGGGTGGATGGTGACGCGATAAACCTCGGGGCAGGCAAGCTTGAAGCGGTCTTCGAGCGCGGTGATGATCTCGTGGACGCGGCCCATGGGCATGTCATCGGGTAGAGAGCAATGGCAGGCTAGCGTGACGTGCTCGCCGGCGCGGCCCACCAGGACCTCGTGCACGTCGCTGATATCAGGAAAGGCTTCGGCTGCCGCGCGCAGCGCCTGCTCAATGCGGCGATCCTCGTCGAGCGCTACATGCGGCTGCTCGATGGTGGCCGGCTCGCTTTCAATGTGGGTCAGTACGGAATCGATTTCAGGCGTTTCGCGCAGAATCTCGGCTTCGAGCATGGTAACGAAGTTATGCGCCTCAAGCAGAGGCAGGTTTTCGTTCAGCTCCACATGCTGCTCCACGCGCAGCTTGCCGTGGTGCGATTGCATGCTGAGCTCGTGCACGCTGACGTTGTTGCGCAGGGCCACGGCGCGCACGCGGTCGAAGATGCTTTCGGTTTCTTCCTGGCGCGGAATGGTGTGAATGACAACATCGGCGCCGGGCAGGGCGCGATGCACGGCTGAAGTGGCGGCGCGGACCAGTTCGCCGGTGTGCTCGAAGGTGGCGCGGCGCGGCATGGCCAGCGTGAGGTCGGCAAAATACGAGGGGCCGGCGCGGCGCACGCGCGCCTGCTCCACGGCCAGCACTCCGCTGACCTGCTCCACCTCGCGCACGATGCGGCGGCGGGTTTCGGCGGGGACTTCGTCCATCAACGCGGCCACGGTTTCGCGCGTCAGGTGCACGGTGATGCGCAGAATCATGAGCGAGACGACCACGGCGGCGAATGGGTCGGCGTAGCGCAGCCAGCCGATGTGGAAGGCGGTGCCAATCCAGTTGGCGGCGACTCCGCCCAGCACAGCGAGTGTGGACCAGATGTCGCTGGCGAAGTGAAAGGCGTCGGTGGCGAGCGCGGGCGAGCCGGTGCGGCGCGCGACGGCGGCCAGCTTGCGGCTGCGCCAGTAGTCGACGGCGACAGAGAGCAGCAATACCAGCATGGGCCATACGGAGTGGCGCAGCTCAACTGTGTGGCTGACGATGCGTTGCATCGCCTCCCAGATGATCCACACGCAGGAGATGGCCATCAAGCCGATTTCGACGAAGGACGAGAGATTCTCGATCTTGCCGTGGCCGTAGGTGTGGTCCTCGTCGGCGGGCTTGTCGGAGACGTTGACGGAGAAAAAGGTGAGCGTTGCGCCGGCAAGGTCGAGGCCGGAGTGCGCCGCGTCGGAAAGAATGCCGAGCGAGCCGGAGAAGATGCCTGCGGCGATTTTCAGCACGGTCATCACGGCGGCAGCCGTCATGGAGTTGAGCGCGACCTGGCGCTTCTCCGCGGAGTGCGCGGCGGGAGCGGACTGCGGCAAGCTGGAGGTGGCCAGAGGCATCGCCTCCCTAGGCTACGCGGAGCGCGTGGCGGTGTACAACCCCGCGATGCCGAAAGTGTAGGGCTGCCATTGACAGTCCGCATACCCGCAGGCGCGCATTAGGGTGAGCATTTGCGGCGGCGGCGGAAAATTGCCCACCGAGGACGGCAGATAGTTATAGGGGCCGTCCTTGCCGCAAAGAAGGCGGCCGATGGCAGGCAGCACGCGGCGGAAGTAGACGGCATAGGCCTTGCCGATGAGGCCGCCGGGCTCGCTGAAGTCGAGAATACCGAGCTGCGCGCCGGGTTTGAGCACACGATGGAACTCGCGCAGTCCGGCCTCGTAGTTGGCCAGATTGCGGAAGCCGAAGGCGGAGACAACGAGGTCGAGCGATTCGGCGCGCAGGGGCAGATGAAGCGCGTCAGCCTCCAGCGCGACAGCGGTGGGCTGGCCAACATCGCGTGCGGCGAATTTCTGCGCGCCTCGGCTGAGCATGGCGCGGGCGAAGTCGGCGGCGAGAATGGGCTGCGCGCCGGCGGGACGATGACGCAGCAGCGCGAGGGTCATGTCGCCGGTGCCGCAGCAGATGTCGAGGATGCGCGATTCGGGGTTGGCGAGGACGGCGCGGAAGCGGCGCGCGGTGCGACGCCACCACAGCTTGTCGATGTTGGCGGAGAGGACGTGGTTGAGCAGGTCGTAGCGCGGCGCGATGGAGTTGAACATCTGCTGCACGGAGGCAGCGGCGCTGGCTTCGTCGGTGGCTCCCTGCGGCTTGGCTCCGGCGACGGTCATCCGCGGCGCGGCTCCGCGGCGTGGACCAGCATGTAGCCGATGGCCGCTTCCAGCTCGGCGTTGGTCACATCTTCGACGACACCGGCGTCGCCAATGCCGACGGGTAGCACGAAGCGGCGCACGCCGCCGGTGTTTTTCTTGTCGGCGCCGGTGGCGGCCAGCAGGCGCGCGGCGCGCAGCTTGAGCGCGGGCAGAGGGCCGTAGCGATGGATGAGCGCCTCAAGACGTGTGGCCTGTTGCGGCGTAAGCGCGCGGCGACGCACGCCCAGGTAGAGCGCGGCGATCATGCCCCAGCCGACGGCCTCGCCGTGCAGCAGAACCTTGTAGCGCGTGGCCTGCTCAATGGCGTGGCCCACGGTGTGGCCGAGGTTCAGAATCATGCGCAGGCCGTTCTCGCGCTCGTCCTTGTTGACCACGGCGGCCTTCATGCGGATGGATGCGGCGATGACTTTTTCGAGGGCCTTTGCATCGCGCGCAAGCACCAGGGGCGCGTTCTCTTCGAGGTAGCGGACCAGGGCGCGGTCGCGGATGATGCCGGCCTTGATGCTTTCCATCAGGCCGGAGCGCAGCTCGCGCGCGGGCAGGGTGGAGAGCACGCCGATGTCGGCAAAGACGGCCAGCGGATGATGAAAGCTGCCGACGAGGTTCTTGCCCTCGGGCAGATTGACACCGGTTTTGCCGCCGACCGATGAATCGACCTGAGCGAGGAAGGTGGTGGGCACCTGCACGTAGCGGATGCCGCGCATGAAGATGGCAGCGAGGAAACCGCCCACGTCGCCCACAATGCCGCCGCCAAAGGCGATCAGCAGCGAGCCGCGGTCGCCGCCTGCGCGCACCATCTGGCGCAGCAGCTTGTCGACGCTGGCGATGGTTTTGAACTTCTCGCCCGGGGGCAGAAAGAGCGCGATGGGCGGCTCGGGAAACGAGGAGAGAAACGTAGGGCCCCACAGCGCCCAGATCTCCGGCGAAGTGAGGACGAAGATGCGGCGCGGCAGCTTGCCCGCCACGGCCTGGATGCGTGGAGCGAGCGAGGCCAGGAGGCCGCTGCCAGTGAAGACGCTGTAACGCGCCGACGGGGTTTCGACTTTGATGGTTTGCACGGCTGCTCTTATCTTAATTGGCCACACCGCTGGATGAATGGCAGGAAATCTGCCCGCAGGCGAGAGCCGGATATATGTAAGAATGGCTGCGCTATGAAAGCCAAATACGCCGCATCTCTTTGCCTGCTTCTTCTTTGTGCGATTCCAATCTCCGCTGACGACGGCAATGCGTCCATCTCCGCGGGCGGCGTGGTGGTGATGGGCCGCGAGACACGCATTGTGATGGCGAAGGAAGTGCTGGAGATTTCGATCGACCGGGTGGTGGTTGATTACGACTTTCGGAATGACAGCGACGAGGATGTGACCACGACGGTGGCTTTTCCTGTCCCCGATTATCAATACGATCCCAACGCGCCGCCGATCCGGTGGGAAGGCTTCGACGATTTTCGCCTTTGGGTGTATGGCGAGCCAATCTCGTTTCAGATCGAGGCTCGTGCATTTGTGAAGGGAAGAGAAGCCACAAAACTGCTCAAGCAGTCCGGAGTGGATATCGCCAGCTTCGGTCGTGCCTCAGACGAGTACGGCCCGGCGCCGGACGTAATGAGGCTTCAAGCGGTCAAGCGCAAGGCGCTTCAAAATGCTGGCGCCATCGACGAGGATGGCATTCCGCAATGGGTGGTGAGGAAGAAGTACTACTGGCAGCAGAAATTCCCTGCGCACGACACAGTGCACATCCGGCATACATACACGCCGGTAGAAGGGGCAGAGAACAGCATCAAGTACGGTATGCGTACCGGAAGTACAGATGCGAGTTCAGCGAACGAGCTGAAAAGTTTTTGCATTGATGGTGGGTTGCAAAGGACGTTACAGGCGTTTGCGGATAGCAAGGACATGGATGCTCCGTATGCCTACGTGGACTTCATCCTGACGACAGCTAATTCGTGGAAGACTCCAATCGAAGATTTCACGTTGAGAGTGCACAGACAGCCGAAAAGCAGCGACCACGAGACGAACTTTGTGAGTTTCTGCTGGGATGGGCCGGTAAAAAAGATTGACGCGGACACCTTCGAGGTGACGGCGAAGAGCTTTGTGCCAAGAAAGGAACTGCGCGTGGTGTTCTTTCAGGTGCAGAAGAGCCAGTTTTAGGCCTGGGATTGGCTCGAAGCCGCGATGATAGCCTAGTCGTTTATGACGCGAGTGGATTTTGTAGTGATGGGCGCGGGCGTGGCCGGGTTGCGCGCGGCGGTGGAGCTGGCCGAGCACGGCGACGTGCTGGTGGCCACCAAAGAGGCCATGGCGGAGTCGAACACGCACTACGCGCAGGGCGGCATTGCCGTGGCCAGCGAGGATGAGGGCGACGTCGCGCTGCATCTGAAGGACACACTGGCGGCGGGTGACGGGCTGGTGCGCGAGGCGGCCGCGGCGGTACTGGTGGAAGAGGGTCCGCTGCGCGTGGCGGAGCTGATGGAGTGGGGCGCGCGCTTTGACCGCGAGCATGGGCATTTGCTGCGGACACGCGAAGGCGCGCACTCGCGGCCGCGCATTCTGCATGCCAATGGCGATGCGACAGGCGCTGAGATCAGCCGGTCATTGATTGAGTTTGCGCGTGCGCATAAGCGCATCCAATTTGCCGAGTGGACCACGGTGACCGAGCTTTGCGCGGCGGACGGGCGCGTGGGCGGCGCCCGGCTGCTGGGGCGCGATGGCGAGCAGAGCACGGTGGCCGCGCGCGCGGTGCTGGTGGCCGCGGGCGGCGCGGGGCAGGTGTATAGCGAGACGACCAATCCGCCGGTAGCGACAGGCGACGGCATTGCGCTGGCAGCCGAGGCTGGGGCCGAGCTGGCCGATATGGAGTTTTATCAATTCCATCCCACAGCGCTGGCTCTCGACGGCGCACCGCGCTTCCTGATGAGCGAAGCGCTGCGCGGCGAGGGCGCATATTTGCGCAACGCGCGCGGTGAGCGATTCATGGAGCGCTATCATCCGCTGCTGGAGCTGGCGCCGCGCGATGTGGTGGCGCGGGCCATTGCGCGCGAGGCCGCGACCGAAGGCGGCGCGCAGCCGGTGTATCTGGATATGCGGCATGTGACGGGGATGGATTTGCATCAGCGCTTTCCGGGCATCAGCGCATTTTTGATGAAGTATGGTTTGGACCTTGCGAAGGATTTGATTCCCGTGCTGCCGGCGGCGCACTACCTGATGGGCGGCGTGAAGACTGATCTGGACGGGCGAACGACGGTGCGCGGGTTGTACGCGGCCGGTGAGGCTGCATGTACCGGCGTGCATGGCGCGAACCGTCTGGCGTCGAACTCGCTGCTGGAGGGGTTGGTGTTCGGCGCGCGCGCGGCCAAGGCCATGCTGGCCGACGCGCTGCCGATGAGCAGAACAGTGGAGGAGCAGGCTATTGCAAGTGCGCTGCCGGCGGACGAGGCGATGCTGGATGCGATTGTGCAGCGGTTGCAGCGCGCCATGTGGCGTAACGCCGGCTTGCTACGCGACGAGGCGACTTTGCGCGCGGGGCTGGCTGCGCAGCAAGAGTGCGCGGCGGAGGTGGATGCGCTTGCCCGGCATCATGGGCCAAGCCGTCGCATGGAAGAGGCGCGTGCGCTGTGCCGCGTAGCCAGGGCGATTCTGGTGAGTGCGCTGGCACGCACGGAGAGCCGCGGCGCGCACTTTCGGCTGGATTATCCCAGGCGCGACGACGCGCGCTTCCAGTTGCACTCGGTGGTTAGTGGTGGGAATCCTGTTCACTTTGAGGCTTGGTAGACACGGGGCCCGCGAAGGCGAGCGACGCCACGGCGCAGGCGGCCAGAATGACGCCGATGATGACCAGCGAGAGCGTAATGGGAATTTCGAACCATTGCGCGGTAAGCATCTTGAGAGCGACAAAGGCCAGCAGCACGGCCAGGCCGTAGTGCAGATAGCGCAACCGGTCCAGCAGCGAAGCAAGCGCGAAGTAGAGCGAGCGCAGGCCAAGAATGGCGGCGATGTTCGAGGTATAGACCACGAACGGATCGCGGCTGACGGCCAGCACTGCCGGAATTGAATCCACGGCGAAAAGCAGATCAGTGAGTTCGACGGCAAGGATTACAGGAAGCAGCGAACTTCTGCTGGTATGCATGTTGCGCAGCCAGCCCGGGATGGCGTCGTGGGTGGAACTGCCGCGCATCAGGCGGAAGGCCGCGTACAGCAGCAGCAGGCCAAAGATCCAGGTGACCCAGTGAAAGTGCTGCAGCAGCGTGACGCCGGCGGCGATGAAGATGCCGCGCAGGATGACGGCGCCAGCCACGCCCCATAACAGCGCGGTGTGCTGGCGATGCGCGGAGACGTGAAAGCCGCGGAAGATGATCAGGAAGACGAAGAGGTTGTCGACGCTGAGCGAGGTTTCGATGGTGTAGCCGGCCACCCACTCCAGCGCGCGCTGGCGGCCCTCCTCGTAGCCAATCCACACGGCAAAGAGCATGGAGACGACAATCAGAACGCCGGTCCAGATCCAGGCCACGCGATGCGAGGGGCCGCCCTCCCGCTTGTGCGAAGGCAGCAATGCGTCCACTGCGAGCAGCGCAATGACGGCGATGTGAAAGCCGATCCACCAGGTCAGCGACGCGCCAGCAATCATAGGTTCATGCTAATGCACGAGCTAGCGCATGCCGATCAGCCGCATGGTTTCAAGGATGACGTCGCCGTCGATGCTGAGACTGTGCGCGCTGATTTTATCGATGGTGTCTTGCGCGGTGTGGTGGTAGCTGTTGTTGGGGCCGTAGTCCAGGTCGATCAGGTCGATGGACGGCACTCCACGCTGGACGAAGGGCAGATGGTCGTCCTCCACCGGTTCCTCGGTCTGGAAGAAGTAGCGCTGGTCGCCGAATTTTTTCGCGGCCTGGGAGACCAGATCGACCAGCCAGGCGGCGGAACGGGTTTCGCGCTGAATGTTCAGGTCGCGGTCGCCAATCATGTCGGTCAGGATGAAGGCTTTGATGCGGGAAAGCGTGCCGTCGCGGCCCCACTTGGCGGCCAGGTGGCGGCTGCCATAGGTGGAGTCGGATTGCGACCAGCTCTTGATGGCTTCTTCGCCGTCGAAGAAGACGAGCCAAACAGAGTAACCTTCGAGCTTTTTGCCGCCGGTGGTCTGGGTGCGAAGCTGGTCGGCAATGGAGAGCAGCAGGCCGGTGGTGGCCGCGCCGTCGTTGGCGCCCACAAAGTTGATGTTGCGCAGCCAGTAGTTGGTTTCGTAGTGCGAGGCCAGCACAATCACGCCGTTCTTTTTGCCGGGAAAGCGGGCGATGAAGTTGCGCATGGCCACCGGGCCGATGGGCGTGTCGGCGGTGAAGGTGTCTTCTTCAACGGCGGTGCCCTTCAGGTGCGTGCGCAGGTAGGCTTCTGCCTTCAGGTGTCCAGGGCTGGTGGGCCAGCGCGGGCCGATGGAGGCGAACTCACGTGCGTATTGGTAGGCGCGGCCGCCGCTAAACGACTGGGCGTGGGCGGAGGCCGTGAAGAACAAGGCAGCGGAGAGTGCGAGGGAGAGCAGCTTGGTCATTCAGTGGCTCCAAAGTGGCGCATGCAAAATCCCTCAGGGGCTAAAGCCCCGGCATATTTTCTGAACTGATTTCGGCACGGCTAAAGCCGTGCCCCTTCAAAGCCGCGCTCCGGCATGAATCATTACGTAACGCCCGGTTATTGCTCATACGCGGCGCGGGCTGGCTTACGATTTGGCCTCGCGCGCCCTGCGGTGCGAGGGGTGCACCCACCACGCAACGCCGATGCCCAGCACATACAGCGCCAGCATGGGCACCGCGTAAATGCACATGGTCCACGGGTCCGGGCTGGGGCAAATGAATGCCGCTACCACAAAGACAGCGAGAACGGCATAGCGGATGTTCTTCCACAAGAAGCGCGGGCTGACGATGCCGAACATGGCGAGAAAGAAAATGAGGATGGGCAATTCAAAGCTGATGCCCAGGCCGAGAATGATGGAAAGAAAGAAGCCTGAGTATTCCTCGATGGTGATCATCGGCGTGAAGTTCTTGCCGAAGTCGTCGATAAGAATATGCAGCGCGCCCGGCAGAACCCAGAAGTAGCCGAAGGCCGCGCCGCCCAGAAACAGGCCGACCGTCGCCGCCATGAACGGCCATACAAATCTTCTTTCGCGCTGGTAGAGACCTGGCGCGATGAACAGCCACACCTGGAACAGGATAAAAGGCGACGCAATAATGGCGCCGCCAATTAGCGACACCTGCATGTAGATGTTCAGCGAGTCCATGGGATGCGTGAACACCAGGTGCTTGCCCATCAAGGTCAGTGGGCGGTCAATCAGATCAAACAGCTTGACGTGAAAAATCCACGCTACACCAAAACCGAGCGCCAGATAGATGGCCGAATGCACGATGCGCTTGCGGAGCTCCTCAAGGTGCTCCATCAGGCTCATGCCGGGCAGTTCAGCGCGCTCCGTTACGGCCTGGCGAGCTTTGCCAATCGCATCCGCGGGGTCAACCATTGTGGGTCAAGGCCTCCGGAGAGTCGGATGCGGGTGTGGCAGCTTCGGCAGGCAGCGCGGCTTCAGCGGCCGCGGTTTCTGCGGCCGGTTCAGAAGACGCGGCGTGCATGGACTGATATTTGCGCCAGGGTGGGGCGCCGCTCACCACCTCGCCAGTGGAGGGCGGGGCGATTTGCGGGCCGGCGGCTTCTGTGGCAGCGGGCTGTTCTGGTTCGGCGGGCGGAACGGGCGGGTAAGGCGCATCGGTAGCCGCGGTGGCGTAGGGATCGGCGACCGGTGTCGATTCCGTCACCGGAGGGGCAAGTGCGGCCTGGCGCTGGCGCTCTGCCTCTTCCTTCTTGCGCCGATCCGCGTCCTCGGAAAGCCTCAGTTCCTCTTCCATCTGGAATTTGAAGTCGTTGGAGGCTTTGCGGAACTCGTACATGAGCTTGCCCAGCTGGCGGCCAATCTGCGGCAGGCGGCGCGGTCCAAAGACGACCAGCGCCAGCACCATCAGAATCAGCGAGTCGGCCATGCCGAGGCTGCCCATTTGAATTGGCGGCGATACAAGCATCGAAGGTCAATGATACCTGCCCGCGCGCGGCACTCACAAACCGGCGTCGCCGGCTACCAGGTATCGCCGCCGGAGGGCGGCGGCCAGCAGCCCATCAGTTGCCGCAAAAGAACGATGCGGCCCAGGTGATAGGCATTGTGCGCGCCAAGGTTTTCCAACTGCTCGCGCACCGTCATGGAGCGCTCCGGGAAGCCCGGCTGAGAGGGGCAGTGAACCAGCACGTTCAGCTGGGAGGTTTCACCGGCTGCGGATGTGGTCCTCTCCAGCCCGTCGAGTACGCGGGCATGCAGTGCCGGCCAGAGCTCGTTCTCCATGTCGAGAACCGTGGGAAAGCCGTCCGAGGCGCTGGAGGGGTAAGGCGTGGGGGTGCCGCCGATCCAGTCCAGAGACATTTCAAGCCAGTAGGCCAGGTGCCAGGCCTCTTCGTAGATGGAGTGGGGCGCACCGGCCGGCTTGCGGTGGACAAGCTTCTCGTTGAGCCCCTCCAGGATGTGCGAGGGCGGCGCGGCGGCGGCGTTGCCTACCAGGATTCTCTGCAATTCGTTCATAGATTTGCCCCCTGTGTGCGGAGCACGTGTCTACGAGGGTCGCACAATTTCTTGAAATGCGAAATTTGTTAAAATCTGACTCATCCGGGTGCGTACGCTCATCCATTGAAGTGAAGGTTTGCAACAACCCCGTGGGCGGAACTGGCACCCACTGCAAACCATGGAGCTGCCCTGCGGCTCTGGCTTTCAACATCCCCGTTCGCCGGCACCCAAAAGAGCCAGACGAACTGAAGGCGGAAACAGTGAATCCTGTACTCGACGAGCAGATTGCGGCCGCGGAGGCCGCAGCGACCCTTTGCAGCCTGGACAACTACCTGGCCATGCCCGACCACACCATGGACGAGCGCATTGCCGCGGCGCGCGCCAAACTGGGCAAGTCCACCATCTTGCTGGGACACCATTACCAGCGCGACGAAGTGATCCGCTTTGCCGATTACACCGGCGACAGCTACAAGCTCTCAAAAATTGCCGCGGAGACCGAGGCGCGGTACATCGTGTTTTGCGGCGTGCACTTTATGGCGGAGAGCGCCGACGTGCTGGGGCATGACGGGCAACAGGTGATTTTGCCCGACCTGAACGCCGGCTGCTCGATGGCCGACATGGCCGAGATTTCGCAGGTGGAAGAATGCTGGGACAGGCTGGCTGCTGCCGGAGTCGCGGACGAGTATGTGCCGATTACTTACATGAACTCGACCGCGGCCATCAAGGCGTTTTGCGGCGAGCGCGGCGGGCTGGTGTGCACCTCGTCGAATGCGGGCCGAGCGTTTACATGGGCCTTTGCGCAGGGCAAGCGGATTTTGTTTTTGCCCGACCAGCACCTGGGCCGCAACACGGGGCACACCATGGGCGTGGCGATGAGCGAAATGCCGGTATGGGATCCGTGGGCGCTGCAAGGCGGACAGACGAAGGCCAGCCTTGCCGCCGCGCGCATTCTGCTGTGGAAGGGACACTGCTCGGTGCACCAGCGTTTTTTGCCGGGGCATGTGGATGCGGTGCGGGCCAAGTATCCCGGGATTCAGGTCATCGTGCATCCCGAATGCCGCTGGGAAGTGTGTCAGAAGGCCGATGGTGTGGGCTCGACCGAGCAGCTGATTGCGATGGTGGAGAAGGCGCCGGAGGGCACGATGTTCGCCGTGGGCACGGAGATTCACCTGGTGAACCGGCTGGCGCGGCGCTTCCGCGAGAAGGGTAAGCGCGTTATCACGCTGGACGACACGGGCTGCCTGTGCACCACGATGTATCGCATCAGCCCGCAGCACCTGGCCTGGGCGCTGGAGAACCTGGTGGAAGGCCGCGTGGTGAACCGCATTCAAGTGGGTGCGGACGTGAAGCGCTGGGCGCGCGTGGCGCTGGACCGAATGCTGGAGATTGGGTGAGAGCAGTGCTGGAAGCCGCTCCGGAACCGGCGTATCCTTAAGACAGGTGCAGCCATGAAGATCTTTACCGTGGACGAGGCGCAATCGCTGCTGCCGGTGCTGGAGTCGCTGCTGAAGCGCGCGATTGAAGGCAAGCGCGCGGCCGAGGAGGCCGAGGCCGGTCTGCAGGAGCTGTCGCGGCAAATCTACTTTGCCGGCGGCATGCGCGTGGATGTGGCCGCGGCGGCGAAGATGCGCGCCGAGGTGGAGTCGCATCTGGCCAGCGTGCGCGAGATGGTGGCGGAGATTGATGCCATCGGCGTGCAGGTAAAAGATCTTGATACAGGGCTGCTGGATTTCCCCTGCCGCGTGGATGACGAGGTGGTGCTGCTGTGCTGGCGCATGGGCGAGACGGCCATCGAGCACTGGCACTCCATGGAGAGCGGCTTCAGCAACAGAAAGCCGCTGGATGAGCGCTTCAAGCGGCGGTCAAACAACAAGCCGAACTAGAAACAGCTGTCAGCCTTCAGCCCTCAGCTAACAGCACTTTTGGATATCTGTGTGCCGCGATTTGCGCGGTATATTCTTACCCTGCCATGTACATTCCCGAATCAGAAGTGAAAGCACATCTGCGCTACCAGGCGCTGATTCCTGCCATTCGCCAGGCGTTGATGGACTACTCTGCCGGCCGCGTGGTGCAGCCGGCGCGCAGCATTATGCGTGCGGGCAATGCGGAGGGATTCAACAATGGCTGGTTCGCGGTGATGCCGGCGATTGCCGGCGACGTGATGGGCGTGAAAACGGTGACGTTCTATCCCGGCAACGCGGAAAAAGGGCTGCCCACGCACATGGCCATGATTGAGCTGCTGCGCCGCTCGACCGGTGAGCCGTTGGCGGTGATGGATGGGCGTCTGATTACGGAGATGCGCACGGCGGCAGTGTGCACAGTGGCCTTTGCGGCGCTGGCGCCGCTGCACTTTGCGCAGGCGCCAAAGAGCTTTGGCATTCTGGGCTCGGGCGTGCAGGCGCACGCGCATATTGAGGCGATGCGGCATGTGTGGCCGCAGCTTGAAGAGATTCGCATCTGGAGCAGGACGCGCGCCAATGCCGAGAAGCTGGCCGCGGCGACCGGCGCGCGGGCAGTGGGGATTGAAGAGGCCGCCGGAGCAGATGTGGTGCTGACGGCAACGGCTGCTCCCGGCCCAGTGCTGGAGGGCCGCTGGCTGAAGCCAAATGCGCTGGTGCTGGCTGTGGGCGCGACGGGCGCCAACCTGCGCGAGCTGGACGACGAGGCCATGCTGTCGAGCTTTGTGGTGGCTGAGTCGCGCGAATGCGTGGAGCGCGAGTCGGGCGATGTGCGGCTGAGCGGCGCCAAGGTGGACGCGGAGATTGGCGAAGTGCTGCTGGGGCGTGCTGTCGAGGAGATTCCGCGCGACCGGCGCATTGTCTTCAAGACGGTAGGCATGGCCATCGAAGACCTGACCGCGGCGCGTCTGGTGTGGGAATCGCGGTGCGCAGGGTAGTTCCACATTGAGACATACCGGCGCTGTGGTTTTCGCACGGTCCCACTTCGCAGTATTCTTAGGTTGATACCTGCAATTCAACCTGGTGCCACCGGCAACGGTGGAGCATCGAACAAGTGTGCCCGAGTGAAGCATGTTCCTCACATTCGTGCGGCTTCCTCATTCATCCCCCTGTCGCGGACGACTCCGCGGCGTACCCAAATACCCTTGTTAACCGTTACTCAATAAGGA
>DASVLI010000040.1:0-10348 GCA_036384955.1 Occallatibacter sp.
CCGCTTGGCGATCAGCGGCCTTCGATTGGCTGCAACATCAAGTGGAAGGCGTAATGCAGGCCGACGAAGACGCAGCGCCCGTAGACAATCGCGAAAAATTCACAGGAAAGGCCGGCGTGTACGCGCGTTTCCGCGAGCGCTACGATGCGGAGGCGATTCTGCCGCTGCTGCGCGCGTGGTGCGGCCTGCAACCGGTGTGGACTGTGGCCGACGTTGGCACGGGCACCGGCATGCTGGGCGATGTGTTTCGAGAGAATGGCAACACGGTGATTGCGGTGGAGCCCAACGAGGAGATGCGTGCGCTGTGTGCGGAGCTGCATGAAGGCGACGCGCAGTTTCGCATTGTGGCTGGCGCAGCGGAAGAGACGACACTGGCGGATGGATCTGTTGACATGATTGCCACCGGGCGCGCGCTGCATTGGTTTGACGCGGAGCGTGCGATGCACGAGTTCAGGCGCATTCTTAAGCCGGGTGGATGGGTTGTCATCGTTGCCGGCGGACGCGAGGAGCATGGGCGCGCGGAGAACGAGGCACTGGAAGCACTGTTCCGTGCAGCGTTGAAGATCCATGCCAGCACGCGGGCCAGCTACGCGGTCTATCAGCGGCTGGGCGAGTTTTTCGCGGGCGGCGCAATGCACCACGCGGAGATTCCCGGAGAGATGCAGCTGGATTGGGAGCAGCTACGCGGGCTTGCGCTTTCGCACTCGCATGCGCCGCTGCCGGAGGCCGAGGACTTCCCTGCCTTCGAGACGGGATTGCGGCAGCTCTTCGAGCGCTTCCAGCAGGATGGCCTTTGCACGCTGGCCACACGCTGCTGGATTAACGCGGGGCGATTCGCGGACAGCCGCGAGTAACGCGCGCTACAGTGGCAGGCTCTTCAAGTAATCCCTGAATTTCTCGCCGAACTCGGGGCGCTTGAGCGCGAACTCGACGGTGGCCTGCAGCATGCCGAACTTGTCACCGGCGTCAAAGCGTTTGCCCTCGAAGGTGTAGCCGAAGACCTTCTCCTCTTTGAGCAGCGCCTTGATGCCGTCAGTGAGCTGGATTTCTCCGCCGGCGCCGGGCGGTGTGGCGGCCAGCAGCTCAAAGACGCGCGGCGTAAGCACGTAGCG
Source organism: Occallatibacter sp. (assembly GCA_036384955.1). Lineage (GTDB taxonomy): Bacteria > Acidobacteriota > Terriglobia > Terriglobales > Acidobacteriaceae > Telmatobacter. The sequence continues at coordinate 1,113 of DASVLI010000040.1, forward strand.
GCCAATGATGGCCTGCTTGGACGGCGCGTTTTCGAACTTCGGCTTCTCCACCATGCCGGTGCAGTTGTAGATGCGCGGGTTGACGGGGTCGGGCGATCCGGCCAGCACGCCATAGGCGCTGATGCCGGGGCCTTCAACGGTTTGCGTGGCCAGCACGGAGCCGCCGCGCTCGTTGAAGACATCGATCATTTGCTTGAGGCATGGCACCTCGGCGTCGATTACGTCGTCGGGCAGGATGATGCCAAAAGGCTCGTCGCCCACCAGCTCGCGCGCGCAGAGTACCGCGTGGCCCAGACCAAGCGGTTCCTTTTGGCGGACGTAGCTGATGCGCGCCAGCGAGGCGACGCCGCGCGAGACGGCCAGCAGCTCGGTTTTGCCGCGGCGCTCCAGCGTTGCGTCCAGCTCAAAGCTGTGGTCGAAGTGGTCTTCCATGGCGCCCTTGCCACGGCCGGTGATGATGATGATGTGCTCGATGCCGGAGTCAATGGCCTCTTCCACGCCGTACTGGATGATGGGCTTGTCGACCAGCGCCAGCATTTCCTTGGGGATGACCTTGGTGGCAGGCAGGAAGCGCGTGCCCAGGCCGCCGGCGGGAAAGACTGCGGTACGAACGGGCTTACTCATTGGAACTCTCCATCCTTCAAGCGGAGCGGCGCGATGCGCGGCTCCGGCTGCAGCGTGCGCCTAAAGCGCGGGCGAGTCGTCTCCCAGCATAGCCTGACGCACAATGGAAATGGGCGGATAACCCTGGCTCAAAAAATCGTCGTGGAACTTTTTGAGCGAGAAGGCCGCACCCTGCTTCTGCTTCATATCGTCACGCAGCTTCATAATTTCCAGCTTGCCCAGCGTGTAGTAGAGGTACGTTGGGTCGCTGGTGCCGCGCTTGCTCTCCACCACGCCGGTTTCTTTTGACTGGAAGCCTTCGTGCTGGAAGAACTCGACGGCCTGGTCGTAGGTCATTTTGCCGGTGTGCATCTGAATGCCGACGATGAAGCGCGCATCGCGCAGCAAAGCGTCCTGCAACTGGCCCAGACGCAGGAACTGCGCTTCGCGCTCATCCTTTGCGCCGGCGCCGGGCTGGCCGTAGCCCTCGTCGAGCATCATCTGCTCGCAGTAGTGCGCCCATCCCTCGGCGTTGGTGTTGGAACCGAGGAGTTTGCGCACGCGCGTGGGAGCCTTGGGGGTCCAGAGGAATTGCACGTAGTGGCCGGGGTAGGCCTCGTGCACCGAAGTGGAGATGACAGTGCCGATGTTGAACGAGTGCATGAAGCCCTCGACCTCTTCCGGCGTCATTGCTGCATCGGGCAGCGTGACGTTGAAGTACGCCTCGGTGACGTTTTTCTCGAAGGGGCCAGGCGTGTCCATGGAGGCGAAGGTGGTGGCGCGCATGAAGGGCGGCGTCTCTTCCAGGATGGGCTGCACGTCGGAGGGAATGGTGACAATCTGGTGCGCGCGAATGAATTGCTGCAGGCCGGCGAAGGTGGCGCGGAAGGTGGCCAGCAGTTGGTCTGGCGCGGGATGCTGGCGGCCAAGTTCGTCGAGCACTGCGGGGGCATCCTTGCCGGGCTCAAGCTGTTTTGCGATGCGCCGGAACTCCGTCTGATTTTTGTGCAGGTCGGCATAACCAACTTGCAGCAGCTTGTCGAGCGGCGTATCGACGAGCTCGTCGTAGGCGAGCTTTTTTTGGAATGTGTCCGCGCCGATGCGGAAGTCGCCGTTGGAGCGCGGCAGCAGATCGCTCTTGAGCCATGCGAGGTAATCGTTGAGCGTGGCAATCACGGCGGCATTGGTGCGCGCGAACTCCGCTTTGGCGGCAGCGTCCTGAGACTCGGCAAAAGCCAGCGGCACATCGCGCTCAAAGAAGTGAATGGTGCCCGGCAACTGCTCGATGGCGATCTGGGTGTAGATGCGCGGCGGGTTTTTCAGATTGGCGCGCGCCTCGGTGAACAGCGCGGGCATCTGCTTCTCGCGCGCAATCAGCGAGCGAAGCCGCGCGTCGGGAGCGGCATACTTGCGCTCAATGATGATGAAGGCCGCGTTGGCCGCGGTGCTGGGATAGATGTCAGGATCTTTCTCCCAGGTACGAATGGTCTCGAGCGAAAGCAGGCGCGAGCGGATTTGCCCCAGCACCATGCTGCGGTCGCCGCGCGTGACGAGATCGAGCTTGCCGTGGCCGGCGGGGATGGCGGCGATGCGGCGCTCGCTCTTCTTGAGTGCGGTGATTTCGCTTTCGATGGAGGAGCGAGAAAAATCCTCCAATGCTGTGTCGTACTGGTGCAAGCCCGCCATGGTGCCCTGCGAGGGCTGATAGCGGAAGAGCACCTGATCGATGTACTGGTCGGCGGCTTTGTCGAACTCCGCAATCTCCGAACCGCTCAATGCGTGTGCCTCCAATGCAAAAGCCAGACATGCGCCGAAGAGAATAAAACGGGCTGCTTTCTTCATCGTTCCTCGTAGTGGATTGTGCGCGGGAGTCATGCGGACACCGGATTGGCAGCAAGGGTGGCGAGCAATTCCCTGATTTCGAGCAGAACTTCATCAGGCCGCGCGGATACCAAAGGATACTTGAGCACGCCCTGAGGTGTGAACTGCGCGCCGCGCTTGGCATTGCGCGCGACAAGGCGCATCAAGTGCTGCGGATCGACCGCGGCGTTCTCGGTAAAGCGAAGCTGCAACTCGCCGCGCTTGCGGTCCATCTGTGTGACGCCAATGCGCTCGCACTCCAGGCGCAGCGATGCGGCCTCAAGCAGGTAGACGGTGGCGTCGGGCAGCGCGCCGTAACGGTCCTGCATTTCTGCACGCAGGTCGGTGAGTTCTTTTTCGCTTTGCGCGCCGGCAATTTTTTTGTAGAGGCGCAGGCGCTGGTTCTCCTCGGGCACGTAGCCGTCATCAATGCGCAGCGCGATGCCCAGACTCATTTGCACCGCGGGCCGCTCTTCCGCGCCTTCGCCCTTCATCTCCTTCACCGCGGCCTCAAGCATCGACGTGTAGAGCTCGAAGCCGACAGCTTCGATGTGGCCGCTCTGCTCGCCGCCGAGCATGTTGCCGGCGCCACGCAATTCCAGATCGAGCGCGGCGATTTTGAAGCCGGCGCCGAGGTCGCTGAACTCCTTGAGCGCGGCGAGGCGGCGGCGGGCGATGTCGCTCAGCTCTTTTTCCTGCGGGATGAGCAGATAGGCATAGGCGCGGCGATTGGAGCGGCCCACACGGCCGCGCAACTGGTAAAGCTCGCTGAGGCCGTGACGATCGGCGCGGTTGATGAGCATGGTGTTTGCCAGCGGAATGTCGAGGCCATTCTCAATGATGGTGGTGGCCACCAGCACGTCGTACTCGTGATGCATGAAGGCCAGCATCACTCTTTCGAGATCGCTTTCGCCCATCTGACCGTGGCCGACGACAACGCGCGCGGCGGGCACCAGCTCCTGAATACGCGCGGCGATTTCGTAGATGGACTCGACGCGGTTGTGCACGAAGTAAACCTGGCCACCGCGCTCCAGCTCGACTTCGACGGCAGAGCGGATGAGTTTCTCATCGTACTTGGCCACCACGGTTTGAATGGCCATGCGGTCCTTGGGCGGCGTCTCAATGACGCTCATATCGCGCAGGCCCACAAGCGACATATGCAGCGTGCGCGGAATAGGCGTGGCAGACATGGCGAGCACGTCAATTTCCTTGCGCATCTGCTTCAGGCGCTCCTTGTGGCGCACGCCGAAGCGCTGCTCCTCGTCGACGACGAGCAGGCCGAGATCCTGGAACTTGATGTCTTTCGAGAGCAGCCGGTGGGTGCCGATGAGGATGTCGACCTTGCCGGTCTCCACCTGCTCCACGATGAGCTTCTGTTCCTTCGCGGTGCGGAAGCGCGAGATCATCTCCACCTTGATGGGAAACTGCGAGAAGCGTTTTTTGAAGGTCTCGAAGTGCTGAAAGCTGAGCACGGTGGTGGGCGTGAGCACGGCGACCTGCTTGCCATCCTGCACGGCTTTGAAAGCGGCGCGCATAGCGACTTCGGTTTTGCCATAGCCCACATCGCCGCATAGCAGCCGGTCCATGGGCGTGGTCGATTCCATGTCGAGCTTGATGGCGGAGATGGCGGAGAGCTGATCGTCGGTCTCGTTGTAATCGAACGAGTCCTCGAACTCGCGCTGGAATTCGTTGTCCGCGGCGAAAGCCGTTCCCTGCGCGGTGTGGCGCTCGGCGTAGAGCTTGAGCAGTTCGCCGGCCATGTTCTGCATGGCCTTGCGCACGCGGGCCTTGGTCTTGCTCCACTGCTGCGAGCCGAGTTTGTTGAGCACCGGCGCGGGGCCGGCATCGGTGGAGCGGTATTTCTGAATCAGGTCGAGGCGCGTGAGCGGCACATAGAGTTTGGCCTGCTCGGCGAACTCCAGAATCATGAACTCGACGGCGAGGCCGTCCTGCACAATCTCCTTGAGGCCCTGATACTGCGCGATGCCGTGCTCCACGTGGACGACGTAATCGCCGATGGTCAAATCGCGGAAGTCGGAGACGAAGGCGGCGGTTTTGGATTTGCGCGGCTCGGGGCGCGCGGTTACGTCGGCGTCGTCGGAGAGATCGTTGGCGCCGAAGACGATGAGGTTGGCATTGGGAAAGCTGACGCCGCTGGCGAGCTGGGTGCGAGCGATGATGGGCACGCGCAAATCGCCGGCCAGATAGCTGGCCTCGTCGAACATGGTGTCGCCATGCTGCGGCGCGCGGCTGCCCAGGCGATACGGAAGCTGATACTCGCGCAGCACGGTGGCCATGCGCTCCACATCGCCTTGCGAGTGCACGGCCAGAATTACGCGCTGATCGGCGGCCATCAAGTTGCGCAACTGCTCGGCCAATGCGGCGATGTTGCCGTGCATGCGCAGCGTGGGCCGCGAGTTGAATGCGATTTCACCGAGCGTGCTGTCGTCCTCAAGCACGTCGACCGCGCCGAGCTGGTCGAGATCGAGGCCGGGATGCGACTGCAACTGCGCCTCCAGCACTTCGGGGCGGATGTAGATGTCTTCCGGGCGGATGAGCGAGCCGATGCCGCTGCGCTCATGGCGCTGCTCGACCTTGCTCCACCAGCGCTCAATCTGGTTTTTGACCATCGCGGGCTCTTCCACAAAGAGCGCGCACTTGGGCAGCAGGCTCAGCAGTGTACGCTCCGCGCCGGCCACGCAACTGAAGAACTCCCAGCCGGGAAAGACGCTGACTCCGCCGGCAGCGGCAACTTCCTCGGCGAATTCCTGGTCGTCCTCGTCGCTCTCCACGCGCTGGCGGCTGAGGCGCGCGTTCACGGCGGCCAGCAGCCGCTCGGTAACCGGGGTTTCAGTGAGCGGAAGAATCTGGGCTTCGTCCAGGCCGGAGTGCGAGCGCTGGGTTTCGGGATCGAACTTGCGGATGGTTTCGATCTCGTCGCCGAAAAATTCGATGCGAATGGGCCGGTCGCTCTCCGGCGAGTAGATGTCGAGAATGCCGCCGCGGCGTGTGAACTGGCCGGGCATTTCCACCAGATCCATTTGCGTGTAGCCCACGCTGGCCAGGTGCGCGGTCAACACCTCGATGTCGACTTCTTCGCCACGGCGCAGGGTGACGGCCAGGCTGGCGTAGTAGTCGCGGTCAAAGAGGCGCATGGCGGCAGCCTCGGCCGGGGCGATGAGGATGGAGACCGCGCCGGTGACGAACTTCCACAATGCGGCGGCGCGCTGCTCCTGCACGTCGGGGTGAGGCGAAAGATTTTCAAACGGAAGCACGTCGTGGGCGGGCAGGCGCACCACGCGCGCGACGTCGATGGCGCCGGTCAGCTCGCAGCCCGAGCGCAGCGCCAGCTCAAGGGCTTCGGCGGCTTTGTTGTCGGCGGTGACGACCACGACCGGCTGGCGCGCGGCGCGGGCCATGAGCGGAATGTAGAGGGAGCGCGCGGTGGCGGTGAGTCCGGACACACGTCTGCGCCCCGCACCGAGGCTCAAGTGCCTTTGTACGCGGTCGAAAGCGCCCGACTGCTCCAGCTCCGCAAATGCTTCGCGGACGAACGGGAGAATCATCCGAATTCAAGTTTAGCAGTTGGGCCGCGACGCCGATTTTGCACCGCCCGGCGATGGATTGCAGCTGCAAACGTACTTGATTTCAGTACACTGGAGGCAAATGCGCATCGGAATCGACTTCGGAACAACGCGGATTGTGGTTGCCGCCGTCGATCGGGGCAACTTTCCGCTGGTGAACTTCGAGACGCCGGACGGTCAGCTTCGCGACTGGTTTCCGCCGGTGGCGGCCTTGCGCGGGGACGAACGGCGCTACGGCTGGGAGGCGGTTGCGGCTCTTGAAGACGAGAGCTGGACCGTGCTGCGCTCGCTGAAGCGCTGGCTGCGCAGCGCCAATCCGCACAGCGTAGTGCAAGCCGCCGGCCAGCAGGTGCCGCTGCGGCAGGTGCTGGCAGAGATGATGGCCGCACTGCGCACACAACTGACGACAAATTCAAATCTGCGTCTGAAGAAGAACGAGACGCTGGAGGCAATGCTGGGCGTGCCGGCAAGCGCCAACAGCAATCAGCGCTTTTTGACCGAAGAGGCCGCGCAGGAGGCGGGCTTCCAGGTGATGGGGCTGATCAACGAGCCCTCGGCGGCGGCGATTGAGTTTGCTTACCGCAACAGCGACGAGCGCAAGAACCGCGCGGGCAGCGGGCTGGTGGTGTACGACCTGGGCGGCGGCACATTCGACGTTTCGCTGGTGACCATGGGCGAGGACGAGCACGTGGTGGAGGCGACGGACGGCATTCCAAGCCTGGGCGGCGACGACTTTGATGAGATTCTGGCGCAGCTTGCCGTGGAGGCGCTGGGCAACGGCACCAAGCTGAACGCGGCAGAGCGCTACCGGCTGCTGGAAGAGTGCCGCGAGAAGAAAGAGACGCTGAATCCCAACACGCGCAAAGTGACGCTGGACATGGAGCGCGTACGCGCGGGCTGGCAGCAGGTGACGATTACGACCGACGCGTACTACGAGCGCTGCCGTCCGCTGATTGAGCAGACGCGCGAAGTGGTGGAGCGCATGCTGAGCAGCCATGAAGACAGCGCGCTGGACACGCTGTATGTGACGGGCGGCGGCGCGGAGCTGCCTCCGGTGGCGCGGATTTTGCGCGAGACGTTTGGACGCAAGGTGCGGCGCTCGGCATACATGCGTTCGGCCAGCGCGATTGGCCTGGCGATTCGCGCCGAGACCGCGGCCGACGCGCTGCGCGACCGCTTCAACCAGAATTTCGGCATCTGGCGCGAGGCCGACTCGGGCGGCACGATTGTCTTCGATTTGATTTTTGCGCGCGGGCTTGCGCTGCCCGCGGCAGGCCAGCCGCCACTGCATGCCGAGCGCGAGTATCAGCCGGCGCACAACATCGGGCACTTTCGCTACTTGGAGTGTTCGCGGCTTGACGAGAGCGGGCAGCCCACCGGCGAAATCACCAACTGGGAGCAGATTCTGTTTCCCTTCGACCCGGCGCTGCAGGATGGGCGCGACGTGAGCGCGCTGCCGGTGCAGATGCTGTTCAACCCGCGCGGCATCACCATTCGCGAGGAGTACACCTGCGACGCGAAGGGCAAGCTGAAGGCGCGCATTACAGCGGCGCCCTCAGGCTACTCGCGCGAGTTCTCGATTGCGCAATCGGTGAGCAAGCGCTAGGCGCTACTCACCGCCCAGCGCTTTGGTAAACGAGTAGAAGAAATCCAGCGCCTTCCAGTAGGAATCCACCGGCAGCCGCTCGTCCTGCCCGTGCGCACGCACATCGTCCTGCTCCAGGGCGATGGCCGAGTAGCCGTAGCTGGGAATTCCGACCTGAGCAAAGTAGATGGAGTCGGTGGCGCCGTTTTCCATCACCGGTGCGACGGGAATGCCCGGCCAGATCTGCTGGGTGATGCGGGTGAGCGGATCGAAGACCTGCTTGATAGGCGGCGGAGGCGCGATGGCTTTGCGCTCGGGCGCTGTCTCAGAAACCACACCACCGTCAGAGACATATTTCACGGTCAGTTTGGAATCGCCGAAGACTTCGATGAGTTGCTTGCGAATCTCCTCGGGCGAGTGGCCAGGGAAGATGCGGCAGTTGACATTGGCCTGCGCGGTTTGGGGCAGCGCATTGTTGGCGTGGCCGCCGCTGAGGCGCGTGGCCACACAGGTGGTACGGAAGTTGGAGTTGAGGCCGGGCTCCTGGCTCAGCCGCGCAGCAGATGCCATATCCGGCGGCGTGGCCAGAATGGCTTCAATGTCCTCGGCCGTCTGGCCGGGCTTCTGCCTGGCGAGGCTGGCGAGATATTCACGCGTGACGCCGTTCAGCTCGAAGGGGAACGAGTAGACGGCCAGCTTGTTGAGTGCGGTGGTGAGCTCATAGATGGCGTTGTCCGGGCGCGGCAGTGAGCTGTGCCCACCGGGATTGCGTGCAGTGATTTGGTAGTCGGCGTAGACCTTCTCGGTGGCCTCGACCGCCGCGAGAGTGGGCACGCCGTGGTCGAGCATGATGCCGCCCGCATCGGGATTGATGACGAAGGCAGCATCGACCAGGCCGCGATGATTCTGGACGAGCCATTGCGGGCCGTTGAACTTGCCGCCTTCCTCGTCGGCAGTGAGCGCGAGGATGAGATCGCGCTTCGGCTTGTAGCCCTCGCGATGCAGGCGCAGGAAGGTGGCGGCGACGACGGCGTCGGACTCCTTCATGTCCTGCGTGCCGCGACCGTAATAGTAGCCGTCCTTCTCAATGAACTGGAACGGATCGGTGTGCCAGTCGGAAGGCAGCGCTTCCACCACGTCAAGATGGCAGAGAAAGAGCACCGGCTTTTCCCTGGACGGCGAGGCCGCGCGATAGCGCACGATGAGGTTCTGCTTGTTGGGCGCGGGGCCCAGCAATTGCATGTCGGCGGCGGGAAAACCGGCGTCGAGAAAGCGCTTCTGCATGGCGACGGCGGCCGCGGTCACGCTTCCCTTTGGGGTGTCGGTGGTGTTGATTTCGATGAGTTGCTTGAAGATGGCGCGGGCCTCGGCACGGTCGGCGGCGGAGGCAGTGGGCAGCGGGGACTGCGCAGCGGCGAACGAGGCGCCCAGCAAGAGACACGCGGCCGGAGCGAGGATTCGCAAACGAAACAGATTGAGATGCATGGCAGCATTGTACGTTTCTCCGCACAGGGCGGCTTGCGCATCTTCACAAAATCGATTTATTGTTTCTGCGCCACACTTTTGGAGGTTTGTATGCGTTTCTCTCTCGCCGCCACCCTGTT
>DASVLI010000041.1:0-18980 GCA_036384955.1 Occallatibacter sp.
CAGCCAATGCTGGTGTAGCCCTGCTCGTACAAAGGCAGCAGTGGAATCCCGTTCTTCTCCGCGTAATGCCACACGTCACGCGTGGTCCAATCGGCCAGCGGGCTCAGTTTGCGAATCAGCTGATTGCCCGGCAGCTTGAACTCTTCATCCGCCTGCAGGTTGGCGCGCGACTTCGACTGCTCGCGCCGCAACCCTGTCACCCACACGTCGTGCGCGCTCAGCGCGCGAAACAGCGGCTCCACCTTGCGAATGCCGCAACAGCGGTCCGGCGCGGTCTGGTTCAAAATGCCGAACTGCGACTCCTGCTCGGCCACCGTCATCTCCGCCGACACGTTGAGCAGGTTCAGTCCCCACTCCCGCGCCATGCGGTCCCGATACTCCAGCGTCTCTGGAAAGTGATATCCCGTTTCGAGAAAGATCACCGGCACCTGCGGCAGCAGCGCACGCACCATGTGCAGCACCACCACGTCCTCTGCCTGAAAGCTGCTGGTCACGCACGGACGCTCCGCGCCCGCAAGGTGCGCTGCCACAAACTGCTGCGCCGCGGTGGCGCGCTCCTCCGCCTCAGATGCCCAGGCCGTTGTCATTCTCTTCTCCATTGGGAATCGCGCCAAGGCGTTCCAGCTCGTCCAGAATTTCGTCCGGCTCGTCGAAGTTCACTTCGTGCGGCGTCGTAATCGCCGTATGCACCGCGGTCAGCATCAGCGGAGCGCTCTCATCGCTCTCCACCAGCACCACCGCGCCCAGCCGCGCAATCGTCACCAGCTGCTGCGAAACCTCCGCGCGCGTGCGCAGCACTAGTGCGCCCACGGCCAGCAGCTTCTGCTCCAGCTCGGCCGCCAGCCCACTGCGATTGCCCACAAACAGCACACCGCGCGGCTTCAGCGTTTGTCCCGCCGCATCGCTCGCGTCGGCAATCGCGCGAATCATGCCCGCACCGGCTGTCGCGTTGTCTTCCTGGTCAATCAGGATGAAGCTGCCCGTCGCACGGCTGTCCTTGTAGAGATCCGCCAGCAGCGGCCGGCTGGTCTCCAGCACCACCTCGCCAATATCGTTCAGGCCCAGTTGCGCGGTCTCCAGCGTGTTCAGGTTCTCCACGTCAATGCGCGACTTGATGGCCACCACACGCGCGCGCACCGTCTGCGAAGCGTGCTTCAGCAGATAAATCGCTCCCGGAACCAGCGGCCGATTCTGCATCCACACCACGGTCGCTTCAAAGTGGCGCGTCTTGTGCGGCGGAGTGGCAACTGCGGCAATCATGTCGCCGCGGCTCAGGTCCACTTCGTCTTCCAGCGTCAGCACCACCGACTGCGGCGCCCGCGCCTCGGCCAGCTGGCCTTCCCACGTCTCAATCGAGCGAATCTTTGTTCGGCGACCCGCAGGCAGCGTCAGAATCTCGTCGCCCGGCCGCACCGTGCCCGACGCAATCTGCCCCGCAAAGCCGCGAAAATCCTGATGCGGCCGCACCACGCGCTGCACAGGAAAGCGCAGCCCGGTTGCAGTGCGCTCAATGGCCAGCGGCACGCTCTCCAGCAGTTCAAGCAGACTAGGGCCGTCGTACCAAGGCGTCCGCTCGCTGCGATGCACAATGTTGTCGCCTTCCAGCGCGCTCACCGGCACCGTAATCAGCTCGGGAATTCCAAGCCGTTCCGCCAACGCTTCAAGGCCCTTGCGATGCTCGTCGTAAATCTCCTGCGAAAAGCCCACCAGGTCCATCTTGTTGATGGCCGCAATCACCACCGGAATCCCCAGCAGCGCATTGATGGCCGTGTGCCGCCGCGTCTGGTCCAGAATGCCCTTGCGCGCATCCACCAGCACAATCGCCACGTCCGCGGTGGAGGCGCCGGTGGCCATGTTGCGCGTGTACTGCTCGTGCCCTGGCGTATCCGCGATGATGAACTTGCGCTTCACCGTCGAAAAATAGCGGTAGGCCACGTCGATGGTGATGCCCTGCTCGCGCTCGGCACGCAAGCCGTCGGTCAACATGGCAAAATCAATCGCCTGGTTCTTGGTCACCGACTGAATGTGATCGTCGTACACGCTGCGCGAGTCGTAGAGCAGCCTGCCAATCAGGGTCGACTTGCCGTCGTCCACACTGCCCGCGGTGCTGAAGCGCAGCAGATCCTTCGCGCGGTCTTCGGCAAGCTGCCGCTCGATGCGCGCATCCACCGCGTCCACTGCCGTCGAAACCAGGGTCACATCCGTCTCCTCGGTCGAAATCATCAGAAGTAGCCCTCGCGCTTCTTCAGCTCCATGGAGCCGTCGGTGTCATGGTCGATAATCCGGTTGGCGCGTTCCGAGTTCCGCATCTCCACCAGCTCGCCGATAATCTTCGGCACCGTGTCTGCCTCGGAACGAATGGCGCCGGTGCACGGGCTACAACCCAGCGAGCGCAAACGGCACTTCACCCATTGCTCTTCGCCCGGCAGGCCCTGCACAAACGGCTGCTCCACGGGAATCAGCGAGTCGCCGCGCACCAGCATCTTGCGCTCCTTGGCGTAGTAGAGCGGCACAATCGGAATCTTCTCCAAGTGGATGTAGTGCCAGATGTCCAGCTCGGTCCAGTTGGAGAGCGGGAAGACGCGAATGCTCTCCTGCGGCCCGATGCGCCCGTTGAACAGGTTCCACAGCTCTGGCCGCTGGTTCTTCGGGTCCCACTGCCCGTTGGCATCGCGGAACGAAAAGATGCGCTCCTTGGCCCGCGACTTCTCCTCGTCGCGCCGCGCCCCGCCAAAAGCCGCGTCAAAGCCGTAGTGGCGCAGCCCGTCCAGCAAGGCCTGCGTCTTCAGGTAGCCGCAGCAGCGCTGCGTGCCCAGCGCCACCGGGTTCGCTCCCTTGGCCAGCGCCTCGTCGTTGCGCCACACCAGCAGGTTCAGCCCCAGCTCGGCTGTGTACTTGTCGCGAAATTCGATCATCTCGCGGAACTTGTAGCCCGTGTCCACATGCAGCAGCGGAAAGGGAATCGGCGCGGGATAAAACGCCTTCTGCGCCAGCCGCAGCATCACCGACGAGTCCTTACCGATGGAGTAAAGCATCACCGGCCGCTGGAACTCCGACACCACCTCGCGGATGATGTGGATGCTCTCGGCTTCCAGCAATTGAATATGGTTGAGCCTCTCGGCGGCCTGCATGCGGTCTCTCCTGCTTCTGCACTGCGCGTTGTGACGAAATCGATGGGGAAAAACAAAAATCCCGCGGCAGATAAATCTGCGACGCGGGCTTGGTGGCTTACTGAGCTAAGACTGGAGACGGCTCACACACAAGACCGGCGCGGTGCACAACAACATGCACAACAAGTCGCCGGGGTGGAACACATCGTCATGTTGCGTACTATAGCCGCATATGTACCCTGGGTCAATTCCCACAGAGGTGGTAGAACCCGGCTCTCAAGGGCGCGCCGGAAAGAATTCCACCCGTCAATTCCCGCCGTTGCAGATCATTTCCTCCACTTGAGGCACAATCATTGGGACGGGCATTCCGTGCTTGCGTATCTGCTTCACTGTTGTCGAACAAAAGGCGAATTTGTACCCCCCCTCCCCCCCCCCGGGGGTCGGTCTGGGTGGGGGCCGAGTTCGCCAGCCGAGCTTACTCTTCGCTCTCTGCGCCCTGACGTAATCCGTGCTTTTCCATGCGGTAAATAAAGGTTTTACGGCTCAAATCGAGATACCGGGCGGCGCGCGTCTGGTTGCCGCCCGCCTTTTCCAGGGCGCGTAACAGCAGCTCGCGCTCCACGGCTTCCAGACTGATGCCTTCCTCGGGAATGTCGAGCGAGAGTGACGAACCGGCCGCCGGAACCGCCAGTGTGCGCAGCTCGTCCGGCAGATCGTTTTCCGTCACTTCCTCACCATTCGAGAGCACAATCATCCGCTCAATCGCGTTTTCAAGCTGGCGGATGTTTCCCGGCCAGCGATGCACTGTAAGTCTAGCCATTACAGTAGGATGCACACGCAGCGCCGGCATGCCGTGGCGCTCCCTGGCCTTGCGCAAAAGGTGCTCGGCCAGCTCGGGAATGTCTTCCTTGCGCTCGCGCAACGGTGGCAGCGAAAGCGGCACCACTGCCAGCCGGTAAAACAGGTCTTCGCGAAAGGTTCCGTCTTCGACCATTGCCGCCAGGTCGCGGTTGGTGGCGGCCACAATCCGTACGTTGATGATTTTGGGGCTGGTTGTGCCCACGCGCTCAATCTCGCCCTGCTGGATAAGCCGCAGCAGCTTCACCTGCGACTCCAGCGGCAGCTCGCCAATCTCGTCCAGGAATAGCGTTCCGCCGTCCGCCATCTCCACGCGGCCCGCCTTTGCGGCAACCGCGCCGGTAAACGCTCCGCGCGAGAAACCAAAAAGCTCGGCCTCGATCAGGTCTCTCGGAATCGCGCCGCAGTTGATGGTGACAAACGGCTGGCTGCGCCGGCGGCTGTTGGAGTGGATGGCGCGCGCCAGCAGCTCCTTGCCTGTGCCGGTTTCGCCCTGCAGCAGCACCGTGCTGTCGTGCTGCGCCACGCGCGCGGCCTTCTCCAGCACATTCAGCAGAGTTTTCGAGTGGCCGATGATGTTCTCGAATCCATACCGCCGATCGAGCGCCAGGCGCAGGTTGCGCACTTCGTCAATCAGGTTCTGCCGCTCCATGGCACGCTGTACCGCGGCCAGCAGCGCGTCGAAATCGATGGGCTTGGTGATGTAGTCGTACGCGCCCAGGCGCATGGCCTGCACTGCCGTCTCAATGGAGCCGAAGGCTGTCACGATAATCACCGTGGTCTGAATCTCGGTGTCCGCAATGCGGCGCAGCAGCTCAATTCCGTCCACGTCGGGCATGCGCAGGTCGGTAATCACCAGCTTCGGCGCCGACTCTGCCAGGATGCGCAACGCCTCTTCTCCGCTGGCGGCAAGCTGCACGCTGAAGCCCGCTTCGGTCAGCTGCATCTGCACCACGCGGCGCACGCTGCTCTCGTCATCCACCACCAGAATCGAATCACTCGGCATGAACGTGCTCCTGGCTCATCGGCAGGTCGATGCGAAACGTGGTTCCGCCGCGCTCGTTGCGGTGGAACGAGAGCGTTCCGTTGTGCTGCGACACGATGGTAGACGAGATGGCCAGTCCCAGTCCGGTTCCGTGTGTCTTGGTGGTAAAGAACGGGTCGAAGATGTGGTCGACTGCTTCCTCCGGGATGCCGCTGCCCGCGTCCTCCACATTGATGGCAATGCGCTCGGCCCCGCGCTCCACGCCCACACAAATCTCCGCGCCTTCGGGTGAAGCCTCCACGGCATTCAGCACCAGATTCAGCAGCACCTGTCGTATCTGCTCGGAGTCGCACGCGGCCTCGGCGCTGCCGTTGGCGTGCACCTGCGTCAGCCGCACGCGGCGCTGCTCGGCCATGGGCGCCGTCAGCGAAAGAACCGACTCCACCAGTTCGTCGAGGTCGGTGAGCCGCAGCCGCGGTGAGCGCGGCTTGGCAAAGTTCAAAAAGTTGGTCAGCAGCTTGTTCAGCCGCTGCGACTCCTTCTGAATAATGTCCAGGCTGTCGTCCACAAACTCCGGCGGCGCGGTGCCGCGCTGCAAAATGCCCGCTGCACCGCTGATGCTGGCCAGCGGATTGCGAATCTCATGCGCCAGGCTCGCCGCCAGCCGTCCGGCCGCGGTCAGCCGCTCGGCCTTCTTCATCTCGGCCACGTGGCTGCGCAGCTCCAGATAGACGCTCTCCAGCTCCTGCCGCGTCTTCTCCAGGCTTTGCCGCTGCGCGCGTTCCTGGTCGGAGAGATAACCGGCAATCAAGCCGGCGGCGCTGAAAATCGTCAACTCGACAATCTGGTCCTTGGCATCCAACGGCCAGGTCTCCCAGTTGTGCACCAGCAGAGGAAGCTGCACGGAAGCCGCAAACAATGCGGCGGCCAGCGCGCCGCGCCAGCCGAAGAACATACCTGCCAGCATCAGCGGCAGAAAGTTCATGTGGTGCAGAATGTTGTGCGCTTCCAGATTGGTCGCCGGCGTCAAAAGCGTCAGCACCGCCAGTGCCACCAAAAGCGCGGCAATCATCGCCGCGCCGGTAAACCGGCGGCGGGTCCACGCACCTGCATGCGCATCCATGGAAAAAGGATAGCGGGGCAGGGCCGGGAGCATCACTTCAAAGTCGTGCACGATGCCCGTTGCATGCACGCGCCTGGCCATCGGCGAAATCCTTTGTCTAGGCAGTTTCACTTCAGCCGATCTGGACGATATGGGGCAACCGCGCATCTCAAGCCGCCTCATTTGCGGCGTGCGCGCGGCGAAACTCCTTTAGAACATGGCCCGCGCAATTGGTACGCAGCGTGCACATGAGACCAGTGTGCGACCCACGATCTTCCTCTTCTTCTTCTTGATTCCAACAGCACTGTCATCGGCCGCTGCCCAGGAGCGGGCCGCCGCTCCGCTGGTTCCGCTCACCATCGAGCAGGCCCTGGAACTGGCCGACAAAGATAGCCCGGTTCTGCGCGAGGCCGAAGCCGCAACCACGCGCGCGCAGGCCGGCATTCAATCGGCGCGCGCCTACACCAATCCCAGCGTGGGCTTTAACGCGGGCCATCAATCGGCGCAGCCCATCACCATGCCCGGCGTGCCGGGCGCGCTGCAAACCTACTCCGCCAGCCAGGCCATCGAGATTCCCTCCGTGCGCCAAAACCGCATTCGTGCCGCGCATCTTGACTTTGCCGGCTCGCGCTATCGGCTCGCTGGCACGCATCTGGCGGTCTACGCCGATGTAAAGCGCACCTTCTACGACGTGATTCGCCGCAAGCAGCAGTTGGCCCAGGCGCACGACAACCTGACGCTGGTCGAAGACCTGCGCCGTCGCGTGCGCCTTGAAGTTGAAGTCGGTGAGAAGGGCAAGCTGGAGCTGACCCGTGCCGAAGCCGAGCTGGCCCGCGCGCAGGCCGCCGTGCGCAGCGCCGATGTGGAGCTGGCAAAAGCGCGCGCGCTGCTGAAGGCCGTCATCGGCTCCTCCTCCGACGACACACTCGACGCGGTCGGCAATCTGGACGAAACGGTTCAGTTCGCGCCGTTGCACGATCTTCGCCAGCAGGTTCTCGACAGCCATCCGGCGCTGGCTGAGTCCTCCGCGCTCACCGCGCGCTCCAAAGCAATCGTCAGCCAGGAGAAGGCCAGGCGCATTCCCGAGCCCACCGTCTCCGGCGAGTACGAGCGCCAGCCCGACATCACGCTCTATCGCTTCGGCGTAAACGTGCCGCTGCCGTTGTGGGACCGCCGCAAGGGCCAGATTGCCGAGGCGCAGGCCGAGGTCAGCCGCTCTGAAGCGCTGGAGCGGCAGCGCCGGCTGGGCATCATGGCCGCGCTCGAACGCGCCTACGACCAGTACCAGATCAACAACGAGCAGGTGCGCGCGCTGGAGGCCGGCTCGCTGCGCGAGGCCGAGGCCGCCGTCGAGGCCGCGCGCTCCGCTTACAAATTCGGCGAGCGCGGCATTGTGGAAGTGCTGGATGCGCAGCGCGTGCTGCAGGGCGTGCGCAGCGACCTGCTGGATGCACAATACGCGCGCCGTTCGGCGTTGATCGATCTTGAAGAGCTTGGAGCAACCCATTGATGAGGACGAGAAGCATGCGGAAGATGGCCATGGAAACTGCCGTGGCGGCAACACTGCTGGCGGTCGCGCTGCTGGCAGGCACAGGCTGCAAGCACTCCAGCAGCAAAGCCGCGGAGAAGCCGGCAATTGACCCGATGAAGGTTGAAGTCACGCCGGAGCTGCAAAAGGAAATCAAAATTGGCAAGGCGCAGTGGCAGCAGGTGACCACGCAGCAAAAAGTCTCCGCGCGGCTTGAGACCGACGCCTCGCGCGTGGCCCGCATCGGCTCGCCCGTCGATGGACGCATCACCAAGGTTCTGGTCTTTGAGGGCCAGCGCGTGCATCAGGGCCAGGTACTGGCCATGCTGCACAGCAACGCGCTCTCCGATACACAGTTCGCGTTTGTGAAAGCATGCTCCGAAGAAACGCTCTCCGAGCAATCGGCCGAACGCGCGCGTCAGCTTGTCCAGTCCGACGTCATCGGCAAAGCCGAGTTGCAGAAGCGCGAAGCCGAGGTGCTGCAGAACACCACCGAAGTTGCGGCGCTACGCGCGCAATTGCGTGGACTGGGAATGTCAGAAGCCGCGATTCTGCGGCTCGAAACCACGCGCAAGCTCAACTCCGAGTACCCAATTATTGCCTCCATCTCCGGAACCGTGATTGAGCGCAAGGTAACCATCGGCCAGGTGATTCAGCCAGCCGATCCAGCCTTCCTTGTCGCCGACCTTTCCAACCTCTGGTTTGTTGCTGAAGTGCCCGAGCAGCAGGCCGGCGGCATTCACATCGGCAAAACCGTTGTCGCCACCATTCCCGCCCTCCCCAACGAAACCGTCACCGGCAAGCTCTCCTTCGTTAGTCCGGTGGTGAATCCCGCCACACGCACCGTGCAGGCACGCATGGATCTGCCCAATCCGCACGGTCTCTTCAAGCCTGACATGCTCGCTTCCATGACCTTTGAGAGCGCGCCCGAGCAAGGCCTCATCATCCCCAACACCGCAATCGTGCGCGAAGACAACAAGGACCAGGTGTTTGTGCGGAAATCGGAAAACGAGTTCGTGATGCACGAAGTGGAACTCGGCGACGAAGTCGACGACCAGCGCGTGGTGGTCAAGGGCCTGACCGGCAGCGAGACCATCGTGCTTGACGGCGCCTTCCACGTGAACAACAAGCGCAAGCAGGACCAGATTAAGGGAGCCGAGTAAATGCGGGGATTGATTGCCCACGTTCTGCACCAGCGGCTGATCGTACTTGTTGTATCGCTCATGCTGCTGGCCTTCGGCCTCAACGCCACCCAGCACCTCTCCGTCGACGCCTTCCCCGACGTGACCAACGTGCAGGTGCAGATTGCCACCGAGGCGCCGGGCAAGTCGCCCGAGGAGGTGGAGCGCTTCATCACTATCCCAGTCGAGATTGGCATGACCGGCCTGCCCGGCCTGACCGACATGCGCTCGCTCAGCAAGCCGGGCCTCTCGCTGGTCACGCTGGTGTTTGAAGACGGCAAGGGCGTCTACTTCGAGCGCCAGTTGGTGAGCGAGCGGCTCTCCGAACTGCGCGACCGCATGCCGCAGGGCATCGCGCCTGTGCTTGGCCCCGTCTCCAACGCGCTGGGTGAGGTGTACCAATACACGCTCGAAGGCCCTGAGGACGGCAACCGCACGCTGACGCACGACGAGCTGATCGAGTGGCGCACCGTGCAGGACTGGGTGGTGCGGCCGCTGCTGCGCTCCATTCCCGGCGTGGCCGAAATCAACTCCACCGGCGGTTACGTGAAGGAGTACCAGACGCTCGTCGATCCGCAGAAGCTGCGCTACTACCAGCTCTCCATCGACGACGTGTACCAGGCGCTGAAGCGCAACAACGAGAACGCCGGCGGCGGCATCTTTCCGCAGCATGCCGAGCAGTACCTCATCCGCTCCATCGGCCTCATTCACGGCGTCGACGACATTCGCAACATCGTCTTGAAGGAAAGCGCCGGCACGCCGGTCTACATTCGCGACGTGGCCGAGGTGCGCGTCGGCGAGGAAGTCCGCTACGGGGCCATGGTGAAGGGCGGCTACACCGAAGCCGTGGGCGGCGTGGTGATGATGACTGCCGGCGGCAACGCCAAGGAAGTCGTCTCCCACATCAAGGAGCGCGTGGCAGAAATCAATCGCCACAACACCATTCCCGGCGGCCTCAAGGTCGTTCCTTACTACGACCGTTCGCGGCTGGTTGATGCCGCCATCTACACCGTCAGCGAGGTGCTTGGCGAAGGCATCGTGCTGGTTATCGTGGTGCTCTTCCTCTATCTCGGCGACCTGCGCTCCAGTCTCATCGTCAGCGCCAACCTCATCCTTACGCCGCTGCTCACCTTCCTCATCATGAATCAGATTGGCCTCTCCGCCAATCTGATGTCGCTCGGCGGCTTGGCCATCGCCATCGGCCTCATGGTCGATGGATCTGTGGTCGTTGTCGAAAACGTCTTCGCACGCCTCAGCCACGGCTCCAAGGAAAGCCGCCTGCACATGGTGCGTGATGCGGTCAGCGAAGTCGCCACGCCCGTCATCTTCGGCGTGCTCATCATCGTTCTTGTCTTCCTCCCCCTGATGACCCTGGAAGGCCAGGAGGGCAAGATGTTTGCTCCCCTGGCCTACACCATCGCCATCGCGCTGCTTCTCTCGCTGGTTCTCTCGCTCACGCTTTCGCCGGCGCTCACCATGTTCTGGCTCAAGGGCGGCTCGGAGAAGGACACCTGGCTGGTGCGCTGGCTGCGCATGCCCTACAACCACGCGCTGGGCTGGGCCATGGCCAACAAGGTGAAGTGCGTCAGCGCCGTGGTACTGCTCTTCGTCCTCGCACTGGCTCTGTTTCCGTTCCTTGGAACAACCTTCATCCCTGAAATGCAGGAGGGCACGCTTAGCCCCAATGCCGACCGCGTTCCAAACATTTCGCTCGATGAGTCCATCAAGATGGAGATGGAGATGCAGCATCGGATGCGCGATCTGCCGGGCGTCGAAAACGTCGTCTCACGCATTGGCCGCGGCGAATCGCCTGCCGACCCCGCCGGCCCCAATGAAGCCGACGTCATTGCCAATCTCACACCGGTGGACGAGCGCCCAGACGGCCTGACACAAGAACAGATCGCCGGCAAAATGCGCGAGCGGCTGGCCAGCATTCCCGGCATCAACCTGGTCATGTCGCAACCCATCTCCGACCGCGTGGACGAAATGGTGACCGGCGTGCGCGCCGACGTGGCCGTCAAAATCTTCGGCGACGATCTCGACACGCTCATCACCAAGGCCAAGGAAATTGCCAAAGCCGCCTCATCGATTCCCGGCACACAGGACACGCGCGTCGACCGCGTGGGCGGCCAGCAATATCTGGTCATCGACATCGACCGCTCAGCGATTGCACGCTACGGCCTCAACGCCGCCGACGTGAACGACACCATCGAAATGGCGCTGGCAGGCAAAAGCGCCACGGAGATTTACGAGGGCGAACGGCGCTTCCAGGCCATCGTCCGCGTGCCGCCCAGCTACCGCAAAAGCATCGACGACATCAAGCAGATCATGGTCTCCTCGCCCAATGGTCCGCAGGTTCCGCTGGTCGACCTGGCCAGCATCCGCGTGCTCGAAGGGCCCGCGCAAATCAATCGCGACATGGCCAAACGCCGCATCGTGGTTGGCATTAACGTGCAGGGCCGCGACCTGGGCGGCTACGTGGCCGAGTTGCAGAAAACCGTTGTCCAGCAGGTTGAAATACCCTCCGGCTACACCATTCAGTGGGGCGGCCAGTTCCAGAACATGCAGCGCGCCATGAAGCACCTGATGATCATCGTGCCCATCACCATCGGCGCCATCTTCTTCCTGCTGTTCCTGCTCTTCCACTCGGTGCGTTTCGCGGCGCTCATCATCACGGTGCTGCCGTTGGCCTCCATCGGCGGCATTTTCGGCCTGTTCATCTCGCGCGAGTATCTCTCCGTGCCCGCCTCGGTCGGTTTCATCGCGCTGTGGGGCATTGCGGTCCTCAACGGTGTGGTGCTGGTCTCCTACATTCGCAAACTGCGGCAAGAGGGCGCTTCGCAAACCGAAGCCATCCGCGAAGGCACGCGCCTGCGCTTCCGCCCCGTGATGATGACGGCGACTGTGGCCGCGCTTGGCCTTGTGCCATTCCTCTTCGCGCGCGGCCCGGGCTCGGAGATTCAACGCCCGCTGGCCATCGTGGTCATCGGCGGCCTGGTCACTTCAACACTGCTCACGCTCATCGTGGTACCAACGCTGTACGCGCTCTTCGAGGGCAAACCCGAAGACATTGCCGACAGAGAAATGGAACGGCACTTGATCAGCTAGTGCGAATCAACCGTCAACCAAAAAGTAAAGAGCGCAGCAAAAAACGCTGCGCTCTTTGCTTTTCAGCGCATACCGCTCAGCTCGCCTCACGCATCGCTGCTTCTGTGCGTAGCGTTCCGCTGCAAAGAATGCGCGCGCGCAGACCGCCGCGCCCCTGCAGCAGCGCATCGGCCCCCGGTGCAATCGCCTGGTCCATCCAATAACACGGCCTGCACTCGCAGACGCCCTCGAACTCAATACCTTGCACCAAGAACCGCTTGCCCACCAGCGCATTCAGGTCCGCGCCCTCGGTAACAACGTTGCGGCGGGCCGCACCCGGCGAGACAGGCCCGACGCCAAGCTTTGCGCACACATCCTCGAAGACCTCAAGCGCGAAGAACGTAATCTGCCCTTTGTAGTCGTCTTTGTAGTTGTAGAAGCGGTCGCCGCGCACGCCGTGGCCAGCCACGCACTCAATCTCATCCACCTCAAGCGTCGGGTGCTCGCCCGCCGCCTGGCCATGATGGCCGAAGAAGTTGTGTCCAGGGGAAATGAACAAATGCCGAATAATCATTGCCTTCTTCGCCGAGTGTACTCCTATGCTGACTTGCGCTTTTTCACCGGCTGCGGCTGTTGCAGCTTGCGGACTTCGCTCACAAAACGGCTCATCGACCGGGAGAGATGATCCAGCACCACAGCCCATTCCTCCAGATGCTTTTCGCCCTCTCGGGTCAGCCGGTAAACACGGCGCGCCGGGCCGCCTTCGCCCGTCTCCCATGCGGACTTTACGTTCCCGTTCTTCTCCAGTTGGCGAAGCGTGCGGTAGAGCGCCGCCTTGTCAATCTCCGCATCGGTCAGCGCGTGCTCCTGCAGATCCGAGCACAACTCGTAGCCGCACGAACGGCCTTTCGTTCGCAGACGCAGCAGGATTACCGGCTCCAGAAAGCGGTAAAGATTTCCCATTCCGCAGGAACACGGGTAATCGGCGCCGTGCCGCACACAAACATTTCGTGGCATGGAGGTCCCTCCCGCCAGCTGGTCCCTGGCCGGGCAACGCTACACCGTACCATACGTGAGAATAGATGTGAAGTACACCTTGTCACAGCTGGATGCTCCGCTTTCCTTGTACAGTAGATGTTTCTTGCATCTAGTAATTCACTCAAGGAGGATCGTTCATGCGCATCGCCATCCCCATCACCGGCGGCACCCTGGAACAGCACTTTGGCCACTGCGAAAAATTCGCTCTGGTGGATGTTGACCCCGCCACAAGACAAGTGACTGCATCCAGCGAAGTTGACGCCCCCGAACACCAGCACGGCGTCTTTCCCGCTTGGTTGAAAGAGCGGAATGTGACCCTCGTCATAGCCGGCGGCATCGGCACTCATGCACGCTCGCTGTGCAACCAACTGTCCATCGAGGTGCTAACCGGCGCTCCGTCGGAGGCGGCCGCCTCGCTGGTGCAACAATATCTTCAGGGATCGCTCGTCTCATCCGACCACGTGTGCGAGCACCACTAAAGATCCCGTGGTCTATCCAATGAGCAGCGGATCAAGTTTCCGTGATGCCCTTGGGTGCCATTCGGAGTCAAACTGTGGTGATTTCCTCTTTTGCCGGGACTGCGCTGAAGACGCGCCGCTTGCATCGTTCCTCTCCACGCAGCATCACCGGTTCGGCCATCGTCTGTGCGGCGGTCTGCCTGCTTTCCGCCACGTATGCTTTGGCGCAGCAGCCTGCCGACCCCAGCGCCATGGCGCCGCCCGCCGGCCAGGCTCCGCGCTCGCTTGGCGGCATGGCCAACGCCGGCCCGCAGGCCGCGCAATACGACAATGAGCATCGGCCCATCACCCGTGGCGGATTCGTCAAGGACGGCCCCATCGTTTTTCAGGATGCTGCCGCCGCGGCTGGCCTGACCAAGTGGCATCACACCGCCGGCACTCCGGCCAAAAAACTTATCCTTGAAGCCAAGGGCCCCGGCGTCTGCCTTATCGATTACGACAACGACGGCTGGCTCGACATTTATCTGGTCAACGGCCTCAGCTACAACGCGCTGGCCGGCAAGGAGCCGCCCACCCACGCCGCGCTCTTCCGTAACAATCACGACGGCACGTTTACCGACGTAACCCAGGCCGCCGGTGTGGCCAACGACCGCTGGGGCTACGGTTGCGCCGTGGGCGACTACGACAACGATGGATGGCCCGATCTCTACGTCACCAACAACGGCAAGAACCGCCTGTACCACAACGAACACAACGGCACATTCAAGGACGTTGCCGAAGCCGCGGGCGTCACTGTCGGCGTCTGGTCCACCGGCGCCACCTTTGGCGACTACGACGGCGACGGTCGCCTCGATCTCTTCACCGATGCCTACGCGCGCATCGACTTGAACGACCCTCCCATGTCCGGCGCCAAATCCGTGGGCTACGCGCGTTGCGAGTATCGTGGCGCGGTAGTGATGTGCGGCCCGCGCGGCCTGCCCGGCGAGCACGACCATCTCTTCCACAACAATGGCAACGGCACCTTTACCGACGTCAGCAAGAAGCTCGGCGTCGACGATCCCAGCGGCTTCTTTGGCCTGGGCACGCTCTTTGCCGATGTGAACAATGACGGCAAGCCTGACTTGCTGGTGGCCAACGACACTTCTCCCAATTATCTCTACATCAACCAGGGCAACGGCACGTTTGAGGAAGAAGGCTATTTGAGCGGCTATGCGCTCAACAAGGATGGCCGCGAGATTGCCAACATGGGCATTGCCGCGGGCGATTACGAGAACAACGGCCACCTCTCCATTGTGAATACTGATTTTGCCGACGACTACAACGTGCTCTTCCAAAACGACGGCACTGGCGTCTTTACCGACGTTTCCATCCAGGCCGGCATCGCGCAGTCGTCGATTCCCTTCGTCAGCTTCGCCGATGGCTTCCTCGATTACGACAACGATGGCTGGAAGGATCTGCTCATCGTCAACGGGCACGTTTACCCCGAAGTCGACCAGCATCCGGAGTGGGTCAACAGCTATGCGCAGCGCATGCTGCTCTACCACAACCTCAAGAATGGCAAGTTCGATCTGGTTCCGGCCGTTGAGGGCACTGGTCTGGCGGTGGTCACCGTAGGCCGCGGCGCCGCCTTTGGAGACATCTTCAACGACGGCAAAATCGATGTCGTCATCAACAGCATGGACGGCGTGCCGGTGCTGCTGCGCAATGTGAATCCCGACCATCACCACTGGGTGGAAATGAAACTGGTCGGCGGCCCCAAGAGCCCGCGCGACGCGGTCGGCGCAACTGTTTACCTAAAGGCCGGCGGCATCCGCATGCGCGACGACGTGCTTAGCGGCGGCAGCTATCTTTCCTCGAACGATCAGCGCGTTCACTTCGGCCTCAACGACAGCACTACCGTCGACAGCGTCGAGATCCACTGGCCTAGCGGCAAAGTGGAAACACTCAAACTGCCCGCCGTCGATCGCATCTTCACCGTCGAAGAAGGCAAGGGCATCACCGGCGAGTTCTGCCCCAGCTGCAAATAACACCTCCAAACAACGCACACTCTCTCCCGGTCCCGCGCTTCTGACGCACAATGTCAGTAGCGCGGGATTCAACCCGTGGAGGAGAGACTCATGACCCCCGATCGTCAGATCAAGGCTCTGCTGTTTGCAATTGTGCTTCTGCTCGCAGTAATCGCCGCACGCCCCTATTTGCAACCGCCCGCCGCGCACGCCCAAAGCGACGATGCTTTCGCGGTCTATGTGGAGCCGGGTGTCTACATGCTGCGCGCTCCCGATGGCAGCCGCCAGGTTCTGGGCAAAATTATGGTCGATCTGCGCAACGGCAACATCTGGGGATTTCCCACCCAGTCGCCCGATCCGTACCCTTCCACCCTCAACACCACCGCTCAGCCGCTCGCCTCGCATCCGTTCCTGCTGGGCCGCTACGAGCTGGCAGACATGGAGCGGCCCGCTGCCGCGCAATAGTCCGCGCAACCGCATCTACTTGCCGATGCAGAAAGTTGAAAAAATCAGGTTCAGAATATCGTCGGCCGTGGTTTGTCCGGTAAGCGAATCGAGCGCCCACAGCCCGCGGTAGAGATCGATCAAAATCATCTCGTGTGGAATGGCGTTCGCGTTGGCCTGCGCGGCATCAGCCAGCGCCGCGCGCGCAGCGGCAATTGCCTTCTGATGCCGCAGACTCGTCAACGGCCCCGGCTCGGCCGCGGCCCCACCCGTAGCCAGTGCCACAATCCGCACACGCAACTCGGCAATGCCTTCGCCAGTCAGCGCCGAGGTGCGCTGCAACGGCATCTCTGCCTGGAGCCCGGACATTGCACCGTCTGCCGCCAGATCGCATTTGTTCAACGCCACAATCGCCGCGCGGTCTTCTGCGGCGGTCAGCAGTGCGCGCTCTTCGTCGTTCAGCTCCTGTGTTGCATCCAGCACAATCAGCACCAGTGCCGCATCGGCAAAAGCCTCGCGGCTGCGCTCAATGCCAATCTGCTCGGCTTCTTCGCGCCCCTCGTGCAAACCTGCGGTGTCCACCAATTCCAGCGGAATCCCTTCAATCGCAATCCGCTCCGTTACCAGATCGCGCGTAGTGCCCGGAGTGGCCGTCACAATGGCGCGCTCCCGCTCCACCAGCCGGTTAAAGAGCGAGCTCTTGCCCGCGTTCGGCCGGCCCACAATCGCCAGCGTCAAGCCGTCGTGCACAATGCGCCCGCGCGCGAATGAGGCTTCCAGCGCAGCCAGCGCCGGATCGATTTCCGCAATCTGCCGCGCGATCTCCTCGCCCGGCGTCACATCCACGTCGTCCTCGGCAAAGTCGATGCCCGCTTCCAGCAGCGCAATCAGCTCCACCAGTTGCTGTTTCAACGGAAGCACGCGGCGGCTTAGCGCGCCGCCCATCTGGCTGGCGGCCTGCCGTGCCTGCGTCAGTGTCTGCGCGTCAATCAAATCGCGCACGGCTTCGGCCTGCGTCAAATCCAGCTTGCCGGCCAGGAACGCGCGCTGCGTAAATTCCCCCGGCTCGGCCAGACGCGCGCCCAGCGCCAGTGCACGCCGCAGCAGCAAATCCAGCACCACCGGCGAGCCATGCGCCGCAATCTCCACTACATCCTCAGCGGTATACGAGTTGGGCGCGGCAAAGTATGTCACCACAGCTTCGTCGATCCGCTCGGCCTCACCATCTTTGCCGGACTCATCCAGCACATCGGCCAGGCGCGCCCGCGCGTGCTCCAGCGGTGCACGCAGCAGCACCAGCTGCGCCACAATCGACGCAGCTTCCGGCCCGCTCAGCCGCACTATGCCTATGCCGCCGCGGCCCGCAGGCGTGGAGATGGCGGCAATCGTGTCAACGCCCGCAGCCGGTGCGGTTCCGTTCTCTGTTTCGTATTCGCTCATCGCGCTCAGCCTATTGTAGGCAGTCGGCTCACTCCGCGCCTTCCAGTCTCTGCACCAAGCGCAGACAAACAAGCAGTGGAATTGCACCCACCACACCAAAACTGCAATCAATCATTCGCCAGTACAGCGGAATCCCGCGCACTGCCCCGGCAATCAGCGCCAGCGGAATCACCGCAGCACAGGCCAGTACTCCGAATTGCAGTACCCACTTGTTGCGTACCGGGTCGCGCCATGGGCCTATAAAGGCCAGCGCAATTACCAAATGAGCGAATGCCAGCCAGTCTGTCCCGTACGCCATAAACGGATAGGCACGATTCGTCGTTGCAATGCCCTCATGTACCCGCCGCAGCCACGTGTGCAGTGCCGGCTCTCCCGAAGCAGGAACAGCTGGCGCGACTCCGAAGATATGGTTCAACGCAGTTGTCTCGCGCTGCAGCGGAAATGCAGTCACACCGCTCAGCACCAGACCCGCGATGAACAGCGCCAGCCAAATGCGAATCCGGCACAGGAGGGCGTTCTTTTCAGGCATTTCCATGGCGGCTGCCCTTATCAAACCACAACCCGCCGCGGACGGGTTCAACCGGTCAATTTTCGTTTGGGTAACCACGCATAAAAATATATTGCGCAAACGTTTTAGTAGAGGGTAATAACGGTATAATTCCGCCACGCGAAATTGGGCCCGCTCACCCGCTGCGAATTCTCCGGGCAGCATCGCGTACAGTACTCACAAAGGTCTATTCACGTGAATTCATTTCTCCGGTTTTCCCGCGCCGTACGGTGCGCGGCGGCTTGTGGGGCACGCAACGGGCTCATGGTTTTCTTCACTGCTCTCGCTCTCGCCTCCTTGCTTGCGGCGCAACCCGCAGCAACCACTGTCTGGCACGGTGCGCTGCACACCTCGGCAGGCGCGCCCATTGCCGGTGCGCATGTTCGCCTCTCTTCCGGCAGAACGTCGGCTGGGGCCGTCACTTCCGCCAACGGCAGCTTTCAGCTCGCTCCGTTGCCCGCGGGCAGCTATCGGCTTTCCGTCTCAGCCACCGGCAACAGCGCGGAGTTCGCGCAGCCCATCGAACTCGGCAGCGTGGCCAGTCCTGTCGTCCTTACGCTCTCCACGCGCGGCGAACTCACCGTTGCCGAGCAGAAAGAGAAAGCTCAGTCCGCCACTGGCGGCGAGCAGCTTTCCAGCCAGGCCGTCAGCGAGCTGCCGCTCAACAAGCGCGACTTCAGCTCTCTGCTGCTGCTGGCCGCCGGCACCATGACCGACACCAACGGCGCCACCAACTTCACCGCGCAGTTCGCCATCAACGGCCAGCGCGGCGTGGAAGCCACCTTCGCCATGGACGGTGCCGACATCAGCGATCCCGAGATGGGCGGCTCCACCTTCTCCAACTTCAATGTCGATGCCGTCGAGAGCATCGACTCCAGCTCCGGCTGGATGCCTGCTGAAATCGGCCGCGGCGCCGCCGGCTTCACCAACATTCATACCCGCTCCGGCGCCAGCGGCTTCCACGGCTCCTTCTTCGAGTTCGTTCGCAACTCCGCCTTCGACGCGCGCAACTACTTTGACTACGCAACGCCCGCTTATCCCGGCCGCATTCCACCCTTCCGCCGCAACGAGTTCGGCTTCACCAATGGCGGCCCCATCTTTATTCCCGGCGTCTACGACGGCCGCAAGCGCAGCTTCTACTTCGTGCAATACCAGGGCTTCCGCCAGGTGCTTGGCACTACGCAGGTGATGCCTGT
>DASVLI010000042.1:0-1866 GCA_036384955.1 Occallatibacter sp.
GCCCACCGGTTTGAAGTCGAGCGATGCCATGCGGATGGGCTGCGAGCCAAGATTCGACCCGGTGCGGACCCAATCCTGTGCCTGTGCTGGCAGCGAAATCAGCGCGCTCAGCAGCGCGAACGCGGGGAGAAAAAGCTGGAAACGAAACTTCATGCAGTACGCGATCCTTCCTCGAAAGGGGTCGTGCGGAATCGGCGCAGCCCGTCAGAGCTTCTCTGCGGAAGCCTCAATGAATGGGATGTTCTGTGCGCTGCGCTGGTTGCCTGCGCCTTCATTGTACTCAGACGCGAACCGCATGCGATTGGTCATTGGTTTAGTACGTGCAATCGTAGAACACTTGTAGATAACTACCTCGATACCCCGGCGGCAGCGCGCCGAAGTTGTACGAGCGCTGGGCCGCGCGCAGGCATTCGTTGTCCCATGTGGAGCTACCGCTGGGCGTGTCCATTTTGATCTCGCCTACCGAGCCGTCGCGGTAGACGCGGAACTCGATGCCGGCCTTGGCGCCCTTGGGCGTGCGCTGGTCGGCCATGTTGCGATTGCCGCTCTGGTTCATTTTTCGGTCAATCTGTTGAACGTACCAGCCGAACAGACTGCCAAAGCTCGCATCGCTCACCGATGTCTGCCCCACCGAGTAGTTCTGCATGGTGCGCTGCACATTGGTGCCGGCCTGCTCGCCATACTGCGCGCGGTTGGGCTGCACCGGATCGCTCGGCTTTACTACGCTGCGCGTCTGCGTTTGCTTCTCGGGCTTCTTCTGCTTGCCCTGCAGCGCGATCGCATCGTCATCCACGGCCTGCTTGGTCTTTTGCTCCGGCTGCGTGGGCGCCTGGCTCGGCGTTTCGGTCGAAAGAACGTTCTGGTTCACCGGCTGCTTGCTCGGCAGCGGCAGGGCATTGCTCACCAGGTTCACCTGGATGGCTCCTGACCCGCCCGACGCGCCCCACAAATTGTGATGGAACCAGCCCTGCATCGCGCCCCACAGCAGCAGCGTGGCAAACAGCGCCGTATGCAGCACAAGCGAGCCCACCGCCGGTCCCTTCACGGGCTCCGGCGCCAGTTCACGCTCCAGCTGATCGGTGTGTTCCAGCAGGCTGCTCATGGTTTCGCTCTCGCTGCTACCTGGACTTGGTGTCCGCGGGCTGCGTCACAATCGAAATGTTGGTGATGCCGGCCTGCTTCACCGAGTCCATCACGCTGGCAAAGGCGCCAAAGGGCACGCGCTCATCGGCGCGCAGATAAATTACCTGTTTGGCTCCGCCGCCGCGGCTGTGCAGCACCTCGGCCAGATCGTGAATGTTCACCGGAGTGTCGCCCAGAAACACGCGCTGCTCGCGGTCAATCGTCAGCACCAAACGCTGCTCGGTGATTTCCTTTACCGTGCGCGTCTTCGGCACCGCCACTTCGATGCCCGACTGCAGCACCGGCGCGGTAATCATGAAGATCACCAGCAGCACCAGCACCACGTCCACCAGCGGAGTGATGTTGATGTCCGCCAGCGACGTCTGCGTTCTTCCGTTGTTCGTCGTAAAGGCCAACTCGTACCTCGTTTCAGCATGTAGCCCGCAGGCCGCATGCCGAAGAAGAACCTAGCTCAGCTCGTCGGTAGGCCGCGTTGCGCCGCGCGGTGGAATTTCTTCCAGCGAATTCAGCAGCTCGCGGCAAAAGTCGTCGGTGGCTGAGGCAAACACGCGAATCCGCGACGACAGCTGGTTGTACGCCACAACCGCCGGTACGGCCACAAACAGGCCGGCCGCGGTGGTAATCAGCGCCTCCGCCATGCCCGGCGCCACTGCGCGCAGCGTGGCCGAGCCTTCGGTTCCCAACCCGTGGAACGCATCCAGCACACCCATCACCGTGCCGAAC
>DASVLI010000043.1:0-2508 GCA_036384955.1 Occallatibacter sp.
GATTGGTATCGGCGTCGGGATCGAGGCAGCGGACGCGGCGCCAGTCGTGCGTCAGACGCACTTCGGTGCGGCCGCCCTCGCGCAGAATCACGCCCACGTGCACAAACTCGTTGCGCACCGCGTCGGGAACATAGCGCAGCAGCTGAAACTGACAGGCAAGCCGTTCCTGCAATCCGGTCATGGTTGCCTCTCTCCGCCTCTCCGATTCATTCCGCTCCCTCTTCCGCATCCGCGCTTCCCATGCGCGCGTCTTTTCGCGCATGGCACGCCTTATTGCAGTCTCTCCCCCGGTCTCATGCTACCTTCGCCACTCTGCACCTTCCACATCGAAGTCGCCTCGTCCGCACCGTTGCGCCCCCAATTGGGAAACGGATTCCGATCCGACCCGCGAAAACCGTCGATCAGCTCGCGCAAGCGGTCGCGGCGCGTCAGCAGCCGTTCCACCAGCTGCTCCATCTCTCCCAGGTCGCCGCCGTACCACTCCGGCGGCACCTGATTGACAATCTCCCAGACTGTCTCCGCCGCCATCCGCTCAATCTGCCCCAGCCATGGCTCGAAGTCCTCCCAGCCAGTGATAGCCGTATACACATCGTTGCGGTAATAGACGCCGCGCAGCGGATTGTCCTCGAAGCGCCACTCGCCGGCGTGAAAGCAGTAGCCGAAGTCGATGAAGACGGCGCGGTAGCGGCGCTCGCGCGCGCGGCGCACAAAGACCGCCTGGCGTCCATTGGCGTTGCCGGTCCACTTGTCCAGCGCCAGCATGCCGGCAAACTCGCGCAGATTGTGAATCTCGCTCAGCTGCTCGGCAGGCAGAAAGTCCACCACCTGGCCCGGCATCAGCCCGCCGGCAAAGCGAGAGCCGAAGTTGAGCCCCCCGAGGCAGCGTTGACGGGTGCGGCCCAGGTCGATCTCAAGTTCGGGCGTATTCTCGATGAGCCACGGCGTGACCTCGACCACTTCGGCCAGCGGTACGCTCAGCCCGGCCGCGGCGGCCAGCCGCGTAGCCAGGTACTCGTTGGCCAGCACGCGCAAATGCTGCGGATTGTTGCGGAACTTGACCACGTACGCGTGGCCGTCGCCGCCGAGCATCAGATGCCCCTGCGCGCCGCCGCGCATGCGCCGTATATGCTGCACCGCCAGAACCGCCAACGCAGTCCCTCCGCTCGCCTACGATTCTACGCACACCGCACGCTCGTGACCGGTATTCAGGCGCACGGGCGCATCGTCTTATGCACCTGTGCGAGCGAGCAGCAGTTTGTCGCGCACAGCCCACGCAATGGCCATGGCCATGATGCGGTCGTCGTGCGCGCCTGCGCGTGCCCCGGTGCTTCCGCCGGGCTGATGCACGTAGCTGCGGCACTCGACCAGTAGCTCACGGCTGCGGAAGCACTGTGGCACATCCACCAGTCGCGCGCCCAGATCGCCGATAATGACCGGCTTGCTTACCGCTGAGGTCAGCCATCCAGCCTGGCCATCCTCGTAGTAGATATGCGGATAGCCAAAGACTGTCTCCGCCAGCGCCAGAATGCCCGAGCCGTGATTATTGCGCTCGACGACCAGCCAAGCCTGGTTGTACTCGGCGGCCAGCTCCGTCACCAGCCGCGCCAGCGAGAGGCCGCCGACGTGCGCCGCGTACTCGGCGCACTGCACGCCTTCGCGCAGTTCCAGCACTTGCGCGGCCGAGTAGTCGCCATCCATGCCGCCGCCGGCCGGATCCACGGAAACGAGATACTTCCGGTCCGGCACAGGCGGCAGCCAGATGGAGAGCGCGCCGTTGTGCCGCTGTTCCACGGGCTCAGAGAGCTCGGCCAGACGCTTCTCGATGTCCGCCAGTTCGAAGACCGCATCACCGCTGGCCAGAAAGCAGCTCTCGCTGTCCTCGGCGTACTCCTGCCGCGCCAGCCCATGAAAGTTGGCCTGCAAGCTGCGGCGAAAACCAATTTGCTCGAGGTCGAGGCCTGCGCGCAGCTTCAGCGCGCGCTCTTCATCGCTAAGCGTGGCCTCGTCCACGGCTTCGGCGCGATAGTGCTCCTCCTCCCACCAGGGGAAGAAGTGGCAGGCAGCGCCGTTCGCCTCGCCGGCCTGCCACTCGTCGTAAAAGCAGCCGCCCACGCCGCTGGGCGTGGACTCGATAATCTGTTCGCCGCCAGGCGCCAGTGCCGCGCGCAGCCCGGCCAGCGTCTCGGCCGGGTCGCCGGGCCAGCGCGCCAGCTCCGAGCAATGCAGATTCTGCACCGTCAGCCCGCGCCCCGCATTGCGCTCGCCGGCGGAGACGACCAGGTACTGCGAGTCGAGCAGCGGAAAGGCCAGTTGCCGCACCGACGCGCGCGAGGTGCGCAGCGGCGCGCGCACCTCTTCGGGCAGATGGCTCAGGAAGCGATGCACAATGCGGAATATCTCCTCAGCCGCCTGCTGGGTGTGCGCCACCTGCAGAGTCAGCGTGCCCGGCCGGGTAATGGTCTTCAGAAAGAAGCGCGCCGCGGCCCACGTGGTCAGGCCCATCTGGCG
>DASVLI010000044.1:0-8798 GCA_036384955.1 Occallatibacter sp.
GTTGACCAGTACATCGGAAACCTGCGCCGGTACAAGGCAATTTCGATGGATGTGGGCGACCAGGACGGCTTGAGAGTGGACGCGGGCAAGCTGCACGAGATTCTTTCCAGCTACGGCATCGCCAACGACTTCACCATCTACCCCGGCACGCACACCAGCGCGGTGGCCGACCGTTTCCAGAACCACATCATGCCGTTCTTCAGCAAGAATCTGTGCTTCACGGCAACCTGCAAGTAGAGCGTTAAAGCCAAGTGCCGCATTTGTCGAGCGCAAGCGTCGACGAATGTGGCGCTTGCGTGTCATGCTGGTTGCGATCTTCCAGCGGGGAGAAGTGGAAATGTTTACTCGTGTGGCCAAATGGGCGCTTGCCCTCTGCTTTGCCTCTGTTGCCTCCGTGCCGCTGGCTGCTCAGTGGGCTCCGCTGGCAACCGACGCCCACGCAGCCGATCGCATTGCCTGGTGGCGCGAGGCGCGCTTCGGCATGTTTCTGCACTGGGGCGTCTATTCCATCCCCGGCCGCGGCGAGTGGGTGCAATGGGCCGAGCAGATTCCCGTAGGCGAATACGCCAAGCTCGCGGATCAATTCAACCCGCAGCAGTACGACCCCGCTGCGTGGGCTGAGTTGGCCAAGGCGGGCGGCATGAAATACATGGTGCTGACTGCGCGGCACCACGACGGCTTCGCGCTCTTCAACGACCCAGAAAGCAGTTTTACGGCGATGCAATCAGCCGCGCATCGCGATCTGGTTGCCGCGTACGTGAAGGCGGTGCGCGCCGCAGGCTTGCGCGTGGGCCTCTATTACTCGCCGCTCGACTGGCGCTTCCCCGGCTTCTACTTTCCGGGCATCTATCGTGAGAATGCCGAGGAACTGCGCGCGCAGTACGACCGCCAGATAAGCGAGCTGGCTTCGCACTACGGGAAGCTCGACGTGCTGTGGTTCGACGGCGGCGGCAACGAGTGGCTGGGCTTCGGCGGCCTTGAATGGGGAGGCAGCTGGCACACGCGCCCCAAGGACCAGCCCTACACGGGCACATTCGACTGGCAGGACACAAAGACCGTGGCCCACTTGCGCGCATTGCAGCCGGAGATTGTGATAAACGACCGCACCGATGCGCCTGCCGATTTCCGCTCGCGCGAAGGTGACGGCGCGCTGGGCGGCTTTGAGAATCGCTACCCGTGGGAGCTGTGCACCACGATTACCGAAGGCGCCTGGGGCTACCAAAAGGGCGCGCAAGTGAAGCCGCTGAAGCAACTAATTCAGTTGCTGGCAGGCGCTGCCGGGCGCGACGGCAACATGCTGCTGAACGTGGGGCCGCAGCCAAACGGGCAAATTGTGCCGGAGCAGGCAGCGCGCGTCCGCGAAATTGGCGCGTGGCTCGCCGCGTATGGCGAGAGCATCTACGGCACGCGCGGCGGGCCGTGGCTGCCGGGGGCGTATGGCGTTTCCACGCACAAGGGCAAAGCGGTGTATGTGCATTTGCTGACGGCGCCCATCGGTGGAAAGGTGACGCTGCCTGCGCTGCCGGTGCGTGTGGTGAGCGCCACGCTGCTGCATGGAGCGGCTGTGGAGTTGAGCCAGACGGCGGACGAGCTGACGTTACAAATTCCGGCGGCTTCCACGCATGAGATCGACACGATTGTGAAGCTGGAGCTGGACGAGCCGTGGACGACGCTGTCCGTGGTTCCAGTGCCTGAGCAATAGGTTTGGGCCGCCCAGCGATTACGGGCTGCCGCTTTACAGAGCAAAGGGTGCAACGATAGCTTGTTGGGTTGGGAAACGTTTACCCGCCTCCCGCTCCGAAGTGAAAGTGAAAGGGTTTCCGTTATGCCGCATACCTCGCGCCGCACATTTTTGAAGACCACCGCCGGAGCTGCCGGACTTTGCCTCGCTGGCCCATCAGCCGTTGTTCGCGCAATGGCCGCTGAAACATCCGCGCAGGCATCGGACCGCATCGTGCCCTTCCCGCTCGACGCCGTGCGTCTCGGGCCCGGAATCTTCAAGCAGCAGGAAGAAATCAACGCGCGCTATCTCGACTCGCTTGCGGTTGATCGACTGCTGCACACCTTCCGGCTCACGGCGGGCATCACTTCAACGGCAACACCCTACAAGGGCTGGGAAGATCCAACCTGCGAGCTGCGCGGGCACTTTGCCGGCGGGCATTATCTTTCCGGTGTTGCCCTGGCCTTGGCTGGATCCGGAAACACAGTTCTCAAGAATCGTGGCGACGAGCTGGTGGCCGGTCTCGGCGCCTGCCAGAAGAAGATGGGCACACGCTATCTGAGCGCATATCCCACTACGTTGTTTGAGCATCTGGCGCAGGGTGTGCCCGTGTGGGCACCCTTTTACACCTACCACAAAATCATGGCCGGCCTGCTGGACATGTACCAGCTCACCGGCAACACCGACGCCCTGGCCATTGCCGAAGGCATGGGCCAGTGGGCGCAGGACTATTTCGTCGGCATCAGCGCTGACCAGCGCCAGCGCATGCTGCGCACCGAGTACGGTGGCATGAATGAGGTTTTGGTGAATCTGGCCGCAATCACAAAGAAGGAGCGCTACCTTGACGCCGCGCACCTCTTTGAGCAGCCCAGCTTCCTCGATCCGCTGGCTGAGCGGCGCGACGAGTTGCAGGGCCTGCACGCCAACACGCACGTGCCCAAAATCATCGGCGCGGCGCGGATGTATGAGGTCACAGGTGACCGCCGCTACCAGCAGATTGCCGAGTACTTCCTGGAGGAAGTGCTCACCGCGCGCAGCTACGCTATCGGCAATACCAGCCTGGACGAGCACTGGAAGACGCCTGCTGGCCACCTGGAGGGCACGCTGGCCTGGACCAATGCCGAGTGCTGTGTGGCCTACAACTTGATGAAGCTCGAGCGCCTCGTCTTTGGCTGGACCGGCGACGCACGCTGCATGGACGCTTACGAGCGCTCGCTCTTTAACTGCCGCCTGGGCACGCAGAACGCACAAGGCCTGAAGCAGTACTTCTTCCCCATGGCCGCCGGCTATTGGCGCACCTACAACTCTGCCGAAGAATCCTTCTGGTGCTGCACTGGCTCCGGTGTGGAGGAGTTCGCCAAGTTCGCCGACACTATCTACTTCCGCCGCGGCAGCGATGTGTATGTCAATCAGTTCCTCGCTTCCACACTCGACTGGAAGGAAGAGGGCTTCGGTCTGGAGCAGACAACCAACTTCCCGGTCGAACAGGGCACAACACTGAAGGTGCGCAGCAGCAAGCCCGCCGCGCGCACCATTCATGTGCGCATTCCCAGCTGGACGACGCAGCAGGCGCAAGTCAAGATCAACGGCAAGCCGCTTGAGGCCGTCGCCGATCCCGGCTCTTACCTCGCCATTCATCGCGTCTGGCAAGCGGGCGACACCATCAGCGTCAGCCTGCCCATGGAACTGCGCCAGGAAGCGTTGCCTGGCGACGACTCCACCAACGCCGCGCTGTATGGGCCGCTGGTGCTGGCCGCCGACCTCGGCGCCGGCCCGGCTGACGGCCCGGATCGCATCATTCACAGCGGCGATACGGTGCCGAAGAACCTGGCAGCACCGGCGGCGCTTCCCAAATTGGCAACTCCTGCGGATACACCCGCATCTGAGTGGATAGAGAAGGCATCGACGTCCGAGCTGCACTTCAGGGTCAGCGGCGAGGGCAAGTCATACTCCCTGATGCCGATGTACCAGATCGCCGACCAGCGCTACTCGGTTTACTGGCAGTTGCAAAAGGCCAGCCCAAAGCTGCGTTAACAATGCTGTGCAGGGCGATGGGGTACACTCGCTGAACGATTCCTATGTGGACTGTGCCACTCGCCGCTCGCAAGCAATATCTCAGAATTGGGGTAGTGCTGTGCCTGTTGGCGGCGCTGTTCGCCATCGAGGCAAAACTCGCCTGGTATGCGCCCGATAACGCACCGGCATCGCAAATCAGCGCATCCAAACTGCTGGCTGCCGATGCGCCACGCATCGTGGCGCAGGCTGTAGCTTTCTCGCTGTTGCCTCTGCCCTACCTGGACGCCATCTTCCTGCTGGCATTGGTCTTGACTGCCGCAGCAATTGAGTTTGTGCATCGAACGCCGCTCGGGCTCCCCAAGCCTCGAGCCTTCGACTACTCGTCGAGCCTCTTCTTCCGGCCTCCTCCCATTCGCTAAGTCCGCATTGCAAGGCAGTTAAAAGCTGCCTGCACTGGCGGAATCGCGTGCTGACCGCGCCGATTCGCAGCCCCTGTGCCGGGCAGAGTGTCCCAAAATCGCGCAATCGAATTTCGGTTCATAAGAATTGCGCCCTTCGTTCGCAAACATACAGTCGGGCCAGCATTCCGGAGGTCCCGGTTCAGATCGCTGGCACGACTGCCATAGGAGCACATCTCGCATGTTCATTCGAATCAAGACAACAGTGACGGGCGCTTTAGGCGTTGCCGCTCTTGTCTGCACGTCCTTCAGTCTCACTGCCTGCCACTCTCGTGGCGGCACTTCCGTTGCCAATGCCGCGGTCATCCCTTCCGCGCGCGTGGTTGCCGCGCAGCGCGGCAACATCAGCCTGATGCTGACGCTGGCCGGACAGTTCCAGCCCTATCAGGCTGTCGACGTTCACCCCAAGGTCAGCGGCTACATGCGCCACATCTACGTCGACATCGGAGACGTGGTTCATCAGGGACAGACTCTCGCCACACTGGAGGTGCCCGAGCTGAAAGCCCAATTGCAGCAAACCGTCTTTCAGGTGGACCAGGCCAGGGACGAGATGCGGCGCGCGCAGCATGAGATCAACCGCGCCGAAGCGCAGCACGCGGCGGTGCACGAGCAGTATGTGCGTTTGATGGAGGCCGCCAAAGGGCATCCCGGCCTGATTGCACAGCAGGAGCTGGACAACGCGCAGGCCGCTGACCTTGCCTCGGAAGCGCAGGTGGACGAAGCCAAGTCCGCCATGTCTGCCGCGCAGCAGCACATGGGATCCGCACAGTCCGACAATCTGCGGGTGAAGGCTTTGCACGACTACACCAACGTGGTTGCGCCTATCTCAGGCGTGGTGGTGTGGCGCTACGCGGACACCGGCGCGCTCATTCAGGGCGGCACCAACTCCAACAGCCAGGACCTGCCCATCGTGCGGCTTTCGCAGAGCTCGCTGCTGCGTCTGCGCGTGCCCGTGCCAGAGCAGGACGTGCGTTTTGTCCACGAGGGCGACCAACTGCAAGTGCGTGTGGATGCGATTAACCGCTCCTTCACGGGCAAAATCGTTCGCTTCACGCGCGACGTCAACTCCGAAACCCGCACTATGCAGACCGAGGTCGATGTCAACAACCGCGACCTGACGATTTCCCCAGGCATGTACGCCAACTCCGCGCTGCGCCTGGCGCACGCTGAGGATGTGGTGACGGTTCCGCTTGAGGCGATCGTGTTGAAGAACGGCCAGCAGTTCGTCTACGCAATCGACAGCTCCAATCGCGTGCGCATCCAGCCGGTAGTGGCGGGACTTGAAGGCTCGAAGCTAACCGAGATCAAATCCGGTCTCGCCGCGGGCGATCGCGTAATTGTAGGCGGACAGGACAAGTATCACGAAGGTGACACCATAGCTCCCGTGGTGGCCACGGCTCCGGCATCGGAGGTGCAACAGAGCGGCGGCATGATCGATCTGAAGGCCGACGGGGGTGCGCACTAATGCCGAAGTTTGCGCTCACCTATCCCTACTTCATCATCATGTTGTGTCTGGTTGCGGCGCTGGTCGGCATTGTTTCTGTCGTCGGTATGCCGGTCGACCTGTTTCCGCAAATCGATATGCCGGTTGTGGTGGTCGCCACGTTCTACAACGGCATGCCGCCGGAGCAGATCGAGTCCGACATCACCAACACGTTTGAACGCTTCTTCACTCTCGCCTCGAATGTCGATCACAGTGAATCGCGTTCGCTCACCGGCGTTAGTCTCATCAAGATTTACTTCAAGCCCGGCACCGACCCCAATGCCGCGCTCAGCAATATCGCCAATCTTGCCATGGCCGATTTGCGCCGTTTGCCGCCGGGCACGCTGCCGCCGGTAGTGCTGGGCATGGACGCATCGACGCAGCCGGTTTGCCTGGTGACGCTGAAGGGCGAGGGTTTGAACGAGACCCACCTCAAGGACCTGGCGCAGTTCCAGGTGCGCAATCAGATTTCAAATGTGCAGGGCGCATCGGTTCCTCAGCCGTATGGCGGCACCTATCGCCAGATTCAGATTTATGTCGACCCGCTCAAGATGGAGGCACGCAACCTGAGCCTGAACGATGTTGTGCAATCGGTGGGCAACTCCAACCTCATTCTGCCCGCGGGAGACGTGCGCATCGGATCCAAGGACTTCAATATTTACGCCAACAGCCAATTCCGCGATGCAAGCGCGATGAACTCCATGCCCCTGAAAACCGTCGGCAACTCGTCGGTACTGGTGGGCGACATCGGCAAGGCGGTCGACTCCGGCGCGCTGCAGTACAACATTGTGCGCATCGACGGGCAGCGCTCGGTCTACGTGCCCATCTTCAAACAGGGCGGCA
The DNA here is from genome assembly GCA_036384955.1 of Occallatibacter sp. Lineage (GTDB taxonomy): Bacteria > Acidobacteriota > Terriglobia > Terriglobales > Acidobacteriaceae > Telmatobacter. The sequence goes on from DASVLI010000044.1 coordinate 6,521, forward strand.
ACAGCAACACCATCACCATTGTGAGCGGTGTCAAACAGGCCATCAAAAAGCTGGTCGACATTCCCGAGCAGTTGAAGACCGCGGTTGTCTTCGATCAATCGGTCTTCGTCAAACTCGCCATCAGCAATGTGGTGCGCGAGGCTGCTATCGGCCTGGTGCTGACGGGTGTGATGATTCTTATCTTCCTCGGCAGCCCTCGTGCCACCGTGGCGGTGCTGTTGGCTGTGCCGCTTTCGATGCTGGTGTGTTTGATGATCGACCACACCCTGGGCGGCTCCATCAACACCATGATTCTTGGCGGCCTGGCCCTTGTCTTCTCGCGCCTCATCGACAACGGCGTCATCGTGCTTGAAAACATCTTCCGCCACATGGAAATGGGTGAGACGGCGTACGTTGCCGCGGAGAAGGGCGGCCAGGAGGTGTCGATGGCCGTGCTGGCGGCGACATTTACCACCGCAATCGTCTTCTTTCCTGTCACATTCTTCACCGGCGTCAGCAAGTACATCTTCACGCCGCTGGCTCTGGGCGTGGTGCTTTCCATCTTCGCTTCGTACTTCTTTGCCATGACGGTGGTGCCGCTCTACTGCGCGCGCTTCATCAACGTGCACGACGAGGAAGGCGACCATAAGGACAAAAGAACTGGGCCGTGGGCGCGTTTTGATCGCGCCTTCAACGCCAAATTCCAGAGTCTGCTCGATTGGTATGAAGGCCTGGCGATTCGGGTGCTGGCGCGGCCGGTCTTCTCGTCAGCGGTAATGCTGGGTGGCGTTGCCATACTACTGGCGGCAACTGTTCCGTTCCTGGGGCGCGCTTACTTCCCGCGCACCGACCCAGGCCAATTCATTATCAACCTGCACATGCCTGCCGGCAGCCGGCTCGAGGTCAGCAACGACTATGTAGCCAAGGTGGAGCAGATTATTCGCAGCGAAGTGCGGCCCGAAGACATGGATATGATCGTCTCGAATATCGGCGTCTATCCCGACCTCTCGGCCATCTACACCAGCAACGCGGCCATGGACACGGCCTTTGTTCAGACCAGCCTGAAGACGGACCACAAGATTGGCAGCTATGAGTACATGCGGCGCGTGCAGCAGCGCATTCAGCGCGAGCTGCCGGAGCTCTCCGCCTACTACCAGGCGGGCGGCATCGTGGACGCGGTCATCAACCAGGGCCTGCCGGCGCCCATCGATATTCAAATCAAGTCAAAGAATATGGAGAAGTCCTACGATCTGGCCACGCAGCTTGCGGCAAAGATCCAGACTCTTCCCGGCGTTGCCAATGTTTACATTCCGCAAAGCATCAACTACCCTGGCCTACAACTCGACATCGACCGCCAGCGCGCTTCACTGGTCGGCTTGAATGCACGCGAAGTTGTGGACGATGTCATCACGGCGCTCACCTCCAGCGGCATGGTGGCGCCCAGCTATTGGATTGACCCCAACAGCGGCAACAATTATCTGGTGACGGTGCAGTACGCCAATCACTGGATCGACAACATGACCATCGACGATCTGAAGAACATCCCTCTTCGCGGCGTGCACCCACAGCGAGCCGTCCTCGGCGAGGTGGCCGCGCCGATGAACGCTTCCTATGCAACTGATGGACCGGCAGCCATGCCGGTGAGCCTTGGCTCGGTGGCCGACATTCACCGCATCAATACGCCCACGGAAGTGGACCACAACCAGATCCGCCGCACCATCGATGTATACGTCTCGCCCAGGAACGAGGCCCTGCAAGACGTTGGCAAACGCATCGACAAGCTGCTGGCCGGTACGCAGCACGACCACAACACCGTCATCGATGTGCGCGGCGCGGTCGTCAACATGAATCAAGCCTTCCACGACTTTGGTGTGGGTCTCATCATCGCGGTGCTGCTCGTCTATCTCATCCTGATGGCGCAGTTCAAATCGTTCATCGACCCGTTCATCATTCTGATGGCCATTCCACCCGGCATTCTGGGCGTCGTCTTGCTGCTGCTGGCAACGGGCAGCACACTCAACATCATGTCGCTTATGGGCGTCATCATGATGACCGGCATTGTGGTTTCCAACAGCATTCTTATCGTGGAATTCGCAAACACGCTTTGCGAACAGGGAATGCCGGTGGCCCAGGCCGCCGTGCAATCGTGCAAAGTGCGCCTGCGGCCCATTCTGATGACTTCGCTGGCCACGCTGCTGGGCATGGTTCCCATGGCGCTGGGTCTGGAGGCAGGCAGCGAGCAGTACGCTCCGCTGGCTCGCGCCATCATTGGCGGCCTTGCACTCTCAGTGGTCGTTAC
>DASVLI010000045.1:0-2198 GCA_036384955.1 Occallatibacter sp.
CTCACCTTGTCCACAACCTCGAAGGTCCGCTCGTCCACCCGCCGCGCCACACCCACAAACCCGGCCGGCGCATTCCCGCCCACAACCGGATACGGCTTGCCATCGAACAGCATCTCCTTCTTCATCCCGAAGCTCGTGTAGTTCAGCGACACGCCGTCTTCGCGGATGGGCGCAATCTCAAACTCCATCGTCGCGCTCATGTCCTGCGTCGTGCTCTCCCACGTGCCCGCAAAACCCTGCCCGCTCGCGGTCCGCTTGTAGATGTAGTTCATGTGAAAGGTCGTTCCATTCGGCCGGTAGCTGGTAAAGTCGTCGGTCAGCGTGTTGCCATCCTCCGACAGGCTCCAATTGCCAATAATCGTCGTGAGCCCATGGTTCTTGCGCTCCACCTTCCACGCGTTGGCCGACTCCGCCGTCACCGACAGCGTTGTCCCAAAAGATCCCGGCTGGGCGCTCCCGTTCACCACAATCTTCTCTACGCTGTCGCCGCCCAGGTTGAACTCGTACTTGTTCGAGCCCAGCGCCTTCACCTTCATCACGTCCGTCTGCCGGCTCTGCGCCGGGTTCAGCTTCCACTTGCCCGCATAGGGAGCACTTGCCGCCCACATCGTGCCTGTCAACAGGCAGCAAATCATCCACGCTTTCACAATTCTGTTTGCCATTTTTTGGGAACCTCCACGTTTTACGTGCTGCGTGGTCCGTTGCACGTCACCGGCCAGCCTGTCCCTCCGCGTGCCATTCCGCGGCCTGGGGCCTCGTCAGTCCCTTGCGCGCTCATCCCAAACCGCTTGCGGCTCAACCCGGCAGACTCCGGCTTCCCCACTCCATCCCAAACCCTGCCGCTACCTGCTGCCGCTCTGTTCACCACCGAACATCCCTGTTCCGAATCGAACACCACGCACCACCTCGTCCTCCCACTACAAAAATGGATGCCCCATCCTTCGCGCAGCGAAAGGTGGGAAACCACAAATTTCATCCAATCCGTATGCAATGCTCCCGTAGGGAAGCAACGAAAATAGCCCAGGGCGAAAGCCCTGGGAAACCTGCGCCTTCCGCCTCAAACCTCACCCCCACGCTTTGCAGATAATTACCCTGCCCGGGCGCACAATCATTCCATGCTCCATTCTGCCCTCTATCCACTCATCACCGATCGCTGCTCACCGCCCTCTTGCTCCCGGCCACAAGGCGAATGCAAAGCGAAGAAAGATACCCCCCCCCTCCCCCCCCCGGGGGGCAGCTATTTCACCCATGGCAGTACCCGCCCTTCGCGCCGGCCTGGCTTTCCCACCTGGAGTCTCCCTGCCAAGGCACAAGCGCGCCCAAATGCTCGTTGCAACGAATATCTCCCTCGCGCATCTCATAGTTGTACGATCGAAACCGGCACGCAACTCATCGCCGGTACCTCGGAGGTCAACCATGTCCCTGCGCGCTGTTAAAGAAATCACTTCCACCAAACCCACCCTTGAGGGCGCCGGCGTCAAGCTCCAGCGTGCCTTCGGCTTCGGCAAAACCAAGGAGTTCGACCCATTCCTGTTGCTCGATGACTTCCGCAACGAGAATCCGGAAGACTACATCGCCGGCTTTCCCTGGCATCCGCATCGCGGCATCGAAACCATCACCTACGTGCTGGCTGGAGAGGTCGCACACGGCGATTCGCTCGGCAACAAGGGCCGCATGACCGCGGGCGACATCCAGTGGATGACCGCCGGCAGCGGCATTCTGCACCAGGAAATGCCCAAGGGCGACGCCAACGGCCGCATGCACGGCTTTCAGCTTTGGGCCAACCTGCCCTCGCACCTCAAGATGACCGCGCCGCGCTATCAGGACATTCCTTCGGCAGCCGTCCCTGAGGTCACCGAAGACGACGGCACCAAGGCGCGCATCCTCTGCGGCACCTTCTGGGGCAAGTCCGGCCCGGTTGAAGGCGTCGCCGCCGATCCGCAGTATGTCGACATCAGCGTGCCGCCCAACAAAAAGCGCCGCATCGCCGTCGACGTCACGCGCAACGCCTTCGCCTACGTCTTCGCCGGGGCGGGCACCTTCCGCGACGCGTCGGACCCCAGAGCCGTGCTCACCGAGTCGGCCGTGGACCCCAACGCGCCCGCAAAGTACGACGCGAAAAACCATTCGCTCGTGCTCTTCGACCGCGGCGATGAAATCGTCGTCCAGGCCGGCCCCGAAGGCATCCGCTTCCTGCT
>DASVLI010000046.1:0-2898 GCA_036384955.1 Occallatibacter sp.
GCGCGCAACACGCCGCGCTCGGTGAAGATTGCCGTGGTGTATTTGGCCGGGGTCACGTCGAAGGCTGGGTTGCAGATGCCGACACCGTTGGGCGTGAGCTGCTTGCCGCCGTGGTGGGTTACTTCCACCGCGCTGCGCTCCTCGATGGGAATGGCGTCGCCGGTGGGCGTGGCCATGTCGATGGTGGACCAGGGCGCGGCGCAGTAGAAGGGAATGCCGTGCTCTTTGGCGAGGATGGCGACGTTGTAGGTGCCGATCTTGTTGGCGAAGTCGCCGTTGGCCGCGATGCGGTCCGCGCCGACCACGACAGCCTTGATTTTGCCGGCGCGCATCAGGCTGGCGGCCATGTTGTCGCAGATGACGGTGGTGGGGATATGGTCGGCCATCAGCTCCCACGCGGTGAGGCGCGCGCCCTGCAGAAAGGGGCGGGTCTCGTCGGCGTAGACATGGATTTTTTTGCCCATGGCTACCGCGGAGCGGATGACGCCGAGCGCGGTGCCGTAGCCGCAGGTGGCCAGGGCGCCGGCGTTGCAGTGCGTCAGAACGCCAACACTCCCCGCGGACCTGGACCCGTCCGCGGGGGCCCCTGGATCTCCGTCAGGGAGCAGGGCAGCGCCAAAGTCGCCCATGGCCTTGCAGGCGGCGATGTCTTCTTCGTACATGGCGTGGGCTTCGGCCAGGATTTTCTTCTTGAGTTCGTCCATGGACGTGCCGGCGGCAAGCTCGGCCGCGAAGAGTTTCTTCATGCGGTCGATGGCCCAGAAGAGATTGACCGCGGTGGGGCGAGTGCCGGCCAGGCGGGCGCAGATTTTCTCGAACTCGGGCGCGAAGTCGGCCGCGGTTGCGGCCCAGGTTTGTTGCGTGCCAAGGGCCACGCCGTAGGCGGCGGAGACGCCAATAGCCGGCGCGCCGCGCACAACCATGGTGACGATGACGTCGGCCACCTGGTCGACGTTGGTGGCGAGCACGTAGCGCTCTTCAAGGGGAAGCTTGGTTTGATCGATGAAGCGGACGCCATCGGGGGTCCAGCTGAGTGTGGGAATCATACAGAATTTAGTGTAAATGTTCGGCGGGTTTGGGAGTGTCGGGGTCCAAATGAAAACATTTTCAAATTTCGCTGGACGAAGACTACCGTGCCTGCTTAGAGTGGTTTTCGTAATCCCTTGCGACCGGTGCGCGTTCGAGTCAGCGAATCTTCCCGCTGAGCGCCTGGTCCGACCGGGTCCTGAAGGAGCAGTGCTTGAAACTCACCGGCGTCGACTGGCTCATCATGGTGTTGTATTTCGTCTTCGTGCTGGGCATTGGTTTTGCCCTGAAGCGCTACATGAAGACGAGCAAGGATTTTTTCCAGGCCGGTCGCGCGCTGCCGGCGTGGATTTGCGGGCTGGCTTTTATAAGCGCCAATCTGGGCGCGCAGGAAGTGATCGGTATGGGCGCCAGCGGCGCCAAGTATGGCCTGCAGACGGCGCATTTTTACGGCATTGGCGCCATTCCTGCGATGATTTTCGTTGGCCTGTTCATGATGCCGTTTTATTACGGCTCCAAGGCGCGCTCGGTGCCGGAGTTTCTGCGCCTGCGCTTCGATGAAAAGACGCGCGGACTGAATGCCTGTTCGTTCGCGGTGATGACCGTGTTCTCCTCCGGCATCTCCATGTACGCGATGGCTCGTCTTATCCAGGCACTGCATGTTTTCGATGGGCTGTTTTATGCGCTGGGCTGGCCGCAGGGCGGCATCTTTACATTTGCAATTGTGCTGTCGGCCATCATTGTGTTGCTCTACATCTTTCTGGGCGGCCTTACGAGCGCGATTTACAACGAGGTGCTGCAGTTCTTCCTCATCATCGCGGGCTTTTTGCCGCTGGTGCTGCTGGGACTGAGGAACATTGGCGGCTGGAATGGTATGAAGGCCGCAGTGGCACAGGTGGATCCGCGCATGCTGCATGAGTGGCACGGCATCATGCATCCCTCGACCAATTTGATGGGCATTGATTTGTTTGGACTGACCATGGGCCTGGGCTTTGCGCTGGGCGCGGGCTATTGGTGCACGGACTTTCTGGTAATTCAGACAGCGATGGCCTCGCGCAATCTTGACTCGGCGCGGCGCGTGCCGCTGATTGCCGGCATTCCGAAGATGGTGTTTCCATTCCTGGTAATTTTGCCGGGCCTGCTGGCGATTAGCCTGACCACGCCACACACCAAGACGATAGTGACGACCGAGAACGGCGTCATCGTGCACCGTACGGTGGTGGTTTCTCCGGAGGCGGAGAATGGCCGTGGGCTGGTGCCGGCCAAGGTGAATCCGGTGACCGGCAAGCCAATGCTGGACGCCAACGGAAAGCCGCTGCTGGACTACGACATGGCCACGCCCAACATGCTGCTGCACTACTTTCCGACGGGCATTCTGGGATTGGGGCTGACGGCGCTGCTGGCTAGCTTTATGAGCGGCATGGCGGGCAACGTGACGGCCTTCAACACGGTGTTCACGTACGATCTGTACCAGTCGTACATTCGCAAGAACGCGCCGGACCGGCACTATCTTGCGGTGGGCCGATGGGCCACGGTGGGCGGCATTCTGTTGTCCATTTGCACGGCGTATGCGGCCATCGGCTTCAACAACATCATGGACACGCTGCAACTGGTGTTCAGCTTTGTGAACGCGCCGCTGTTTGCCACGTTCCTGCTGGGCATGTTCTGGAAGCGTACCACTGGCCACGGCGCATTTTCAGGATTGGTGGCGGGTACGCTGGGCGCCATGCTGCATCATGGGCTCACGCTGCCGGCCGAGGCCAACGTTGGCATCCACGGCGGATGGATTACGGTGCTGCATCGCTATCCGAGCGACATGGCGCAGAATTTTTACGCGGCGATTTTCGCCTTCACCGCCAACCTGGTGGTGGC
>DASVLI010000047.1:0-16021 GCA_036384955.1 Occallatibacter sp.
TTCCTGAACATGCTTTTCCTCGATTCGGATGAGCGGAGTGGCGCCGCCATCAAGAAATCACAGAATACACAAGTTTGTGGATTTTGTGATTACGACTTTTGTGGAAATCGAAGAATTCCCAAAATAGAACCAAATTCGACCCTGCCCGTACGCACTCCGGCCCCTTTCCCCAACCGCTACAATCGTTTGGTGAATGCTTCGGGCCTTTGTGCCCGGCTCCAGAGGAAAAACACCATGATTGATCCCGGCGCATTGGCTGCGCAGATTACCAAACTGACCGTCGAATCCATGAAGGCCCACAACGCCGACCGCACCGGCACGCTGCGCCTGATCAAGACGGCGCTGATGAACAAGGCTCTCGAGAAGAACGCCGTGCTGACCCCGGCCGACGAGCAGGCCACGCTGACCACGATGATTAAGCAGCGCCGCGACTCGATTGAGCAGTTCACCAAGGGCAACCGGCCGGAGCTTGCCGCCAAGGAAGCCGCCGAGATTGTCATCGTCGAGGAGTTTTTGCCCAAGGCGCTGGACGAGGCAGGTATCAAGGCGGTGGTGGCTGAGGCCATTGCCGCGCATGAGGCCACAAGCGGCCAGAAGCCCACGCCGCGCGAGATGGGCACGATGATCAAGGCCGTGCAGGCCAAGATTGCCGCCCAAGGCCTGCGCGCCGAGGGCAAGCTGGTGAGCGAAGCCGTAAAGGCCGCGCTGGCGGGTTAATCTTTCGAAGTCGTTTCCGGGACTTCGCCCGGCTCACTGTGCGCGGCGAGACAGTCGCGAAGGTCGGCTATTTTTTTAAGGAACGGTGTGTGGATATCCGCTTCAGGAATCTGCGAATACATCATGATGAATTCTTCAGCGTGAATGAGAGCTTCTTGCTTTCTATTTTCGCGTGCTTCTTGAATTAACTGTTTCAACCGAATCGAAATTGTGAGGAGAAACTGAGCATTTCGGCGCCGAGTGCTGCTGAACAGCAGCCAGCAGAGCCGGAGACCGTCGCTTGCAATACCCCTCCGTTTAAATGGGATGAGGTTGTAGAAGCCAACGAAACTGGAAACTATGGTAAATATAGTGGCGAAAGACGATAGTGCAGTATCTGCAAAGATCACGGGTAATAAGGCAAGCGATGCAAGGATGTTTGCCAGTGGCCCGGCAAGAATTGCGAGGAATTCTTGAGTCAGTGTCCAAGATGTAGGCCAGCTTCGTAGCTGTGCAAGAACTGATCCGCTTCGAGAATCGCGTGGCCGCCAGTGCCAAGTCCAGCGATTCGGAGGCTCGAACTTCAACGGCCCGACTCTGATCCAGACAATGCGATGCCCGAAAGCTAGGTGAGTCGCACAATGCCCGAGTTCGTGAATCAAAATGGCGAGGATTGCGAGCGCAGTAAAGCCAAAGACAATCAGGCAATATTGCACGATCACGAGGATGAGACCGGAAAGCACGGAGACAGTATCGCAGGTCGATACCTTGCTCTATACACTCACTTTCGACGTACGCGATTCACGTGCGGCTAGGATGAATAACCATGCCTCTTTCCCCAAGGTTTTGGCTCTTGCTGGCGATTCTCTTGTCAACTAGTTATCTTCAGGCGCAGGGCCCGCCCTTCCAAACCGACGATCCGGTGCCGGTTGATTACGGTCACTACGAGTTCTACATCTTCGGCGCGACGGACGGCACGCCGGTGGAAGTGGATTCGGCGGGACCGGCCTTCGAGTTCAACTGGGGAGCGGTGCCGCGCGTGCAACTGCATGCCGTGCTGCCCTTCGGATCGGCCCATCCGCTCAACAATCCCATCTATGCGCCCAGTGGCCAGGGGCCCAGCAACTTTGGGCTGGGCGATATGGAACTGGGCGCGAAGATTGCGTGGATAAAAGAGACCAGGCATTTTCCGCAGATTGGCAGCTTCACCATGTTCGAGATGCCGACCGGAGATGCGGACAAGGGCCTGGGCGTGGGCAAGGTGTTTTACAAGCTGCCGATGTGGGCGCAGAAAAACATTGGCCACTGGACGCTGGATGGCGGCGCAGGCTACCAGGTGGTTCCGCAGGACGGCTTCAGGAATTTTCCGTATGGCGGCTTTTTGGTGAAGTACGGTTTTGGCGAGCGGCTGGAGCTGGGTGGCGAGGTTTTTGCGCACGGCAAAGAGGGAACGGCTCCGGCGCAGATTGAGTCGTCGACCATGATGGATGCCGGTGGCTACTACCATTTCAAGTCGCATCCGGGCATGCAGTTTCTGCTGTCCTACGGGCACTCCGTGGCGGGGCAAACCGAAAACTACGGCTACATGGGTTTGTACTGGACGTGGGGCAAGGACAAATCGCCGGCCGCAGCCGCGGCGACAAACGAGAGCCATTAAATCAGTGAGCGCATTTTCTGTTTGATGGGAGGCAAGGTGAATTTCAAGCTCAAGGCTGTCTACAAGGCGGCTGTTTGTCTGCTGGTGTTGCTGGGCGCAATGGGGGCCGCAGCGCAATCCAGCGCCAGCGCGCCGCAGCACGCGCACGTTTTCTTCCGCGTCAAAGCCGTCGATTCAGTGGGCGCCCCGGTCAGCGGCCGCCTGCTGATTTTCCTCAAACAGGGAAGCGGCGACAAGCAAGTGGATAACAACGAGTTCAACCCGTCGGAAGTTTCCATCGCTGCGATGGAAGTGCGCGACTTGACGCCAGGCGAAACGGTGGAGATTGACGCCGACCAGCTTGCCTATCCCAAGGCCTTTGCCACGCTGCCGGCCGGCACGTATGAGGCGCAGGCCGTGCTTGACCTGGACCACAGCTACAACTACGGCGGGCGCGAAGCCACAGACTGGATCAGCGATGTGGTTGCGCTGCCCGACTGGACGCCCGGTGCGAGCGAGCCCGAGCTGGTGCTGGACCATCATCCGGAAGAGAACCCGCGCCGCGCCGAAATGATGAAGCAGGCGCGCGAGCGCGCAACGCCCGACGTGGCGCAATTGGAGGAGTTTGAAAGCCCGTCGCTGACCGCGTTCTGGGGCAAGCCGACGAAGATTCGCGCCTGGGTGGTTCTTCCGCCGGACTATGCGGACAATGCAGCCGCCACCTGGCCGACTGCTTACTGGACGCATGGCTTTGGCGGCAATCTTGAAGGCGCGCTGGATTATGGTTTGCGCCTGCGCGCGTTGATGAACGAGAAGAAAATGCCGCCCATGATCTGGGTGATGCTGGACGAGTCGATTGCGCAGGGCACGCACGAGTTTGCCGACAGTGTGAACAACGGCCCCTGGGGCACGGCGCTCACCACGGAGTTCATTCCGTATCTTGAGCACAAGTACCGCATGGATGCCAAGCGCGACAGCCGGCTGCTGAACGGCCACTCCAGCGGCGGTTGGGCCACGCTGCAACTTGAGGTGAATTATCCGAAGGTCTTCGGCGGCACCTGGTCCACCTCGCCCGACCCCAGCGATTTCCACGACTTTACCGGGCCGGATATTTACGCCGCGCATGCCAACGTGTATCGCAGGTCCGACGGATCGGCGAATCCCATCTTCCGCGACCATGGCAAGGTGATTGCCACCTTCGAGCAGTTGGCGCGCATGGAGCAGGTGATTGGCTCCTACGGCGGGCAGATTGCCTCGTTCGAGTGGGTCTTCTCGCCCAAAGGCGCCAGCGGTGCGCCGGAGCCGATGTTCAATCGCACTACCGGCGACGTGAATCCGGCGGTGGTTGCCTACTGGCGCGACCACTACGACCTGGCGCACATTGTCGAGTCCACTTGGGCCGAGCGCGGCGCCGACCTGAAGGGCCGCATTCACGTGTTGGTGGGCACGGCGGACACGTTTTATCTTGACGGCCCTGCACACAAGTTCGAAGCGGTGCTGACGAAGCTGGGCGCAGAGCCGCACTTTACCTACATTCCCGACCGCACGCACTTCGACTTGTATGTGGAGGGCAACGACAGGATGGCGTTGTTCAGCCGCATTGGCCAGGAGATGTGGGAGACCGCGCGCCCTGGTCAGAACTGGCGCAAATAGCGCGTGGCATAGAAAGAAAAGCGCCGGAACCCATGCGGGCTCCGGCGCTTTGTTTTGGGTTGCGGCGCTACCAGTTGCTGGTGGCGAAGTCGCCGAAGTGGTTGCCGTCGACGTGCCGCGCCAGCAGGACGGTGTTGCCGTTCGACGGGTCTTTGAGCAGCAGACCCACCACGCGCACCGTTGCACCGTCGCTCAGGTTGCCAAAGCCGCTGCAGCCGAAGCGGAAGTCCGAACGGGGTCCGAGGTAGACAGTCACGGTTTGCGGAACCAGCACACCGGCGAATCCAGTGAGTTGGATCTGGAACGAGCCGTCGCCTGAGTGCTGGCTGCCCGGAACCACCGTGCCTCTAAAGCCCCAGTTGCGCAGGGTCACGCGGTTCACGGTCACGTTCGACGCGTCGGCTGCATTGGCCGCCGAGCCGCCCACGGCGATGTTTTGCCCAGCTACCAGCCCGCTGGAGTTGAACAGGAAGCTGGCAAATGGATTGCGCATCCAGTGCACGTTGAAGTCCTCTGTGCCGGCCAGATTGACGGTGGCGATTTGACCCAGCGTAAGGCCGGTAGTGGTTGGCAACAGGCCGCGCACGTAGAAGTCAAAGCTGGTGGCCGCGCCGGACGGCGGGGTGACGTAGGTGACCGGGCCGGCCGCATAGAAGCCGGTTTGCGACAGAATTACCACTTCGTCCGCATTCAGCGTCTGGGTTGTCTTGTCCAGCTTGCCGCACAGCAGCACAATGCTGCTGGTGGTGAGCGAACTCAGGCTGGCGTCGCCGTCCCACTCGGTATCGCTGGTGGTGTTGACGGTGAACTGCTGGCCGTGCGGGCCCTGCACCACGAACGAAGCAGGCTCGGTTGTAGCGGTGGGTGGGGTCACGACGGCGGCGATGAACTCGTCGATGTGCGCGCGGTCGTCGTCATTGGTCACGGTGTTGACGCGGAAGGTGGGTGTGACCGAGCCGGTGATCTGATTGCTGCTATCGACGGCAATTGAGTCCTGCAGGTCGAAGTCCAGCCGCAGGCCCACGGGCGCGCCGTCGGTGGTTACAACCAATGGCTTGTCCAAAGTCATGGTCACGCTGTTGCTGGTTAGCGTGGCGGCCATGGTGGTGATGGAGGGCGGCGTGGTGGTTGTGTCCAGATAGCCGATGGTGGCCGAGCCTAGCGAGATGGTGACGCTGGTGTAGTTGCCCGCGGGCACGGCGTTCATGTCCAGCAGTGTTTGCAGGCCGTTGAAGCGGGCAAAATCCACGGTGGGCGTGCCGGAGATGAGCGATGCGGTGGCGCCGCTGTCGCTGGTGAGGGTTATGCCGTTGATCTGCACGGCAAACGAGGTGACCGCATCCATCGGCGCATCCGTGCCGATGACAAACGTTGGGCCCTTGTTGGCCGCACTGAGCGAAGCAGTTGAGGCGCTGCCGCAGCCGCTTAAAAACGGTACGACGGCCAGCGCGATCAGAGCGAGGGAGAGGAGCGCCTTGACCTTGAATTCTCGATGCATGGTGAATCGCTTTCTGAGAGCGCCAATGACCGGAACGGCCAGCCGGAGACGTTTGCCAATTCTGGCAGTATTTTTTTTGGACCAGGTCTTGATGGCCAATGATCGTCTGGGGTGAACCAAGGTGAATCTGAAATCTGCAACCGATGTGGGCCGTATTTGGCAGTGCTCTCGCGGGTTTATGAATCTGTTCTGCTGAGACAGGGCTGCCGCAGCGACCGCAGCAGGCCTCTGATAGACGCCAACACGGGAAAGTATGGAAGAGTTGCGGGGCTTTTTGAGGGAAGATTCGCGCGGCCTGAGCAGCCTGCGGCAAGGATTGAACTTAGCGCAAGTGTGGCGACAAATCCTTACACTTTTCTTACAAAAACGTGGCCACGGAGCCGACTCTCGCCTGCTCCGCACAGCGCGAGCGAATGATGAAACCCAGAGAGCTTTTCGATAACGTTGAGCACTGATGAGGTGTGCCACTCACGTGTGAATTTTTGCAGCATCAACAACTTTCAGATCCTTATCCATCGCATAGGAACTCATGCAGGAAAGTGCAGACATCCTTTGTTGGACCAAAGCCAAACTCACATAGCATTTAAATAGTTATGCGCACATTAGCGTTTCTTCGGCTCCTGAATACAATCTTTCGCGACAAAGAGCCGGATGTGGATTGGATTGAGCGAAGTGGATTGTTGGCGGTGAAGATAGGTCAGATCTTCGCACTCAGACCGGACTTCCTGGGAGAGGACCGTTGCCGCACGCTTGCCCGCCTGTATAGAAACACCCACAGCATTGCTCCGGAAGATGCCATGAAGTTGATCGCCGAATATGCCGGGAGCGGATTTCTGGAGTCCTTTTTAGTCTTTGAGAAAGAGCCCTTTGCCTCGGCGTCCATTGGCCAGGTGCACCGCGCTCAGCTTCGCAGTGGCGCGCGCGTCGCGGTCAAGCTTATCAAGCGCGATCAGGCTGAGGCTTTCCGACGCGATGTGGAGCGCGTGCGGTATCTTCTCCGGATAGCGCTATTCCTCTATCCGGCTTTACGTGGCGTCGCCAACCCCATCAGCCTGCTTGAGCAAATCGAAAAGATGACGACCAGCGAATTGGACCTGCGCAATGAGGTGCGCGGCTGGAAGGAACTGAACCGTCTGCGCGTCGAGGCAGAATCGGATTACGATCTCTCGAAGATGGGCCTCAGCAATGTCTACGAGGAGCTCTCAAACGAGAAGATATTGGTTTCAGAATATGTGGACGGCACAACTCTGGATGAGTTGCTTGCACACAATCGCCTGCAGTATGAAACACTTCTCGATTTGTTCCATGTGCACGGGTACTTCCTGTTTTCCGTGGGGACGTTCCACGGTGATATTCATCCCGGCAATATTGTTCTGAAGGACGGGGTTTTTTACTTTGTCGACACCGGCCACCTGGGGCATGTTCAGCCACAGATGCGCGAGTCACTCTTCGCGTTTTTCGAGGCGCTAAGCCGCGACGCCTATGCCGAATGCGCAACGTGGCTGAACCAGATGGCGGACCGTGGGATCGAAGGCGCAAGATTTGAGCGCTTCGAGCAAAAGTTTCTAGACTTGTACGCCGATTTCAAGGGCAAGACCGTAAGCGAAGTCAGTCTGACCCAGAAGATGATGGATACCATCCGACTGGGCGTGCTTTCTGGCATGTATTTCGACAAAGGGATGTTCGACATCATCAAGAGCCTGATGTTCCTCGATGGCATGGTGATACGAGCGAATCCTGGAGCCGTATTGCTGCACGACATGCGTCGCTTCATCGACGACCTGTCGCTGACCACGAACCATGAGATTGGGAAGAATGATGAACGAAGATAGAGCAAAACATGCAAGCAAGAAGATTGCCGTAGTAGGCGCCGGGCCGGGCGGTCTGACAGCCGCAATGATTCTGGCCGCACGTGGATACGATGTGGACGTGTTTGAGAAAGCCGACCGGGTCGGTGGACGAAATGCAGAACTGGAGCTTGCGGGCGGCTATCGTTTCGACCTCGGGCCAACATTCCTGATGATGAAGTTCGTGCTGGACCGCGCGTTTGAATTGGCAGGGAAGAACAGCGCGGATTATCTGGACTTCAAGCGGCTCGATCCGATGTACCGCCTTTTGTTTCCCGCATTCCAGATGGATGTAAGCGATGATCGCCCGCGCATGGAGGCAGAGGTCGCTCGCTGCTTCCCAGGGGAGCAAGGGGGGATTGCTCGTTTCTTTGAACGCGAAGGGGAGCGGTTTCGCCACATCTACGGATGCCTTGAAACCGACTACTCTTCTCTGAGGGCATTTCTTTCCCCGGGATTTCTGCGAGCCATTCCGTACATTCCCTTCGGACGGACGATCTTCCAGTACCTGGGAAACTATTTCCGTTCCGAGCGGCTCCGGCTGGCATTCACTTTCCAATCGAAGTACCTCGGCATGTCGCCGTGGGAGTGCCCCGGATTTTTCGTCATCCTGCCTTACGTTGAGCACCAGTTTGGTATCTTCCACGTGCAGGGCGGGCTTTCTGAAATCTCAAAGGCGATGGCGCGTGTGGCGGAAGGCAACGGAGCGCGTATCCATTTGCGCAGCCCTGTGCAACAGTTGTTGGTTGAACACGGCAAAGTGAACGGCGTGCGCCTGACAGATGGCCGCGAAGTACGCGCCGATGCCACGGTAATCAATGCCGACTTTGCCCACGCGATGCAGACCTTGGTGCCGTCCGGAGTGCTGAAGAAGTATGCACCTGCCCGCCTTGCGAAGAAGAAATACTCCTGTTCCACCTTCATGCTCTTTCTTGGTTTGGACCGGTCCTATCCCCAGATGGCGCATCACAGCATAGTGTTCGCGCAGGACTACAAACGCAACACGCGTGAAATCTTCACGGACCTTCGCCTCTCAGACGACTTCTCCTTCTATGTGCGCAACAGCAGTGTGACGGACGAGCGTGTAGCGCCCGCGGGCAAATCGGGAATTTATGTTCTCGTCCCCGTGCCCAACAATAAGAGGGGCATCGATTGGGCCAGCGAAGGGCCGCGCATGCGTGAGCGCGTGCTCGATGCAATCCGTGACCGGACCGCGATGGGCGATGTGCGCCCGCACATCGAGGTCGAACGTATGGTGACGCCCGCCGATTGGGAGGATTCCGGTGTCTTCTATGGAGCAACATTCAACTTGGCGCACACCATGAATCAGATGCTGTACTTCCGTCCCCATAACCGTTTTGAGGAACTGGACAATTGCTATCTGGTAGGCGGCGGTACGCATCCGGGAAGCGGACTGCCGACGATCTATCAGTCTGGGATGATTGCCGCGAACCTAATCGACAAAGAGATCGGAGTAGGCTAGCACGCGGTCCGTGCGTGCACAGGCAGCAAGCCAAGCTGCGCGGCCAGCGCTTCCAGCTTTTGCCGGGTGGCCTGGCTGGGCGGAACCAGCGGCAGGCGCACCGTGTCACCGCAGCGGCCCATCAGCTTCAGCACGGCCTTTACAGGGCTGGGGTTCGACTCCCAGAAGTTGGCCACAAAGAGCGTGGCGAAGGTGCGGTCCAGCGCGCGCGCTTCCGGCCAGTTGCCTTCGAGAGCCGCGCGCACCATGCGCGCCACTTCGGCCGGCGCCTCGTTGGAGGCGACGCTGATGAGCCCATGCGCACCGACGCCGATGGCAGCCAGCGCCAGGTTGTCGTCTCCGCTGAAGACCTTGAAGCCGTGCGGCAGTTGATGCACCAGCTCGGCCACCTGCATCACACGGCCGCTGGCTTCTTTGACGGCCTGGATGTTGCCGGCCGCTTCGGCCAGGCGCAGCACTGTTTCGGGATCAAGATTGACGCCCGTGCGTCCTGGCACGTTGTAGAGGCACACCGGCAGCGGCGCCACCGCGCGCGCCAGCGCCAGAAAATGCTCGTACTGGCCTTGCTGCGTGGGCTTGTTGTAATACGGATTGGCGGAAAGCACCGCACCGATGCCGGGAATGCGGCAAAGCTTTTCGGCCTGCTGCAGCAGCACGCGCGTGGAGTTGTGGGTGCAACCGGCCCACACCGGCACGCGGCCGGCGGCGGCTTCCACCACAATCTCAACCGTGCGCAGCCACTCTTCCTCGCTCAGCGTGGCGGCTTCGCCGGTGGAGCCGCAGGCCACGATGAAGTCAACGCCCGACGCGATTTGCCAGTCGACCAGCGCATGCAGCGCGAGTTCGTCCAGCGCCTCGTCGGCGCGGAAGGGAGTGACAATTGCGGTGCCGCAGCCTGTGGTTTCCATCACTGAAAAGTGTATACCGCAGGGGCTGTGGAGAACGGGGCGAACGGACTGTTTCCGAGCCGGTTTTTCAGGTGCGCGCGGGGCGGTTTTGCGCGGTGTATTCCCGCTTCAGCATCGACATCAAAAGCAGGTCGTGCCAGCGGCCATTGCGGCTGGCAGCGTCGCGCATCGTGCCCTCCTGTTTAAAGCCGAGGCTGCGGTAAAGATGCTGCGCGCGCAGGTTGTCGTCGTAGACGTCGAGGAAGATCCGGTGGGCGCGCAGCTCGTCGAAGGCGATGCGCAGCAGCTCGGTAAGAATGCGGCGGCCGAGGCCATTACCTGGCTCTCCCACCACCACGCGCTTCAGCTCGATGGAGCCGGAATTTTCCGCCAGTCCGCGCAGGATGGCGTAGGCGGCAAGCGAGCCGTCGGCGGCGTCGACCACGTAATAGCGCGCGTCCTCGCCGGCCAAAGTGGCGCGGTGCCGTTCTTCGCTCCACTGGCCCACGTACAGTTGCGATTCAGTGAGGCGTTCAAGGGCGATGAGGGTGGGGATGTCGGCGGGTGTGGCGAGGCGGAGAGATCTCATACGATTTTCCAAAATGTGCACATCTACAGCTGGTCGAAAATTTCGCGGAACTCCCAGCAGCCCTGCTTGTCGCCGACCCACTCGGCGGCGCGCACTGCGCCCAGGGCAAAGCCGCGGCGCGAGAAGGCGTTGTGGCGCAGCTCCAGGATGTCGTACTCGCTCTCGGCGGTCACCAGATGCTCGCCCTTGGCGTCGCCCACGCGGCGCGCGGTAATTGGAATTTCGGCGCCGGGCTTTTCCTTCTCGATAATTTCCTTGAGCGTGAGCGCGGTGCCGGAGGGCGAGTCGAGCTTGGAGGTGTGGTGTGTCTCGCTGATGGAGAATTTATAGCCTTCGAGGCGCGCCAGTTCGGCCGTGAGCTTGAACAGCTTTTGCACGCCGATGGAGAAGTTGGTGCCGTAGAGCAGAGCGCCGCCGCGTTTTTCAGCCAGCGCGCGCAGATCCGGCAGTTGCGCGTACCAGCCGGTGGTGCCGACGACGATGCGGCGGCCCAGCGCCAGCACCGCGCGAATGTTTTCAACCGCGGACTCGGGAGTTGTGAAATCAATAACCGCATCGACACCGGCCAGGGTAGGCGCGGTGAGAGCCGAGGCGTGCGCGTTTTCCGTGATGTCGAGAACGTGCACGATATGGCCGCGCTCGCGCGCAATCTCCGCGACCAGAGAGCCGGTTTTGCCCTTGCCCAGAACGAGAATTTTCATCGCGTGCTCCTTGATCGTTGTGTGCTGCTTAGGGCTGCTCGGCTCAGGGCTCAGAGCTGGCGCGCTTCCACGTCAAAGACGGTCGGATCGGGGTCCTGGAAGAAGGCCGCGTGCAGCGAGCGCACGGCCTCATCGGCATCGTCCTCATCGATCATGAAGCTCATGTTGATTTCGCTGGCGCCCTGAGAAATCATGCGCACGTTGATGTGGCGGATGGCGCCGAAGACCTGCGCGGCAATGCCGTTCTGGCCGCGAATATCCTCGCCCACCATGCAGATCAGCGCTTTTTTGCCCTCGTACTTCACGTCGGCGTGCTCGCCCAGTTCGGCGGCAATGGCGGGCAGCTTGTCGTTCGAGTCCACGCTGAGCGAAACCGAAACTTCGCTGGTGGAAACCATGTCCACCGGGCACTGGTACTTGTCGAAGATGGTGAAGATCTCCTTCATGTAGCCATGCGACATGAGCATGCGGCTGGCCACCACGTCGATGATGGAGAGCTTCTTTTTGACCGCGATGGATTTGAAGGGAGTCTTGCAGTGCGGCGCCAGAGAGATGATGCGCGTGCCCTCGTTGGAGGGGTTCTTGCTGTTGAGCACCAGCACGGGAATGTTCTTCTTGACTGCGGGCAGAATGGTGGCCGGGTGCAGTACCTTGGCGCCGAAGTAGGCCAGCTCGGCGGCTTCTTCAAAGCTGATCACCTTCACGCGCAGCGCATCGGGGCATACGCGCGGATCGCTGGTCATAATGCCGTTGACATCGGTCCATATCTCGATGGCCTCGGCATTCAGCGCGCCGCCAATCAGGGCGCCGGTAAAGTCCGAGCCGCCGCGGCCCAGGGTGGTGGTAATGCCGTCTTCGGTGGAGGCGATGAAGCCGCCCATCACCGGCACCCTGCCGTCGTTCACCAGCGGGCGCAGCTTCTCCTCCGCGCGCCGCTCGATGATGACATCCTGGGGCACGGCCTTCTGGAACTGCGTATCGGTGATGACCACATCGCGCGCGTCTACGTGGACCGCGTTGATGCCGAGCTCGCAGAAGGCGGCGGCCACAATGCGGCTGGAGATGCGCTCGCCGTAGCTGACCACCATGTCGGAGATGCGGGGCGTCAGCTCCAGAAGCGCGGCCAGGCCGCGCAGAATCTCGTCGAGCGAGTTGAATTTCTGGTCGATCAGGTTGTCGATTTCGGCGGCGGCCTTGGGTTGTTTTACCAGCGCGGCGGCGGTGTCGCGGTGGCGCGAGCGCAGGCGCGAGCTGATGGCCAGCGCCCCAGTGCGGTCGCCCGCGGCGGCGCAGGAGGCGGCGCGCAAAAGCTGGTCAGTGACCTTGGCCAGCGCGCTGACCACGACCACGGGTTGCTTGCCGAGCGCCACCCGCCCGGCCACAATGGATGCGGTACGTTGAATGGCGGCCGGGTCCTCCACCGACGTGCCGCCGAACTTCATCACTACGATGCCCATGCCAGATCTCTCACATTCGTGGCGCAAGCGAGTCGCTTCGTCGCGCCCTGCATCAGGGGCGTCATCCCCTGTCGAATTCGTCCTTCAGCACGAGCTCATGAGCGTCGTGCCCGGTTCAAGCAGTTGAGAGCGCGCCTCACGCGCGCACGGCGGTAGCCGTAGCCTCAACAAGCTTGCCCAGGCTGGCCAGCAACTCGGCATTCAGAATCGTAGCTCCGGCCGCGCCGCGCACCGTGTTGTGCGAGAGCAGCACAAATTTCCAGTCCAGCAGGCTGCACTTGCGCAGACGGCCCACTGTGACGGCCATGCCCTTTTCGCGGTTGCGGTCCAGGCGCGGCTGCGGGCGGTCGGGCAGGTCGGTAAATTGCACCGGCTGCTTGGGCGCAAAGGGAAGATCGCGGCCGGCCAGCGGCTTGTACTCGTCCCACGCGGCCAGAATCTCTTCCTTCGTCGCGGCTTTTTTGAACTTGATCGACACGCACTCGGTGTGTCCATCCACCACCGGCACGCGGTTGCAGTGCGCGGTAATGCCGGCCGCGAGCGGATCGACATGCTCGCCATTCAGATGACCCAGCAGCTTCAGCGTTTCGGCTTCCATCTTTTCTTCTTCGCCGCCGATGTAGGGCACCACGTTATCCAGAATGTCCATGGAAGCCACGCCGGGGTAGCCGGCGCCGCTGACGGCCTGCATGGTGGAGACAAAAATACTCTCGATGCCGAAGCGCTCTTCCAGCGGCTTCAGCGCCATCACCAGGCCGATGGTGGAGCAGTTGGGATTGGTGACCATGTAGCCGCCCGCTTGCTTGCGCCACGGCTGCTCCTCGATCAGGTGCAGGTGGTCGGCGTTCACTTCGGGAATCACCAGGGGGACATTGGGCGTCATGCGGAAGGCCGAGGAGTTCGACAGCACGGCACAGCCGGCAGCGGCGAACTTCGGTTCCAGCTCGCGGGCAATGGCCGCGTCCACGCTGGCAAAGATAATCTTCGGCGCGCCCTCAGGCTCGGCCGGCGAGACCATCATTCTGGCAATGCGTTCGGGCAGCGGAGTGTCAAGACGCCACTTGGCGGCTTCGCCGTAAGGCTTGCCGCTGGAGCGGTCGCTGGCCGCGAGCCAGGTGATTTGGAACCACGGATGGTCCTCAAGCAGCTGAATATAGCGTTGGCCCACCATTCCGGTGGCGCCCAGGATGCCGACAGGTAGTTTGTTTTGCATGGCTCTAGAACACTTCAGTGTACAAGAAGGGCGGCTTAGGCATGGTTTCCAGGCTGGTTCATGCTCTATCGGCTGATGTTGCAGCGGGGGGCAGCCGATAAGCCGAGTGAGGAGCCTCTGCCATGAACGTGGCCCATGCCGCCACAACGGGCAAACCCGGTCCCGCGCCGTCTGTCGATGCGGCGCAGGCGATTGTCCCGGACCGCATCCTGACCCTGGTGGTGGAAGGCGTCGCGATGAATATGCCGGAGGTGGAAGCGGAGAGCTACAAGCGCTTCCGGGCCAAGGTCAATTCGCTGGCCATGCAGATGCCCGACCATCTGCCGGAGGCCGACAAACTGGCCTACATCCGCGGCATCGTGAAGGAGTTTGAAGGGTACCGCAACACAACCGACGCTACCGTGCGCGACCGGCAGATTGGCTGGCGTGGTTTGGCTTCGAACCTGCTGAAAGAGCTGTTTGCCAGCCTTGGCGTGGATACGGCTTCGCCCGAGGCCTTCCCGCTGGTCGATGAGATTCCGCGCTTGACTACGGTTGAGGACATCGAAAAGTTCAGCCACTGGCTCAGCGAGTTTTTGCATCCAGCTTCGGGCGCCAAGGGCGCCGCAACCGGAGTTTCGGCAGCGTTGCGCACGGCAGACCGCACCACTTCGAATGACAACTCGGCCGGGTTGCGCGGCGGCGGCGCAGCCGTCGAGCACGTGCAGCGCCTGAAGGAGATCGGCAGCCGCGGCTTTGTGGCTATCTTCCGGCTCAGCTTTCTCGACGTGATCAGCGATCGCTTCGGGATGGATGCGGTGCAGGATTGCATCATGGCGGTCTCCGCGTATTTGAACCAGAGTCTGCGCTCCAACGATGCCATCTACCACTGGAGCGATGCCTCGCTGCTGGGGGTGTTGGAGAACCGCGCCAGCCAGCATATTGCCACGGCGGAGCTGAGCCGCATCGTCGCGCAGAACCGCGAAATCACCATCACCATCGCCGGCCGCGCGGTCATGGTGCGGATTCCCATCGAGTTTGAGTTGATTGCACTGGACCAGTTGAAGGATGCCGAAGATCTCAATCGAATTTCAGGACATCAGGCGGTGAAATGGTAAATACGACACAGTATCCGGAAACAGACCCCGTCCCCCTGCCCATTCAGCGTCCGGCTTGCGAGTTGGAGGAGTTGCCGGTCGCCTACATCGAGATGGACATCGAGGGTCGCATCTCCTACGCCAACCGCGCCGCACGCGACGTGATCGGACAGGAGGAAGGCATGCTGGGCCTTTCCTCGTGGGACCGCATGCCGGCCAAAGAGGGCGAAGAAAGCCGCCAGGCCTATGCCGAATTGCTGCGCTCGGGAAGTGCGCCGCCGGTGGCTCGGCGCTGTGTGTACACCCTGCGCGGCTATCGCACACTCGATGTGCATCGCTCCATCATTCGCGACGACAAGGGGCAGGCCGTGGGAATGCGCTCAATTGCGTTGGACGTGACCGATACTGTGATGGCCCACGAGGAGGCCCAGCAGGCGCGCAGCTGGCTGGAGAGCGTGCTGGAGTCCGTGCCGGAGGCCATCATCGTCACCGACGCATTGGGATTCATTCGCAATACCAACCAGGCAGCCGAAGATCTGTTTGGCTGGAAGATTGGCGAACTGGTGGGGCAGCCGGTAGAGAAGCGCATTCCAATTCTCCACTCCCAATCAGAGACCGCCGAGCGGCTCAGTTTTCAGATGGTGCTGCACGGGCCGGCCCGCGCGGTGGCCACGGTGCTCGACCGCGATCGTCACGAACTTCAGGTCGAGGTCAGCGCTTCGCCCATCGTCGATAAGGTGCAAGGGTTTACCACCGGCGTGGTCGGACTGTGGCGCAAGATTGGCAATCCGCAGGTTTGAGGACCGAGCGGCGGCAAGCCGCATTTCTCGAAAAAGAAAACGGCGGCATCCGATAGCCGGATGCCGCCGTTGATTTTTTCCGCGGCGTGCTTACTTCGCAGCCGCGCGTGGCTTAATCAAATCGGCCAGCCCATCAGCAACGGCAGCATTGCGCTCAAGATGCGGGAAGCGCTCGCCGCCGTGATAGTTGATGGTAGCCGTGCGCACGTATTCGTCGTTCACCACCAGTAATGTGATCGGCTCGGTCGAGTCCTTCGATGCTTTGATGGCGTCGGTGAGCAGGTCGTGGTTGTAGAGCCGTCCGTTCACCGCCAGCACTTTCATGCTGCTGGTAATGCCGGCCTCGTACGCGGGTGAGCCGACGATCGAATCCGCCACCGTGCCGTCAGGCCGCAGTTGCAGGCCAATCGAGTAAATCTCGGCAGGCAGTGCGCGGCGTCCCTTCAACTTGCCCTCCTCAGAAGTGAAGACAAGTTTCCAGCCGG
>DASVLI010000048.1:0-8469 GCA_036384955.1 Occallatibacter sp.
CCAGCAGGTTCCGGCGGCCTACACAACGTTTACGGCGCACAGTTCACCGCTGGGGTTTGAGTTTTTTCCGGCAGGCGACGCGGCGCTTGGCGGCAGTTTTCTGGTGGCGCTGCACGGGGCCAGCCATCCCAGCATCGGGACTGGCTACCGCATCGCGCGCTTTACCGCGCAAGACCGCACCCCGCGCCCGTTTCTCACGGGATTTCTGACAGTTACCGCCGGCAAGACACGCGTGCATGGGCGGCCATGCGGCATCCTGCGCACCGGGCCAGACACGTTCCTGGTGACCGACGACTACCTGGGCCTGGTGTACGCGGTATATCCCAGCGCGACCGCGCAGTAGCTACTCATAGTGCAGTGCACGCGCAACGTTCAGTTGCAGCGCCTTGCGTGCGGGCAGAATGCCAGCCAGAACCACGATCAGAAGCAGGACCGTCATTCCTCCAATGTAGCCCGCGGGGTCGAGGTTGCTGACGCCGAAGAGTACGATGCGCAGAAACTGCGAAGCAAAAATGGCCAGCACAGTTCCGGCCGCGAAGCCGGCAGTGATGGGCCACGCAAACTGTCGCAGCAGGGCAGAGTAGAGCCGCCCTTTCTGCGCGCCGAGCGCGAGTCGAATGGCGATTTCCCGCGTCCGCTGCGAAACGCTGAACGCGACAATGCCGAGAATTCCGGCGCCCGCGAGCAGTACGGAGATGATGCCAATAAGGCTGACCACTCCAGCGATTAACTCAATTTGCGTTGTGATCTGGTGATAGAGCTGCTTCAGCGGACGCAGCTCGGGAAAGAGCCTCGGGTCAAGGCTTTCGCTCATGGAGCGCGCTGCTGCAAGAACCTCAGCGGGCGGTCTGTCTGAGCGCGCCACGATGACCATGCCCGGGATGTTGTCCGTCTGCGGGGGCCAGTAGGCCTCCAACGCGTCATCATCGTTGATTGCGTTCACATGTGCGTCGCCCACCACGCCAATCACCATGTCCTTGGAGCCGTCTCCGGGGATCGTCTGGCCGAGTGGATTCTGATGCGGCCATGCAAGGCGCGCAAACGACTGACTGACAATCAGAACGTGCTTTTCTCCGGGAGTGAACAGGCGGCCCATGAGCAATGGAATCTGCATGGTGTCGAAGTAGCTTGGAGAAACCCAGTTCGGATAGAGTTTGACTTTTCGCCCGTTGAATGCGCGATCTTCGCGCGAGATGATGTGCCCCATGGGCGGCAAACGCGCCAATGCGGTTGAATGCATGCCAGGTAGTGCGTGTAGCCGCTGCTCCATCTGGTCAAGATAGGCCTTGGCTGCAGCATTGGTGTAACCGTGCCGGCCAAGCTGCGGGTCAATGGAGACGGTACTCTCATACCCGAAGCCAGGAGCGGTGTAGAGCGTATGTTGCGCGGCACGAACAAGCAGGCCTGAGACGATGAGCAGGAGGCAGCTTGCGGCGACCTGCGCCGCAAGCAGGATCTGGCGGATCAATGTGCCGCGCTGGCGCTGACGCGCGATTTGCAGTGCAGGCGCGAAGCCGAAGAAAAGTACTGCCAGCACCATTACGCTGGCCGTGAAGAGAAGCACCCTTACATCGGGCACAGGACTGAGCCATGCGGGTGCTTCCATCATGGAAAGAGCGACGCGCAGCGCCGTGTAGCTAAGCGCAATGCCGGCCACCGAGCCCAGCGAGGCCAGCATGAAGCTCTCCGTGCACAGCTGGCGAAAGATGCGTGCCCGGCTGGCTCCGATCGCTACGCGAATCCCAATCTCATGCTCACGCGTGATGCCACGGGCCAGCAGCAGCGCTCCTACGTTGGCGCATGCAACGGCGAGAATCAGTAACGTGAGCACAGCCACCATGACAACGACGCGCATCATCTCCGGCTGCAGAATGGTCATGTGGCCGCCGGGCGAAATTTGGATGAATTCATCCTGCCAAACGGCGTCAGGGTGCTCGCGGCGCAGTTCATCGGTTAGCGCGCGCAGCTCCTTCGCGGCCGTTGGTGCGGCAATGCCCGGAGCGAGGCGCCCCCACATGCGCACGGTTGAGTCGGTCCAGTCCCCGAGCACCTTGCTGCCAGAGACGACGTAGGGCTGTTGCGCAATCGGCATCCAGAGGTCGGGGCGCTGACCGCCGAGACTTGCGAATGTATAAGGCGTGACTCCGATGATGGTGACCGGTTTGCGATTGATACGGATGACACGGCCAACAACCGACGGATCGCCGTTGAAACGATGCTGCCAAAGTGTGTAGCTCAGAACCACGGTGGGTTGTGACGAGAGGGAACTGTCGAACTGCGGCGTGAAGAGCCGTCCGTAGAGCGCAGGCGTGCCGAGTTCAGTGAAGTAGTTGGGAGTGATAAAGCTGGCGCTGGTCTGCTGGAGGTCGTCGTTGATTTGCATCGGCGGAACGCCGAAGACGGCAATTGCCGCCGAGAGAGTACGGCTGTGGTCGCGATAAAAGGCGAATGAGGGGTAGGCCATTTCGCTGGTGTAGTCGTTGGACGAGCGGCGCTCCAAGCGCACCAAGGAGGCGGGGTCGCGCACCGGCAGCGACTTGAGCACCACCATATTGAACATGCTGAAGGCAGCAACATTGACGCCGATGCCAACTGCAAGCACGAAGACAATGACCAGCGTGAAGCCCGGCTTGCCAATCAGAACGCGGGCGCCGTAGCGAAGGTCCTGTAAAAGCCGGTCCAGCCACATCCAGCCCCAGGCCTCGCGGGCCTGTTCACGCATGCGCAGCGTGTTGCCAAAGTTGCTGCGCCCGGCGCTCGCGGCCATCTCGCGGTGGAATTCCATGTCGGCCTCGAGTTCGGCGTCGAGGCGCCGGCGATGCAGAAGGTAGTGGATACGACGCCAGAGTTCTCCCATTGGCCTCTCCTATGCGGTGCGCAGAACGTCCTGAATGGCTTGCGTGATGCGCTCGTAGCCGGCCAGCTCGGCCTTGAGCTGAGCGCGTCCGGCAGGTGTAAGCCTGTAAAAGCGAACCTTGCGATTTGTTTCTGAGACGCCCCACTCAGCGGTCACCCAGCCTTTGAGAAGGATTTTTTGTAGCGTGGGGTAAAGCAGACCCTCTTCGACTCCGAGGACTTCACTGGACAGCATGTGAATGCGCTGTGCGATCGCGTAACCATGCAGCGGACTCGAGTGGAGGACGCGGAGAATGAGCATGGGCAGTGCTCCTGGAGGCATGCCGTCCTTAGGCCTATTTGACATAGGCATAACGTAGTTATGCCTGCCGTATTTGTCAAGAAAAGATTGCGCCATCTGCGGCGGATGACCGAGCCAGTCAGCCAATGCAAAAAAATCTTCTTGCACGCTTACCGATTCTATGTGTTACAGTCTGTAACACTATGGCGAGTAACACTCACGAACATCACGACCCTGTCGAGCTCGGTGAACTGGAGCGCGAAATTCTATCCATCGTGTGGCGGCAGGGCACGGTGACGGCCGAGCAGGTGCGCGAAGAGCTGGCACGGCCGCTGAAGGACTCGACCGTGCGCACGGTGCTGCGGCGGCTGGAGGAGAAGGGCTATCTGGCGCACAGCGTGGATGATCGCACGTTTGTCTACCACCCGGCCGAGTCGCGTCAGCGCGTGGCCGGCCGCGCGGCCAAGCGCATTGTCGATTGGTTCTGCGAGGGCTCGGTGGAGGCGCTGCTGGTGGGCCTGGTAGATCAGAAAATCCTGGACCGCGCGGAATTGGAGCGGCTGGCAGCGCGTATTGCCGCCGTGCAAAAGGAAGAGAAGGCCGGAAAAGGCAGGAAGGAGTCCGGGGAATGATGACGACGATTCTGGAAGCGGCGCTGCGGTCGCTGGTGGCGGCCGCGGCAGTGGGCGCGGGCCTGCACGTGCTGCGCGTGCGCAATGTGCTGGCGCAAAAAGTGGTGTGGGGCATGGTGCTGGCCGCGGCTTTGGCCATGCCGATTCTGCTGCCGGCGGCGGCACGCTGGACGGTGGCGCGGCTGGTGGTGCATGCCGACCCCATGACTCTGCTGGAAGAGTTGCAGGCACGCATTCGCGCACGCGGTGCAATGCCGCCCACTGCCCGGCCCGCGGTTGCGCCGGTCGAGCAAACCCTGGTCGGTCCGGTGGAGGTTCAGCCCGTCGCGAAGCCGCATGCGGCCAAGCCCAAGGCAGAGCCGCGCGCGAGCGCACTCGACGGGCCCACCGCAGAAGCCGATCTGCATGCCGCTTCAGTGATTGTGGTTCCCGAGACGCTTGCGCCGCCCGCGGCAGAGACTGCGCCGGTTGTGCCTTTGGCCCAAGCCGCGCCTGCTTCGCGCTGGCACATGCCCGCACCGGCTACGCTGGCGGTTCTGGCGTATGCGGTGATTGCTTTGGCGCTGCTGGGGCGGCTGCTGATGGGCCTTGTTGCTGCGCTGGCGCTGCGCCATCGCGCCACGCCGATTGTTGTGGACGAACCGATGCTGACTGAGCCGCTGGATCTGCGTGTCAGTGCGAAGGTGGCCTCGCCGGTCACCATCGGCTCCACGGTAGTGCTGCCGGCCGACTACGTGGAGTGGGATGCCGAAAAGCTGCGCATCGTTCTGGCGCATGAGGGCTCGCATATTCGCCAGGGCGATTTCTATCTACAGCTCGCAGCCGGCGTGCACGCCGGGCTGTTCTGGTTCAGCCCGCTTGGCTGGTGGCTGCGCCGCAAACTCTCCGATCTTGCCGAGGCTATCAGCGACCGCGCCGGACTGGCGCAGGCGCCCAGCCGCTCGGCGTATGCACAGGTGCTGCTTGAATTCGCGGCTCGTCCGCGCCCAACCCAGTTAGGAGTAGCTATGGCACGCTCAGGAAAACTCACGCGCCGCATCGAGCGGCTGCTGAATGAATCCACTTTTCGCCAGGCGTATGCCGGCACGCGCCGCCGCGCGCTGATTGCCGTACTACTGGTGCCCGCTGCGTTGTTCGTGGCAACCGCCGCGGTTCGCGTGGACGCAGCGCAGGAACCAGCGCCGCCAGCGGCACCCAAGGCTCCTGCCGCCGTGCCCACACCACCCGCCGCCCCTGAAGCTGCGCCCACGCCCGAGCCACGCGAAGGCATGGCCGCGCCGGAGCCGGACGACACTCTCGCACCGCCCGCGCCCATGGCGGCTCCAGCTCCGCAGGCTATGCCCGCGCCGCCCGCGCCACCCTTGCCGCCGGACCAGATGGTCATCGAGGACAACGGCGATCAGCGAATCATCCTGGACACGTACACGACACGTCGCGACAGGGCGACGACTCGCGCCAATCGCATTGTTGTGCGCAAGGATGACAACGGCGACTCGTACATGATTGTGCACGGCAACGGGCAGATGAACGTGGACGGCAAGGCGGAGAACGACGCGCTGCAGAAGGCGCGCAAGATGGCCAAGGGCGACTTTGTGCTCTACACGCACCAGGGCAAGTCGTACCTCATTGACGATCCGGCGACCGTTGCACAGATCGACGGAGCCCTGGGCCCGATGCACATGATGGCCTTCAAGGGCAGAATGCTGGACGACCAGAACGGGCGCATGGTGGAGATGCAGAAGAAGTTCGCGGAGAGAGACAGGGAATTCGCGGAGCAGCAGAAGACCATCATCCTGCGCCAGAAGGAATGGCAGGAGAAGCAGCAGTCGCTGACCGCATCCGAGCTGAAGAAGCAGATAACTGAGCTGAACGAAACCGTGGCTAAGCTCGACGCGCGCAAGGACGAGAAGCTGACGAACGAGGATCTGGCCAAGCTGCGGTCGGAGGTGGCCGAGTTGCAGGCCAAGCTGAGCGGCTTCCCCATGCACTTCGAATTCCAGAACATCGAAATCCCGGAGGTCGAGATTCCGAAGATCGAAATTGACAAGCAGATGGTTGAAGCGCAGAAACATATGGTTGAAGCGCAGAAGCGCATGCAGCAGGAGAGCGACCAGAAGATGAAGTCGATCATCGACCAGAGCATGAAGGACGGCAAGGCCAAGCCGATCCAGTAGCGCGACAAGCTTCCAAATGCAAACGATGTTCCTTCCAGGCGGGGCGGCTCAGCTTCCTCGCCTGTTTTTTTTGCTGCACAAGAAAAACCGCCGCTGGTTGGCGGCGGTTCTTCGCGGGGGAGGGCTTGCTCATCTACACGGCTACGACAGTTGCACGGGCTTGGCTTCCAGAATTGCCTCAATCGAGGTGAGCGCGTCCAGCACTTTTGCGGAGACTGGTGCATCCACCTGCACCACGGCCAGCGCCTTTACCGGCGCCTTACCGGCGCGCTCGCGGCCCAGGGCAAAGTTGGCGATGTTGACGCCGTGCTCGCCCAGAGTGGTGCCGATTTTGCCGATGACGCCGGGCACGTCGAGGTTGCGGCAGACCAGTAGATTGCCTTCCAGCGGCGCTTCAATATCGATGCCGTCGAACTCAAGCAAACGCGGCTGCTCGCCGTGGATGACCGTGGCCGTGGCATGCACCGGGCCGGCAGCGGTGTGCAACTGCACGGCCAGCACGGTGGACGCGCCGCCGCGATGGCTCTCCTGCTTTTCCTCGTGCACGCGGATGCCGCGCTCCTGCGCAATGGCGGCGGCGTTGATGCGGTTCACATTCTCCGAGCCCTGCAGCAGGCCGGCGATGAGCGAGTTGCGCACCAGCTCGGTTTTGGCCTCGCTGAGCGTGCCGCTGTAGTTGACGTTGATGGCCTCGATGCCGCCCTTGCCGGTCTGCGCCAGGAACGAGCCGAGCCGGTCGGCAAGATCGATGTACGGGGCGAGGACAACGTACTCCTCGTGGCTGAGCGACGGCAGGTTGACCGCGTTCTGCACCACGCCGAGCTTGAGGTACTCGCGCACCTGGCGCGCAATCTGGATGCCGACGGCTTCCTGCGCCTCGGCGGTGGAGCCGGCAATGTGCGGCGTCAGAATCACGTTGTCGAGGCCGAAGTAGGGCGATTCCCTGGGCGGCTCCACGGTGAAGACATCGAGCGCCGCGCCAGCCACCTGGCCGCTCTTCAACGCTTCGACGAGAGCCGCATCTTCTACCAGCTCGCCGCGCGCGCAGTTCACAATGCGCACGCCTTTCTTCATCGCTGCCAGGGTTTTGGCGTTGATAATGCCGACGGTCTGCGGCGTCAGGCCCACGTGCAGCGTCAGGTAGTCGGCCTTGGCGAACATCTCTTCCACGGGCAGCACGGTAATGCCGTTCTCGCGCGCCACGGCGGCGGAGACGAACGGGTCCGAGCCCACCAGCTCCATGCCGAAGCCGCGCGCGCGGCGGGCCACTTCAAGCCCGATGCGTCCCAGGCCCAGAATGCCCAGCGTTTTGCCGCGCAGCTCCACGCCCTGCAGACTCTTCTTTTCCCACTTGCCGGCGTGCATGCCGGCGTTGGCCGCAGGCAGCTTGCGCGCCAGGGCCAGCATCAGGCCCAGGGTGAGCTCGGCCACGGCCACGGCGTTGGCGCCGGGCGTGTTCATCACCACAATGCCGCGGCGCGTGGCAGCCTCGGCGTCAATGTTGTCCACGCCCACGCCGGCACGGCCAATCACGCGCAGTTTGGGTGCGTGCTCCAGCAGCGCGTCGTCCACCTGCACGGCCGAGCGGACAACCAGCGCATCGGCCTCGGCCAGCGCGGCAGGCAGCCCGTCGGGCAGTTGGTCGTGGGTCAATACATCCCATCCCGGCTCGGCCGCAAATACGGCCAGCGTTGCGGGTGAGACCTTCTCAGCGAGGACGATCTTCATGACTTCTCCCTTGTCTTGCTGGGCACTCTGGTAGTCGTCGAAACGGATGCCCTGCTGCTCGCAGAGCAGATCGAACATGCGCAGGACCGCGGCGTGCGGCTTGCCCTCGCCGCGCTCGTACTTGGTCAGCGAATTCGGATGCACGCCCAGCTTCTCGGCCATCTGGTACTGGTAGAGGTCGAGCTGCTTGCGGGCAATGACGAGTTTTTCGGCGAAAGTAAGTTCAGGCATTTAAAAACAGCTCCTGGCTGCCAGCTTCTAGCCTTCCGTGCTATCGGTTGGCGGCCGGAAATGGAAAGACCGGATCGTTGCTCAGTTTCAACCTCTGATTTCGGCTGTACTCTCCCCCAGCGAATCAAGGCCAGGGGCTAGTAGCTAGAAGCTAGAGGCTGCCTTTAGCTCTTGGTCGCTTCGGCATACACCTTCTGCGCCGCGGCCACGGCAACGCCGTACTCCACGGGCAGCTTCAGCGTGTCCTTGGCAATGTGCTCCATGGCGCCGAGCAGTGCGATGGTGTCAAGGTAGTCAAAGTAGCCCAGATGCGCGACGCGGAAGATCTGGCCCTTCATCGTGCCCTGACCGTTGGCGATGACCGCGGCAAAGCGCGTCTTCAGCGCCTTCACCACGTCGCTTGAATCCATGCCTTCCGGAACCTGCACGGCAGTTGCCGCAGCCGAGGGCGAGGTGGGCGCAAACAGCTTGAATCCCAGCGCGACAAGACCGGCGCGGGTGGCTGCCGCGTTCAAAATGGCGTTGTCGATGAGCGCGATGCGGCCCTTTTCCAGGTCGCCGCCCGCCT
>DASVLI010000049.1:0-15861 GCA_036384955.1 Occallatibacter sp.
CCGCCACGGCGGGCGCGCGTGCAGCGCCGACCAAACGGCGGAAGCGAAGATGGATGCGCCGAGAAGAAGGCCGATGAGTCCGCCTTCGACAGCGACGGAGAGCGCGGTGTTGTGCGCGGTGTCGATGGGCGAGAGGCCGGCAGCTTCAACAAAGGTTCCCGCGCCGTGGCCGGTGAGCGGCGCATCGAGGAAGGCGCGCCAGCCGGCCTCCCATATGTTGCGGCGCTGGTTCAGGTCGCCGCCGTTCATTTGATTCAGCACGGAGGCGAGGCGGTCAATGGTGCCGGGCGGGGAAAAATGCCAGAGCGCAACGCCGAACAGCAACGCGGTGATGAGGCCGGCGGCGAGCAGACGCGGGCGGCGTGAGGCGAAGAGCAGCGCGGCTCCAGCAAGGGCGAGTACGGCGACCAGCGCGCCGCCACGCGAGGCGGTGAGAACGACGGCAGTGAGGCCAATGGGAAAGTAGCCCAGCGCGAGCAAACGCCAGGGCCACTTCCCTTCTTCGAGGGCGAGCAGCGCGGCGAGAGGAAAGACGAGGTCGATGTAGCGAGCGACGTCGTTGGGATCCTGGCCGAAGGCGGAGAAGCGGATCTGGTCGGCGGAGTTGACGTGCGCGACGGCGAAACTGGCGATGGTGAGCGCGGCCAGCACCCAGGAGCCGGCCAGCCAGGCGCGCAGCACGGCGCGCAGGTCGCGCTCGTCCGCGGCGAACTCCCAGAGCAGCCAGATAATCATCAGCTCCTGAAAGTAGCCGCGCACGCGGGTGAGGGTGACGGTTGTGTCGACGCTCCAGAAGACGGTGAGGCAGAACCAGAGGAAGACGGCGAGGGTAAGGGCGTGGACGAGTGTGGGCGTGCGGAGCTGGCCGGCCTGGAGCACGGTGGGAATGGCGCAGAGGAGCACGAGCAGGCCGAGCACGCGGGCGATGTCGCCGATGCCATCGCCGAGATTGAGCGAGTACTCCCACGGCATGGCGAAGACGAAGGCGAGCATGAGGAACCACGTGAGGCGGCGCATGGCTAGAACCTCTGCGAGTAGACAAGACCGGCGTAGATGCTGACGCCGGCGGCGGACTGCACCACGGACTCCATGGTGCGGTTCATGAGGTTTTTGGCGAACGAGTCGGGAACGAAGAGAATGTCGCGGTCCTGGATGGGGAGATCGGGATCCTGGCCGCGGAGCATGCGTTTCAGATTGAGCTCGGTGAGGGTGCGGCCGCCGGGCTGCTCGCGGATGAGAAGAGCTTTGGAGAGGGCTGCGTTTTGGGTGGGGCCCCAGGCCAGAGTGAGGGCGCGGACGACGGTGAGTTTGGCGGAAGGATCGACGGGGAAACCGCCGGGGCGCATCACGTCGCCAACAACGTAGACGAGACCGGCCTTGTGAACTTCGACCATGTCGCCAGCCTGAAGGTCTGGGTTGTGCTCTTCGGCGGAGCTGAGGGCGACGGCGTAGGGCGCGGCGTTGGGGTCGCGCGGAGTGATGGTGACGAGACTGCCGGCGATGGGCGTAAGACCCTGCGCGGCAGCGACGAAGTCGAGCAGTCGGTGATGCGCGGTGTAGGGATAGACGCCGGGGCGCGCCACCTCGCCCATGACGCTGACATCCTGCCCGACGGAGACGGTGACCAGCACGGTGACCTGCGGATGAAGGAGCATGCCACGGGCGATGAGTGCGCGCTCGATGGCGTGGGCGGCGTCGGATTCGGTGAGACCGACGAGCTTGACGACGCCAGCGAGGGGGATGGTTACGGTGCCGTCCTGTGCGACGCGGGCGACGGCGTGGGCTTGCGGCTCGTGGACTTCGTTGACTTCGATCATGTCTCCGGGGGCGATGGGCGCGGGGAGGATGGTGTCGAGATTTACGGAAGCCCAATTTGCGCCGGGCTGCGCGGTGGGAGCGCTCCAGACGGCTGGCGCCTGGCGCGGGTCGGGAGTGGAACGGGCGTCGCGCGATTGCGGAATGCGGGCGACGCCCGTGGGGAGGCCGGAGGTGCTGGGTGTGGGCGCCTGGGCGTGCGCAGCGACGGCAGTGACGGCGATGACGAAGAAGACAAGCGCCTGGCGCGCGGCGGATGGCTTGAGGCTTTCGATGCCGAGAGCCGCGCCGAGTGCCAGCCAGAGGCCGACGAAGAAGGCGATGGCAAGGTCAACCGGGAGATTGGGGGCGACGGGTTTGAGCGGGCGGCGGGCGTAGTCGATGACGGCAAGGTTGGACTCGGCGACGCCGGCCTGCATGCCGGCCTGGCGAGCTTTCTCCAGGGTTTCGACGTAGAGGGAGCGGCGGCTGTTGCTTTCCTGGCGCATGACGGCGAATTGCGCGGCGGCGGCGTTTTGCACCAGGCCCTGCGCGGTGGCGTTTTTCAGGCTGGAGCGGAGCAGGCCTTCGCGGCTTTCGGCGGCGTGCATGGCGCTGCGAAAGCGCTGAATGATGCGGCCGTTTTCAAGCTTGATTTGGCGGGAGAGGTCGGCAAGCTGGGAGCGGATTTCGACGGTGCGCGGGAAGTTGGGGCCGTGTTCCTGGCTGAGCTGCGCGAGTTCCTGTTCGAGGGTGCTTTGCTGGGCGTGCAACTGGCGCAGAAGCGGCACGCTGCCTGCGCCGTCCGCGCCGGAGAGCGTGGTGTCAGAGGCGAGGATGAGTTCGGGGTCGCCATGAGCTGCGGCCAGATACTGGGCCTCGCGGCGCATGCGCTCGGCGCTGGCGTCGACCACCTGGCGACCGAGCTCGTCGATGCTTTGCACCACGGCGGAGTGCTGAATCTGGTCGCTGTTGCCCTGCGCGTCAGTGACTGGAGCGTAGATGAGGCCGTGTTCCTGCTGAAAAGCGGCCAGGTCGGACTCGTCGCGATCGACGGATTTCTTGAGCTCGACGAGCTGACGGTTGAGCCAGCCGGTGGCCTGCGCGGTGGAGTGCATATGGGCATCGGCGGCCTGCTCGTCGTAGGCGCGGATGAGGCCGTTGACGATGGCAGCGGAGAGGGCGGGGTCGTGCGAGCGGAAGCGGACCTCCACGACCAGGGTGCGGGGCACGGTGCCGGTGTGAAGATTGCGCGCGAAGCGCTCCAGCAGCCACGATTGCGCGGTTGGGTCGGGGTTGTCGATGTCAAAGGCGCGGAAGCGGACGGGAAAGTCGGCGGCGAAGGCGGGCGCGGAGTAGAGACGCAGATCGCGGATGACGCGCCAGGCGAGCTTGTCGCTGTGCAGCACTGCGGCCATGGTTTCCAGCTCGGCCTGGCCCATGGCGCCGGAGGAGGGACGCGGCGCTTGCGAACCGTCGAGGTTGAGGGCGGTGTCGGGCGCGGAGCGGAGGGCAACGCGGGCGCTGGCTTCAAACTGTTTGGGGGCGAAGAGGCAGTAGGCGAGGCAGGCGGCCAGCGCAAAGGCGAGAACGCCGAAGAAGACGCCGCGACGGCGGCGGAGTGTGACTACAAGGGAGCGCAGTGAAACGCCGGATGCGGAGACAGCACGACCGACGCCATACGGATTCGAAGACAGATCAACCAAGGCCCATGCCTCTTATGTCAACGGATCCGGGGCGAAAACGAGCAGTTTCAAAAAAACGTGCAGCCAGTGCGAACGGAGGCTGCTGTGACTCCGGCAGTTTACGGGCGCTGACTCTCAGGATGCGCCTGTTGCTGGAATTCTATGAGTGTCGCAAAGAAATGCGACCTCGACTGTGCATTTTGTCACTGCGCGGACACATAAGTCATTTCAATTTGCACCGGGGTCACCTGGAGGCTATGAACCAGATCGATACCAGTCGACGGTTCGGCGGAGGCCTTCGCGGAAGTCGACGGCGGGCTTGTAGCCGAGCCGCTCGGCGGCCTGGGAGATGTCGGCGAGGGAGTCGCGAATGTCGCCGCGGCGTATCTCAACGTATGCAGGAACGCCTTTATATCCAGTCAGTTCGCAGAGGATATTAAAGGTGTCATTGAGGGTTATGCGGGCACCGGTGGCGCAGTTCATCACCTGGCCGGAGACCTTTTCGGCCGGGGCGGAGGCGGCCAGCAGGTTGGCGTTGACGACATTCTCGATGAAGGTAAAGTCGCGGCTCTGCTCGCCGTCGCCGTAGATGGTGGGCTGCTCGCCGACCAGCATTTTGCGGCAGAAGATGGCCAAAACGCCGGAGTAGTGCGAGGTGGGGTCCTGGTAAGGGCCGAAGACGTTAAAGTAGCGCAGGACAACGGTTTCAAGCCCGTAGACGCGGGTGAAGGCGCGCATGTAGTGCTCGCCGGCCAGCTTGGCTACGGCATAGGGCGAGATGGGGTTGGGCAGCATGCCTTCATGCTTGGGCAGGGTGGGCGTGTCTCCATAGGCCGAGGAGGAGCCGGCATAGACGACGCGGCGGACGCCAGCCTCTTTGGCGGCAACCAGCACGTTGAGGGTGGCGGTGACGCAGTTGGTATTGGTGGCGACGGGGTCGGCCACGGAGCGCGGCACGCTGGCCAGAGCGGCCTCGTGGAAGACGACTTCGACACCGGCGCAGACTTTGGCGCAGACGGCAGGATCGGCCAGATCGCCTTCGACGAATTCCATGGCCTCAAGGCCGATGAGGTTGGAGCGCTTGCCGGTGATGAAGTTGTCCACGCCGCGAACGGATTCGCCGCGTTTGAGCAATTCGGCGGCGATGGAGCGGCCGATGAAGCCTGCGGCGCCTGTGACGAGAAAACGAGGCATTTTTCTTACTCTCCCTGGATTGTGGCGGAATGAGGGTTCCCGCAGGGGCTGAAGCCCGATCTTCGTTTTGCGTCTGTTACGGCCCGGCTGAAGCCGTGCCCTTATTACAAAACCATATTTGTGGAGTATTTCCGCAGCCGGTGAGTCCCCTGCTCCCTCCGGTGCCGGTACATCAAAAGCCTGGCGTTGGGCGATTTAGCTCTTACCCCCAACCACCCTCCAAAGCATACTCTGCGTGGCTCTTGGGCGGGCAGCACGCTGGTCATGCACTCCCCCAAGCGTGTTAGTTTCCGACGGGGCCGGTCCACTTTACAATCGGGGCTATGGATACGGTCATTGCAGGTTCCCTCGCCGACTTCAAGGAAAAGGTCGAAAGCCGCCAGGCCCGTGTGGGCATTGTGGGCATGGGCTACGTCGGTTTGCCGCTGGCTTTGCTTTTCAGCGAGCAGCGTTTTCGCGTGACAGGTTTTGATATCGCGCTGGACAAGGTTGAGACGCTGAACGCGGGCGGCAGCTACATTGTGCGCATTTTGCCGGAGATGATTCAGCAGGCGCAGAAGGCCGGCTTCAGGGCTACGGCCAACTACAGCGAGATTGGGCAGATGGACGCCATCATTATTTGCGTGCCCACGCCGCTGAACGAGTATCACGAGCCGGACCTGAGCTACATTACCGGGACGGTGGAGGCGATTGCTCCGCACCTGCATGCCGGGCAGCTGATTATTCTGGAGAGCACCACCTACCCCGGCACCACCGAAGAGGTGATGGTTCCGCTGCTGGAGAAAGGAAATCCGCAAGGGTTGAAGGTCTCACGCGCCCAAGGCGCGGCTAGCCCCACCGCAGGTGGCGCCGAAGGCGCAGTTGGCCACACCGCAGGTGTTTTCCATGTGGCCTTTTCGCCGGAGCGCGAGGACCCGGGCAACGAGACGGTGGCACGCCACGATATTCCCAAGGTGGTGGGCGGTTGCAGCCCCGAGGCCAGCGAGCGCTCGGCGGCGCTGTATGGCTCAATCTTCCGGCGCATTGTGCCGGTGAGCAGCCCTTCAGCCGCGGAGATGACCAAGCTGCTGGAGAACATCTACCGCTGCGTGAACATTGCGCTGGTGAACGAGCTGAAGCAGCTGGCCATGCGCATGAACATCGACATTCACGAAGTGATTGATGCGGCCAAGACCAAGCCGTTCGGCTTCCAGGCGTTCTATCCAGGGCCGGGACTGGGCGGGCACTGCATTCCGATTGACCCGTTCTACCTGTCGTGGAAGGCCAAGCAGTACGACTTCCGCACGCGGTTTATTGAGCTGGCCGGCGAAGTGAACATCAACATGCCTTACTTCGTAATTGACCAACTTGCGGCGGGGTTGAACGAGCACTCGAAGTCCATCAAGGGATCAAAAATTCTGGTCTTAGGACTGGCGTACAAGCGCGACATCGACGACCTGCGCGAGTCGCCTTCGCTGACCATTATTGAGCTGCTGCGCGAGAAGGGCGCGGCGGTCTCGTACAACGATCCGTTCTTCCCCACCGTGGGGCATGGACGGCACTACGCGCTGAACATGACCAACACGCCGCTGGATAATCTGGGCCAGTACGATGCGGTGATGATTGTTACCGACCACACGAGCTACGACTACAAGGCAATTGTGGAGCAGGCCAAGCTGGTGGTGGATACACGCAACGCGACCAAGGGCATTGTGTCGGAGAAGATTCTGCACTGCTAGTTGCACGCTTTGGCGCGCAACGGAACGAAGAAGGGCCTGGCGAATGCCAGGCCCTTTCATTTT
Source organism: Occallatibacter sp. (assembly GCA_036384955.1). Lineage (GTDB taxonomy): Bacteria > Acidobacteriota > Terriglobia > Terriglobales > Acidobacteriaceae > Telmatobacter. Next base: position 6,455 of record DASVLI010000049.1, read on the forward strand.
GTGCGGATGCTTTGCTGACGGCGGAAAAGCGCGCTGGATTAGCGCACCTGGCCAGCTGTGTTTTCGAGCGAGACGTTGGTGAAGACGGCTCCATCGACCGTGGCCGGCTGATGGGAGCAGAAGCCGATGCCGACGTAGAACGGCCCGTCGAAGTGGAGCGTGATGGGCGGCCCGAGCTGGTGCATGGGTTCGCCTGTGAGGCTGACGAAGATGGCAATCTGATCGCCGTGCTTTTCAATGCCGATGCGTTTGGCCATGACGCCCTGGAGCAGGCCGCTGAAGCGATATTCGAGGTCCTGCATCTGGGCGGCGGTGGCGGCGCGCTCGGCCAGATGGATCATGCCGGTGCCGTGTTCGCCGACCATGGCTTCGGCGGCGTTGTCCTCAAGCGATTGCCGGATAACCAGCACAACTTTGCGGTCGTCGTAGCCGTTTTTGCTGAGGAAGGAAGCGTCGGCGGCAAGGGAGAGATCGCCGGTCATCTTCTTCCAGAGAAAATGAAACTCGTCGCGCGAGTACCAGATGTTGTAGCCGGCCGAGCGGACGGTGTAGGCGCCGGTTTTGGCGTCGAATACGGCGGAGCCGGGCACCACGGCTGTGCCCACGTCGGATTGGCCGTCGAAGATGCCGATGGGGTGGGCGTCGGTGGTGGTGGGTCGGTGGAAGTCTGCCGGGGGCGCGACCTGCTGGTGAGTTGCGGAGCCGGGCTGCGCCCAGTCAGGAACGGCGGGGGCGGCGGGAGCCTGGGCGCGTGCGAGGACGCCGGCCACGGCAAGCACGCAGAGCAAATTCAATGCGCGCAGGACGCTTCTTGTCTTCATGGTGGATGACTGTACGACAGGACGGGCGGTTCTGTCTCTGTGGAGATTGACACGGGCGCTATGCTTGGGGCACAGGCAAATTTTGCGGAGGGATGCGATGGGGATTGAGGTGCGCGAGGGGCTGAGCCCGCTGCTGCAGGTCTTCGACATGCCGACTTCGGTGCGGTTTTATCGCGACGTGCTGGGGTTTGCGGTGGTGCACCACTCCGAGCCGCTGGGCACGGACGACTACGGCTGGTGCATGCTGCGCAATAACGACGCGATGCTGATGCTGAATACGGCGTATGAGCCGGAGAGCCGGCCCGCGGCGACGGATGCTACGCGCACGGCGGCGCACGACGATACGTGCCTCTACATTGGCTGCCCGGATGTGGACGCGGCGTATGAATATTTGAAAAGCATGGGCGTGGAGTGCCAGGCGCCGAAGGTGACGTACTACGGGATGCGGCAACTCTACTTCAAGGATCCGGACGGGTTTGGTTTGTGCTTGCAGTGGACGGTGTGAGGGGCTGCGGATGACTGATTCGAAGCAAGTTTTAAGTAACGTATAATCAATTAGATAAGCAGAGGGGCGCAAAGAGAGCAATAATACAACACCAAAGCCTTGACGCAATTTGCCCACCTATGTAGACTTACGAGTATGAGTGAAATCCGAATCACTGGACCGACGCTAAAAGTGCTCGGAGCTATTATGAGTCGGCCAACAGAGCCGATTTCGGGAGCTGATATCGCTCGGGCCACAGGACTCGCCTCTGGAACCTTATATCCCATTCTGTTTCGAATTGAGGAGGCTGGATGGTTGACGAGCAAGTGGGAAGATGTCGACCCAAGAGATGTGAAACGGCCGAGGCGACGCCTTTACGAAATGACATCACTTGGCGCAGCAAATGCGCGCTGCTCGTTTAGGGACGTTTTAGCTGGTGTACCGGAGTTCGCAATATGACAGCGACTATCCTCGCTGCCATTGCAGTGGCATGCTTGAGCCGTTTCATGGCAGACGAATTGAAGGCGTGGTTTGGATGGGCGCATCGGTCTCTTCGCCGTCTCGCGGTAAACAGACTTCCCCACATCCACAGAGATCGCTATGCAGAAGAGTGGGAATCAGAGGTCGAAGAAATTCCAGGCGAAATGCTTAGGCTGTTCTATTCGATCGGTCTGCTTCTTGCAGCCTATCGCATGAATTTGGTTTACGAACATAATGCCTCCACTTCTGGAGAGGCAGACAGACTGCCATCGGAGTCCTGGAATTTTAACCATGTGAAACGAATAGTCGACTTTTGTGTGTCGTTCAGCGCGCTCGTCTCTCTTGCTCCGCTTTTTGCGCTCATATCTGCTGTCATTGCGCTTACGTCGGATGGACCTGTAGTTGTAGGCATTACTCATATTGGCCAATACGGTCGTCCGTTCAGTCGTTTTAAATTCCGTACTGTGTCACTGGATTGTGATGGCCCGAGAATTGACTTTGTTGGCAGGTTTCTTAGGCGGTTCTCTCTTGACGAGTTACCGCAATTTATCAATGTTATCCGTGGAGAGATGTCACTTGTCGGACCTCGCCCAATTACGCCGCAGACACGTGAATACTTAGATAGCCTCAGGAAGCAATACACTGAGGCTATTCCCGGAATCACTGGTCCGATGCAGGTGTCGGATGAAGGAAGATCATATCGTGAGTATCTTGAGCTTGAAGCTTTGTACTTCAGGAGGAAGAGTATTCTTTATGACTTCAAGATTCTTCTGAAGACGCTCCTTAATGCATTCAAGGATTGGCGGATCTAGTCACAATATCCTCTCGTACCACAAAAATACAGCGACTCTCGCATGACTACCATATAAGCGCATCGAATCGTGTATCGTGTTAGGGGTTCACGTATGCTGCGAGCTTGCCTTACTCATTGCGCTGATTCGGGCCGATGCATACCTCAGGGGCTAAAGCCCGGAACATATTGAGACGCTTTTTGGCCCGGCTGAAGCCGTGCCCTTATTACAAGGCTCAGCTTTCGAGGCACGGGCACGGTATGCCCGCTGCTGCGATTGAGCTTGTGCCTCAGGGGCTAAAGCCCGGATGTTGATTGGCTGGATTTGGATGTACGGCCTAAAGGCCGTACCCTTCGCGGGCTAAAGCCCGGACATTCGGAACGATTTTGCGGCGCGGCTGAAGCCGTGCCCTTTCAAAACAAATATTTGCGGCGCGCTGAAGTTGCGCCTTTTCAAAACAAATATCCTACCCGCTGCGTCTCACCTTGGCCCGAGGCTGTACCCTTTCACAATAGGTTTGCGCAATGATTTCACTTCACCTTACGGTCGCTGAACCGCACGCTTTTCTTCTGGCTGAAAAGCTCCTCTTTGTCCTGATGGTCGCTGTCTCCGCGCTGCTGTTCTGGCGGCGGTTTGGGGTGGTGCTGGGGAAGATTCTGGCGGCCAAGAAGGACGCCGACTTCCGGCTCGCTCCGCTGGGCAGGCGGGTGTGGGAGTTTGTCAGCGAGGTCATGTTCCAGTCCAAAGTGATCAAGCAGCGGCCGCTGCCGGGGCTGGCGCACGCGTTCGTCTTCTGGGGGTTTTGCGCCTTTGCGCTGGTGACGCTGAACCACGCGGCGGTGGGGCTGGGCTTGGGGTTCCTGTCGCCGGAGAGCTGGTTTGGGCGCTTCTACTTTTACTTTGCCGCGGCCTTTGCGCTGATCTGCGCGGTAGGCATTTTTGGATTGTTTGTGCGGCGCTTTGTGGTGCGGCCCAAGTGGCTGGGGGCGCATTTGAGCTGGGAGTCGGGCTTTATTGCGCTGCTGATCTTTACGCTGATGGTGACGTATCTGGCGACGTTTGCGGTGGAGGATGGCGGGCGGGCGGCGTGGGCGCTGTGGTGGGTGCACTCGCTGGCGCTGCTGGTGTTTTTGCCGATACTTCCGCACACCAAGCATCTGCATCTGGTGCTGAGCCCGGCGACGGTGTTTTTGTCGCGCGGCGGGTTCAGCAAGATTCCGCCGCTGGTGGGCGACGAGGACTTTGGCCTGATTGCGGGCACGGATTTGACGCGGCTGGCGACTCTGCAGGCCTATAGCTGCGTGGAGTGCGGGCGCTGCACCGAGCACTGCCCTGCCGCCAACACGGGCAAGCTGCTGAACCCCAAGGAAATTGTGCTGGGTCTGCGCGGCTATCTAAATGAATACGGCCCCACGAGTGCGGAGCCGCTGCTGGGCAAGTACAACGCGCAGGAGGCGGTGTTCCAGTGCACGACGTGCGGGGCATGCGAGTTTCAGTGTCCGGTGGGCATTGAGCATCTGCCGCTGCTGGTGGGGATGCGGCGCGGCGCGGTGAATACAGGCGAGTGGGCGGACGAGTACGGGTCAAAATTGTTTTTGACTTTGGAGCGCGGGTCGAATGCGCTGGGGATGCCGCCGAGCGAGCGCGACAAGTTTATTGCGGCGGAGCAGCTGCCGATTTTCGATGGGACGCAGGAGTATTGCCTGTGGCTGGGCTGCATGGGCGCGTACGATCCGCAGGGGCGGGCGATTGTGGCCGACCTGGCGCGGGTGATGCGGCACGTGGGCGCGAGCTTTGGCGTGCTGCGGCAGGAGAAGTGCACCGGCGACTCAGCACGGCGGCTGGGCAACGATTTGCTTTTTCAGCAACTGGCGGAAGCGAACCTGGAGACGATTGGGCAGGCGCAGGTGAAGAAGATGGTGTCGATTTGCCCGCACTGCGTGCGCACGATTCAGGAGGACTGGAAGGAATTTGGCACGCCGCCTGCGATTGAGCACCACAGCGAGTTTTTGGCGCGGAATATGGGCAAGCTGCCGCAGGTTCGCGGCGAGGAAAAGATTGTGTATCACGATCCGTGCTATCTGGGACGGTATCGCGGGGTGTACGAGGAGCCGAGGGCGGTGGTGGCGGCGGCAGGCACGCTGGTGGAGCCCGAGCGCAGTGGAGAGCGTGGCTTTTGTTGCGGGGCTGGCGGCGGGTTGACGTTTCTGGGCGAGGAGACGGGCGAGCGCGTGAGCCAGGTGCGCGCGGCGGAGCTGGCGGCGACCGGCGCGAAAGAGGTGGCGGCGGCGTGTCCGTTCTGCAATTCGATGCTGCGCGATGCGTTTGCCGCGCAGGGCGAGGGCGCGCCGGTGCTGGTGGATATTGCGCAGTTGGCGGCGCGGGGGCTGGGGAAGGAAGCGTGAGGCGCGGCGTGAGGCGGCTGCGATAAGCTTGTGCCTCAGGGGCTGAAGCCCGCAATTCCATTAGCGATTCAACGTACGGCCTGAAGGCCGTACCCTTCGCGGGCTAAAGCCCAGAACATCTTAAGATGCTTTTTGGCCCGGCTGAAGCCGTGCCCTTGTTACAAGGCTCCACTTTCGCAGGGTACAGGCGCGGGATGCGGCTGCTGCGATAAGCTTGTGCCTCAGGGGCTAAAGCCCGGATGTTGATTGGTTGTTTTCGGCACGACTGAAGTCGTGCCCTTTCAAAACAGCGCCTTCGAGACAATTCATCAACGGATTTTTGAAACGTGAACGAGTAGGCGGAGTTATTTCTGCATGAAGATCATTGTGGCAATCAAGCAGGTGCCGGAGCGGGATGCGCAGGTGCGCATTGGCGGGGCTGGCAACGGGTTCGACGAGACGGGTGTGGCGTGGGCGCTGAACGAGTCTGACGCGTACGCCATTGAAGAGGCTTTGCAACTGAAGGAGAAGCACGGCGGCGAGGTGGTGCTGCTGAGCGCAGGGCCGGAGCGGGTGACGACGACGATTCGCGAGGGGCTGGCCAAGGGCGCCGACCGCGCGATCCACGTGGCCTGCGACGACCTGGCCGGACGCGATGCGCTGGGTGTGGCGCGGCTGCTGGCCGAGGCGATCAAGCCGGAGAGCCCGGACCTGGTGCTGACCGGATTGCAGTCCGATGATTTGGGGTATGGGCAGACGGGCGTGATTGTGGCCGAGCTGCTGGGGCTGCCGCATGCCTCGCTGATTTTGCATGTGGAAAAGACCGAGACCGGCCTGCTGGTGAAGCGCGAGTTGGAGGAGGGCTGGCTGCAGGACATCGAGCTTCCCTTGCCTGCGGCGCTGAGCATTCAATCGGGCGGCAACAAGCTGCGCTATGCGACGCTGATGGGCATCAAGAAGGCCAAGACCAAGGAGCTGCGGGCGGTGACGGCTGGCGCGGCGGGTGAGTCGACCGCGACGCTGGAGAGGATTTCCGCACCGCAGAAGCAGAAGACCACGCAGATACTGGGTGGCTCGCCGGCTGAGGCCGTGGCGGCGCTGGTGGACAAGCTGAAGACCGAAGCGAGGGCGCTATGAGCGGGATTCTTATTATCGAGGAAGCGCGTAAAGGCGGTGGTGCACGTGCATTTCAGGAGACCTTAACGGCGGCGCGTATCCTTGCGGACTTGATTGGGCAGCCGATTCAAGCCGCAGGCATTGGCGACTCAGAAAAGAACCTCTTTCTTCAGGTTTGCGGTGTTCCGCCAACCGCGGCGTATGAGATCGTACATCCGCTGCTCGAAACCTATACATCCGACGGCTACACGCTTGCCTATGAACAGATCATCAGGCAGCTTGAACCGGATTACGTAATCTTCCCTCACACCTATCAGTCCAGAGACTTCGTTCCTTGCCTGGCAGCACGGTTCGGCCAGTCATTGATCGGCGATGTTACAGCCATTGAGCAGGGCCCTGTGTTTGTACGTCAGCTGTTTCAGGGGAAATTCGCCGGGCAATACAGCCATCAGGGGAATGGGCCCTGCTTTATCTCGATTCAGATGGGCGCGTTTCGCCCAGAATCTACAGGCGGGGGAATCATGCCAATCCACAGGTTCACCCCCACGCTGGATGCGGCGCAGATTCGCACCAAGCCGGGAGCGCCGTATAGGGCTTCGGCGCAGACGGTGGATTTGAGCTCGGCGCAACGGATTGTGAGCGTGGGCCGGGGCATCAAGGACGCGGACAAGCTGCCGCTGGTGCAGGAGCTGGCTGCGGCGCTGGGCGCGGAGCTGGCGGCCTCGCGACCGATTTGCGATGCCGGCTGGCTGCCGATGGAGCGGCAGGTGGGGTCGAGCGGGCAGACGGTTGCGCCCAAGCTGTATGTGGCGGTGGGTATCTCGGGAGCTATCCAGCACCTGGTGGGCATGAAGGGCTCGCAATGCGTGGTGGCCATTAACAAGGATGCCAATGCGCCGATTTTTGAGGTGGCGGACTACGGGATTGTGGGCGACCTGTTCGAGGTGGTTCCGGCGCTGACGGCGGCGGTGAAGGCCGCGACGAGTTAGATACCGGGGTATCTTTGGTGCATTGCAGAGCGGCGGGTTGTCGCGCTATGGTTCAACCATCGCCGCTGAAACCTAACCAGGCGCCGGAGAAGCTCCGCATGTATTTACCTGCGTCGTATCAAGCTGCCTTGTTCTTCATGCTGCTGAGCATGCTGTGCTGGGGATCGTGGGCCAACACGCGCAAGCTGTGCCCCGATTTTCGCTTTCAGCTTTTCTATTGGGACTACGCGCTGGGCGTGCTGCTGGGCGCGTTTGTGTGGGGGCTGACGGCCGGCAACCATGGCCAGCACGGTGCGCCGTTTTTGATCGCACTCGTCTCTGCCCCTCCCCGTGAGCTGGTTCTTGCCGCCGTGGGCGGAGTGGTTTTCAACATTGCAAATTTGCTGCTGGTGGCGGCCATCGATGTGGCCGGGCTGGCGGTGGCGTTCCCCGTAGGGATTGGCATGGCGCTGGTGCTGGGCACGCTTGCCAGCTATCGCGTCCATCCGATGGGCAATCCCCTGCTGCTGTTTGGCGGCGTACTTTTGGTGGTGGTGGCCATTGCGCTGGATGCGGCGGCCTACGCCAAGCGCGAGTCAGCCGCGAAAGCGGCGAGCACGCGCGGGCTGATTTTGAGCGTGGTGGCGGGCATTCTGATGGGCAGTTTTTATCCATTAGTGGCGCGGGCCATGCAAGGCACACCGATGGCGCCCTCGACCGGGCCGTATGCCGTGGCGTTTTTCTTTGCGCTGGGCGTGATGATTTCGACCTTCCCCGCGAACCTGCTGCTGATGATCTTCCCGCTGGATGGGAAGGGACGCGTTGGCTTTTCCGGATACTTGAACGCGCCGAGCGTGTGGCACTTTGCCGGACTGCTGGGCGGCATGATCTGGTGCACGGGCGCGGTAGCGAATTTTGTAGCGTCGAATACGAACTTTGTGGGGCCGGCGGTTTCGTACTCGCTGGGCCAGGGCGCGACCATGATTTCCGCCTGCTGGGGCGTATTTGTGTGGCGCGAATTTGCAGGCGCACCGAACTCGGCGAAGAAGCTGCTGGTGCTGATGTTCTTCTTCTTCCTGGTGGGGCTGGGGGCAATTGCGGTGGCGCCGCTGTTTTAGCGATTTGCTGGCCGCGCACGCTGATGCAGTTTCCCTCAGGGGCTAAAGCCCCGGAGATTTTTGCGCCGGAACGTACGGGCTGAAGCCCGTACCCTTCAAAACTGCGCTAAAAGCCCTTCACATTCTTGCGCGCCGGAACGTACGGGCTGAAGCCCGTGCCCTTCAAAACAGCGCTGACAAAGATGACTGCGGCAACACCGCTACGCTACTTCATTCTGCAGCGTGCCGATGGGCGCGATGGTGATGCGCACAGAATCGTGATTGTGCAACGTGAAGCTGGAAGGCGGCACAATGCCGGTGCCGGTCATCAGGAAGCAGCCATGCGGAAATTCGTTGTCGCGGCGCAGAAACTCAACCAGCGATTTGGGATCGCGTTTGAGCTCGGTGAGCGGAACGGAGCCTGAGAACTCGACGCGGTCGCGGCGAAGAATTTCAATTTGGATTTCGGTGGCCTGCGGCAGAGGGTGCGCGCTGACCAGAATGCCGGGGCCGAGCGCGCAACTGCCGCTGTAGACCTTGGCCTGGGGCAGATAGAGCGGGTTCTCGCCTTCAATGTCGCGCGAGCTCATGTCGTTGCCGATGGTGTAGCCGGTGATGCGGCCGCCGCGGCTTACAAGCAGTGTGAGTTCGGGCTCGGGTACGGACCAATGTGCGTCTGTGCGGATGCGCACCTTGCCGCCTGCGCCGACGGTGCGGCTGGCGGTGGACTTGAAGAAGAGCTCGGGTCTATCGGCGGTGTAGACGCGGTCGTAGAAGCTGCCGCCACCAGCGTCCTGGGACTCCTCCATGCGCGCGCCGCGGCTGCGGAAGTAGGTGACGCCCGCGGCCCAGACTTCCTGCTGGCCGATGGGCGCGAGAAGTTGATCCGCGGAGAAGGATGCGACGGGCTTGAGCGTTGCGATGCGCGCGGAGAGCTGCTCGGGCAGGTTGTCATCGGCGACGAGTGCGTCCCAGTCGACGGCGTCGAGGCGGTAGGTGAGGTTGTCTTCTTCAGCAAAAATGCCCGCGGTGGTGCGATAGAGCTTCACGTGGGAACGGCCTCCGGTGTCGCAGACCATGGTACAAGGCGGGATGGTTTTGGAGAAAGCAACTCTCAGGGGCTAAACAGGCTGCGGAAAAACTCAATTTATCTGAACGGATGAAAAATGGAACGCATCAGGATGCCACAGGAACGATCCGTGCACCTCGTCTGATGGTTTTCCATCCCCTAAATTTTGCCCTTTCGCCATGCTTTCGGACTTTTTC
>DASVLI010000050.1:0-15443 GCA_036384955.1 Occallatibacter sp.
GTCGAGTTGTCGGCAGCCCACACCACCGAGCCGACGCGCTCCACGGTCAGTGGCAGCGTCTCGCCGCTGACCAGGTTCTTCACATGCAGCGTGTACTGGCGGAAGCCCGTTAGGTCAGTGGTGTAGGCCAGCCACTCGCCATCGGGGCTTATCGACGTGTCGCCGATGGCAAAGAAGGCCTGGCCTTCAGCAAGCGCGTTTCCGTCGAGGACGATTTCTTCGGCCGCGTCGGCTGCAGGGCCCTGCTCGCCGCCGCGCTTGCGGCAGTAGATGGAGTATTGCTTGCCCTCTTCGGTGCGGGAGTAGTACCACCACGCGCCATCGCGATAGGGAACGGAGACATCGGTCTGCTTGATGTGGCTGAGCATTTCGCCGTAGAGCGTGTCGCGCAGTGTGGCCAGCTCCGCGGTCTGCGCCTCGGCGTAGGCATTCTCGGCATCAAGGTACGCAATGGTCTCGGGATTTTCCTTTTCGCGCAGCCAGGCGTAGTCGTCCACCAGGGTGACGCCGTACAAGTGAGTTTCCCTGGGCTGTTTGCGTGCTATCGGTGGTTGCAGAGATTCCATCGTGTCCATGCAAATAGTGTAGTGGCGCAGCCGGATCGATGTGTATCGGCGATGGGCGCTATGCGTGGCGTTTGCACGCGGCAGAGCCCCTGGGACGGGCATGCGCGGGCAAACTATTGGCGGTTTTATCTGTTCTTTCAACGCCGCATGAGCGGTTAAGTCGCGTACCATTAACTGTAGGAGAAAGCGAATGCGCATGCTGTCCACTCTGTCGGGTTGGCCGCCCCAAGGCGGTGCCGGGCCTTTTGATACCCGCAAGGCAGCGTTCGAGAAATCTCCGGAACTGATTACTCTGCGGCGCGTCAACCGTATCGTGGGCTCACGCATCGACATTACCTGCATGTTCAACAAAGAGGTGGTGACATTCCGCTTCTTTGCGCCCAATAAAGGGATGGCGGAGAACATTGCCGCGGTGTTGAGCAGCAACGAGGGCCGAAGCCTGGTAGATCTGGGTTTGCTGGCCATTGCCGAGAGCGAAACGTAGTTTTCCATCCACTTTCCCCATTCCACAAAATCAGGTAAGGACAAGGGCTGCAGGCTTGTGGCAGGTGCGTCTTCCGGCTCATGGAACCTTTCCGCCCCCTCTTGCGTACAATTGAATGCGATGAACACGTTTCGCCGCGCCTGTTTGACCGGCACCCGGCTGCTGCTGGCAGCCCTGCTGGCGATGATTCTTCCAGCGGCCCACGCGGAGAAGCTCTCCGATCTGGCCAGGCCCACCGATTACGTCAGCGATTACGCGCAGGTGCTTTCGCCGCAGGCGATTGCGCAGTTGGACAGCCTGTGCCAGCAGCTGGACCACAGCAAAGCCAATGTGCAGCTGGCCATTGTCACCATCCACACGCTGGACGGCGAGGACTCGGCGGATTATGCCAACGCCCTTGAAGACAAGTGGAAGATGGGCAAGAAGGGCTCTGACCGCGGCGCGTTAATTCTGCTGGCGGTGGACGACCACAAGTACCGCATCGAAGTGGGCTACGGGCTTGAGGGCATTTTGCCCGACGGCAAGGTGGGCGACGTTGGGCGCAGCATGGTTCCGTATCTGCGTGCGCGGGACTACGACAGCGCGATTTTGCTGGCCGCCGACCAGATGGCGCAGACCATTGCCGCCGACGCGAGCATCACGCTGACGGGCGAGCCCACGGTGGCGGCAAAGCGGGCGCATAAGACCGTGCAAATTGGGCCGATTATCATTCTCATCTTGTTTCTCCTCCTCTTCGGGGGCGGCTTCCTCTTCCGCCTGCTGCTTTTCCTGGGAATCTTCGGCGGCGGTTCGCGCGGCGGCCCGTGGCTGGGTGGCGGCGGCCCGTTTATTGGCGGCGGAGGCTGGGGCGGCGGTGGCGGCGGTTCCAGCGGCGGTGGAGGTTTTGGCGGATTTGGTGGTGGAAGCTTTGGCGGCGGTGGCGCCGGAGGCAGTTGGTAACAGCAGTTTTTCCCCAATCGTTGTACCGGCTCATCACAGGTGAGCCAAAGGAGAAATCACTCGTATGCGTCGTGGACTTTTAGTCGTCCTTGGCATTGTTGGCGTTCTGGTGGTGGTTCTGCTCATGGTCGGCGGCAGCTGGATTTCAGCGCGCAACCAGATGGTGGTCAAAGACCAGGCGGTAAAATCCGCGTGGTCCGAGGTGGACGTGCAGTTGCAGCGCCGCGCCGACCTTATCCCCAACCTGGTGGAGACCGTGAAGGGCTTTACCAAAGAGGAAAGCACCGTGTTTGGCGACATTGCCAACGCGCGTGCCGGCTTGCTGAACGCGCGCGGTCCCGAGGCCAAGATTGCCGCCAACGGCACTCTCGACTCGGCCTTTGGCCGCCTGCTGGCGCTGACGGAAAACTATCCGCAACTGCGCTCGAGCGACCAGTTTATGCGTTTGCAGGATGAGTTGAGCGGTACGGAAAACCGCATCAGCGTGGCGCGCCGCCGCTACAACCTGTCCATCCAGGACTACAACACGTTCCTGCTGCAGTTTCCCAACAACATCTGGGCGGGCCTCTCCGGTTTTAAGGAGAATACGGCGTACTTCAACGCCAGCCCGGCTGCGCAGAACGCGCCCAACGTGAAGTTCTAGCGCGATTCATCGTGTCAGGGCACGGCTTCAGTCGTGCCCTGACGTATCTTTCACGCATGGCATTTTGAAGTTGCTGCAAAGTGCTTCTGAGGCCGTAGTTTTGAAAGGGCACGGCTTCAGCCGTGCCATAAGTGCCGCAGAATTGTCCGGGCTTTAGCCCCTGAGGCACATCCTCTCCGGATTCCTATTTATCGCGTAGCGGGCACGTTCCGCAGTCGGCGGTTTTGCCGCAGTGCGCTTTGCCTACGGCCACAATCAGCGCGTGGAACTCGCCGTAGAGCGCAGCGTGCTCTGACTCGGGATCGCCGGCGAAGGCTGCGCGCGTCAGCTCGGCGAGTGCCGTGTAGCTGTGGCCGTTGCGCGCTACTGGCGCGGGCAGCAGCACGTGCCGCTCGGCCACGCGACGCAAGTACTCATCGGCCACCGGTACGGCGTGGCCCAGCGCGTATAGCAGAATGGCATCGGCCGTCTCCGGCCCCACGCCGGGCAGCGCCAGCAGCCGCGTGCGCAACTGCGCTGTTGGCGCGGCTGCCATGCGTGCCAGCGAGCCGCCGAACTCCACATCAAGCAGCGCAACAAAGGCCTTGATGGCCGGTGCCTTGCGCGTGGCGAAGCCAGAAGGCCGGATGAGTTCGCACAATTCCGCTTCTCCCAGCCTGCGTATGCCGGCCGCGCTTAGCGCCTTTGCTGCACGCAAATTGTTGAGCGTGCGCTCCACCTGTGTCCATGCGGTGTTCTGCGTTAAGTAAGCGCCGAGGATCACCTCAAAGGCGGTCTTAGCCGGCCACCAGTGCTGCGTGCCGTAGGCGGCCAGCAGCGCATCGTGCGTGCGTCGCAGACGCTGTGCCTGGATTGTGGATGTGCGGTCCATCGCAGTCAGTAGGATAGAACCAGCGCCGCACGCTGGCCGAAGGAGCCGCCATGAAGAGCTACACCGAATATCTTGTCTTTGAAACCCGCAAGCGCCGCGAGATGGTGCACATCACCGATGAGGTGGAGGCGATTGTCGCCCGCAGCGGTGTGAAGGACGGCCTCTGTTTTGTTTCGCCCATGCACATCACCGCGGCGGTTTATGTGAACGATCACGAGTCGGGCCTGATTGAGGACATTGGCAAGTGGCTGGAGCAACTGGCCCCGGCGCGGCCCGATTACAAGCACCACCAGACCGGCGAAGACAACGGCGACGCGCATTTGAAGTCGCTGCTGCTGCACCATGAGACGACGCTGCCGGTGACCAACGGGCGGCTGGACCTGGGCACATGGCAGCGCGTGTTTTATGCCGAGTTTGATGGGCAGCGCCGCAAGCGGGTCATCGTGAAAGTGCTGGGCGTGGAAGAGTAGCCGCTAGCGCCGCACGGGTGCCGGGTCATCCTCGAAGATGGAGCGCCAGCCCTTGGGCGCGTTGCTGGGGCGCTGGGGAATGTTGAGCGTGACGCGCGGAAACACTACCAGATCGACGCGCCGGTTCAGCGCGCGGCCTTCAGGCGTCGCATTGCTGGCCACGGGATGGTACTCGCCGTAACCGGCGGCGGAGAGCCGTTCCGGCGGCAGCGCGCGCAGGTCCAGCAGCAGGCGCGCGATGCGCGTGGCGCGTGCCGAGGAAAGATCCCAGTTCGAATCGAAGAGCGCGGTGTGGATGGGAATGTTGTCGGTGTGACCTTCCACGCGCACGTCGTAGTCAGTCTTCTGCAACTCGACGGCAATTTCTTTGAGCGTTGCCACGGCCTCGGGGCGCGGCGTCGCCGTGCCGGAGTCGAAGAAACCAGTTTCGCGCAGGCTGATGACCAGTCCGTCCGGGCCCAGTTGCACGGTCACGGCCTTGGCGGCAATTTGCTTTGCCAGCGCATTCTCCAACTGCTTCCGCACCTGTTCCAGGTCCACGCGCGCGTCGGCGGCAGACGTCACGCGCGCCTCCGTCACCGTCACGGTTTGCACTTGCGGTTGCGGTGCGGCCGGCTTTGCATTGGCGGCCATCTTGGCCAACTGCCCCGGCGCGCTCATTGATTTGAAGCCCTGCTGCACAGCTTCTGAAACCTGCGCGGCCTTCACCTGGTGCGAGCGCGTCACCGCATACATCACCACAAAAAACGCAAACAGCAGCGTGATGAAATCGGCATAAGAAACCAGCCAGCGCTCCTGGCTTACGTGCCCGTGTCCGCGCGCGCGCCTCATGCGGCCTTTTTCTCCTGCTGCATGGCCAGCAGGAATCCGCTCAACTGCACCTCGAGCATGCGCGGGTTCATTCCTTCAAGAATTGAAATCACTCCGGCCAGCATCATCTCGCGGCGCTGGTGCTCCTCGCGCGCCAGGGTGCGCATTTTGCCGGCAAAGGGCAGAAAGAAGAGATTGGCCGCGCCTACGCCGTAGATGGTTGCCACAAACGCGACGGCAATGCCTCTGCCCACTTCCGAAATATTCTCAAGATGCTGCATGACCTGGATGAGTCCCAGCACCGCGCCTAGAATGCCGATGGTCGGCGAGAATCCGCCCGCCGATTCAAATACCGCAGGCAAGGTTTCGTCGGCATCGGCCGCGGCGTCCAGGTTTACCTGCATGATCTTGCGCAGGTCCGAGGGCTCGGTGCCGTCGACGGCCAGCATCAGGGTGCGGCGCAGAAACGGATCGCGAATCGCCTGCAGATCGGTGTCGAGTGAAACCACGCCATTGCGCCGCGCCTTGTTGGCGAAGCTGACCAGCTGGTTGATGAGGGTTTCGTCTTTACGCGCCGGCGCGGCAAAGACGTGCGTAAGCTTGCGGCATGCGGCCAGCACGGTATTCAGCGGATACTGCAGCAGGACCGCACCCAGAGTTCCGCCGAAGACAATCAGCGCAGCCGTGGGCTGCAGAATCTGGCCCAGGTTGCCACCTTCCAAATGCAACCCAAGCGTAATGCCAGTGATGGCAAGAATGACGCCCGCGATGCTCGATCTGTCCATGAACGCTCCTCAGCATGGATGCGCGGCTTTCCGCCGTCTGCATCAGGACACGGAACGTCGCGACGTCGCCATGGGCCGCGGCACCGAATCGTCGAGCCCGCTCAGGCTCGTGATTGCCGATACGTGGCTTAAATCGGCCAGCGAAGGCATCTTGCGTGCCACTGCCGCCAGCAGTTGCGCGCGATACTCCATCACACGGTCGGCGACCTCGCCCGGATTTTCGCGCACAATCAGCTTCTCGCCGTTGATCAGCGTCAGCATGGTGTCCGGCGACGACTCGGCGGTCTTGATCAGATCGCTGTTCAATACCATCGTGCTTCCGTTGAGTCTGGTCAGTTCAATCATGTGCTGAACCCCCGCACTTGAAGTTATCGGCGGAAATGAACAAAGGTTCATGCGGAATGAGGGCGCGCTGCGCGGGCTGTCTTGCACAGGACACAAAAGGGGCCTCGATGAAGCATGCGAAGAGCGCGCCGAAGAACTGACCATGCGGCACCACTCACACCACGACCAAGCGCCAAGGCAGTACACACAAGGCGCAGTTTGTGCGGGCAGCGCCGTAAATTCACAAGGAAATCGAGGAACAACCCATGTCCCTGGGTGTATTGAACAACCTCAACGCGATTTACGCGACCAACAACCTGAACAACACCAACAGCGCGCTGACCAATGTTCTCCAGCAGCTGTCCTCCGGCTCGCGCATCAATTCGGGTGCTGACGATGCCGCAGGTCTGGCACTGGTCAATGGCCTGGCCGCCAACTCCGCCGCTCTGACCCAGTCGGCCACCAACGCCACCGAAGGCGTAGGCCTGCTGAAAGTCGCCGATGGCGCCCTCTCGCAAGTGACGAACCTGCTTAACCGTGCCGTTACGTTGGCCACCGAGTCTTCCAACGGCACCCTGAACTCCTCGCAGCTGACCGCCGCGAACCAGGAGTACCAGTCGATCCTGGCCGAGATCAACAACATCGGCTCCACCTCCACCTACAACCAGACGCAGGTCTTCGGACAGGGCTCGGCGGCGACCGTCAGCATCTATGCAGGCGACTCGTCTTCAAGCGGTTCGGCCATCGACAATCTGAACTTCGCACAGCTCAGCTCGTCCAGTGTGGGCGATGCCGGCGGTTCGGTTTCATTGACCGCGGCTACTGCCTCCACGGCAGCCACCATTACCTACACGGCAGCCACCTCCAACGCCAGCGTCGACCTGACTTCGGCCGACATTTCCACCACCTCGGGTGCGCAGGCAACACTGACGCTGCTCAACCAGGCCATCGCGTCGGTCGCGGCGCAGCAGGGCTACATCGGCTCGCAGATCAACACGCTGAACGCCGAAAGCCAGGTCATCAGCACCCAGCAGCAAAACCTGGTGGCAGCGCAGAATGCCATCCAGGCCACCGACTACGCGCAGGCCACCAGCAACCTGTCCAAGTACGAGATTCTCAGTCAGACGGGCATCTCGGCCCTGGCACAGGCCAATAGCCTGCAGCAGGAAGTGGTAAAGCTTCTTCAGTAAGGAGCCGATTCATTCTGTAACAAGCGAGGGGCGTCCACAAGGACGCCCCTCTGTCCTTCGCAGGCATTGAGAGGCGAAGGGGATGAGAAATCACCAATCCGGCCGCGAGTGCGATGGCCCCGTGGCTGCCTCGAATGGCGAGGAGGAGCAAATGGGTACAGTTGGCCTCAGTTTTGGATCGCCCACCAGCGGAACCGGCTTCGATGTGACGGCGACGGTCAACTCGATTGTTGGCAATCTGCGGAATGTCGAGACGCCGTGGCAGAACCAGCTGACCTCGCTGCAGAGCCAGGATACGGCACTGTCCAGTCTTGGGACACTTTTCTCCACGCTCTCGAATGACATCAGCCAGCTGACCGACTTTCAGGGAGTGCTGGCGGAGAAGACCGGCTCCAGCTCGAACAAGAACGTGCTGGAGCTGACGGCGGCCTCGTCATCAGCCACTGCCGGCACGCACACGGTCGTTGTCAATAATCTGGCGCAGACGGCCAGCGGTTCTCTGAAGCCGATCACCAATGCCTCCGACACGCTCTCCGGATCCATCACCATCCAGGTGGGCAGCGGTACCGCGAAGACCATCACTCTGGACTCTTCGAACAATACGCTTGCCGGTCTGGTTGCGGCCATCAACTCTTCAGGCGCCGGGGTCACGGCCGGTGTGCTGAAGGATTCTTCAGGTTCGCGGCTCAGCATTGTGTCAGGCACCTCGGGCGCGGCCGGCAACCTTACCATCAGCTCTTCGATTGTCGACACCACCAACAGCAACACCGCGCTGGGCTACACGTCTGCTGTCTCAGGGCTGGATGCATCGCTTACCGTCGATGGTATCGACCTGACCAGTTCCTCGAACACCGTCACCGACCTGATTCCCGGTGTGACCTTTCAGTTGCTCAGTCCCTCCACCTCTGGCGCGCAGGTGCAGGTGGTGATTGGAAATTACACATCTGGCGTGGAAACCGCGCTGAGCAGCTTCGTCTCCGATTACAACTCTCTCATCGCCGCCATCAACGATCAGCAGGGAACCGATTCCAACGGCAACGCGCAGCCGCTTTATGGTTCGCCCACGCTCTCGTTATTGCAGCAGCAACTGCTCACCGGGCTCAATGCGTCCAATCCCAATGGGTATCTTGACTCGGTCAAGAGCTCCACCGACACGCTATCGGGTTCCATTACGCTGCAGGTTGGATCGGGCACGGCGCAGACCATCAACATCGACTCGTCGAACAACACCCTTGGAGGCCTGGCCTCTTCCATCAACTCCGCCAACCTTGGGGTGACGGCGCGCGTGGTCACCGACAGCTCCGGCTCGCGGCTGGTCTTCAATTCGCAGCTGGTTGGCTCTGCCGGCGCGCTCACGGTCACCTCAAACCTGACCGACTCGACTACCAGCACCGCGCTGAATTACGACTCCACCAACTCGAATCTTGGCTCGCTCTCTACGCTTGGCATCTCCGTCAATCAGGATGGCACGCTCTCGCTCGATGTCTCCAAGCTCGACTCGGTGCTGAACTCTGACTTCAACGGCGTCTTCGGTTTCTTCCAGAGCGCCGACAGTTGGGGGCGTTCGTTTGCCAACATCCTCAATAACGCGGGCACCAACTCCTCGGTGGGAATGCTCACGCTGGCCCTCAAGGCCAACAGCAGCACGGAGTCGAACCTGAACGACAGCATTACCCGCGAGGAAAAGTACATTGCCGACCAGCAGAAGCTCTTGACCACGCAACTGAACACGGCCAACCAGATTTTGCAGGCCCTGCCCACGCAACTGGACAGCATCAACCAGATCTACTCAGCCATTACAGGTTACAACTCCAGCAAATAGGAAAGCGGCTCTCCCCATGTCGAGTTATCAGGAAATTACGTTGGAAGGCGCCTCCGCCGTGGATCTGGTGGTGGCGCTGTACGACGGCATCATTCGTTTTTTGCTTAACGCGGCCGATGCGGTGGATCGGGACGACGTGCACGGCAGGCGCCTGGCATCCAAACGCGCGCTCGACATCATCATTCATCTGCAGGCGCGTTTGCGCATGGACGTGGGAGGCCGGCCCGCCGAAGTGCTCAGCGAGTTTTATGCCTCCACCTTTGCCCTGATTCTGCGGGCTTCGCAGTCGGCCTCGCGCGCCAAGTATGAGGAGGCGGTGGGGTGTGTGCGCACGGTGCGCGATGCCTGGAAGCAGGTGTCGCAGGAGAGCGCCGCCGGCGCGGCGACGCAAATGGCTACGGTCGGTTCCAATTCAGGTGCGGGTTCGCTGGCGTTTGCAGGAGCCGAGACGTCTCCCGCGGCGCACGGCTCCTGGACTGCTTAGCTGGCTACGGTCAGCTCTTCTTCAAGCTGCTGCTTCTGGTAGAGGCTCGCGTAGTAGCCGTCACGCTCGAGCAACTCTTCGTGCCGGCCCAGCTCCACAATGCGCCCGTCGCGCAGCACCGCAATCTGGTCGGCATTCTGCACGGTCGAGACGCGATGCGAAATCAGAATCGTGGTCGCATCGGTTGTGTAGGTGCGCAGGCCCTTCAGAATGCGTTCTTCGGTGTAAGTGTCCACGCTGGCCAGCGCGTCATCCAGAATCAGAATCGCCGGACGCCGCAGCAGGGCGCGCGCAATGGCCGCGCGCTGCTTTTGACCGCCGGAGAGCGTCATGCCGCGCTCGCCCACCATGGTCTCCAGGCCTGCGGGAAACTCCTCGAACTCGGCGCGGATATGAGCGGCCTCGGCAGCGGCCAGCTGTTCTTCCTCTGTTGCCTGCGGTGCGCCAAAGGCCAGGTTCTCGCGGATCGTTTCACTGAACAGAAACGTCTCCTGTGGCACCATGCCAATATTCCGCCGCAGCATGGCCAGCGGATAGCTGCGCGGCTCGCGGCCATCGATGAACAGCGTGCCCTCGGGTGCCTCGTAGATCCGCGCCAGCAGGTTGATCAGGGTGGATTTTCCCGATCCGGTAGGGCCCACAATCGCCAGGCTGGAGCCCGCGGGTACACGCAGCGTGATGTCATGCAACACTTCGGTTGGCCCGTAGCTGAAGCTCAGATGGCGGAATTCGATTTCGCCGCGCAGCGTGGCGTCGGCGGCGATTGACGGGTCGGCATCGCGGTCGTCAATGGCAGGCTCGGAGTGCAGCAGCTCGCCGATGCGCTTGACCGATGCGGTGCCGCGCTGGAACAGGTTCACCACCCAGCCCACGGCGATGATGGGCCAGATGAGCATGATCATGTAGGTGTTGAAGGCGACAAATTCGCCCGGTGTGATGCGGCCGGAGATAACCTCATGCCCGCCGGCCAGCAGGGTGATGATCATGGAGATGCCGAGAATGAACTCCAGCGTGGGCCACAGCATGCCCATCAACTGCACCAGACGCAGCGAGCGCTTGATGTAGAGCCGGTTCAGCCGCTCGAAGAGATTGGTCTGCGACTCCTCGCGCGAGAAGGCGCGCACCAGCCGCGCGCCGGAGTAATTCTCCTGGGCCTGCGCGGAGATTTCGGAGAAGCTTTCCTGGATGCGCTCGAAGCGCTCGTGAATTTTGCGGCCAAAGTACTGCACCAGAATGCTGGCCAGCGGCATGGGGGCCCAGGCCACTAGGGTGAGCCACGGGCTGATGTGCAGCAGAAAGAAAAGCGCGCCGACGGTGAAGAAGATGGTGTTGGCGCTGTACATCAGCGCCGGGCCCAGCAGCATACGCACGGCGTTCAGATCGTTGGTGAGCCGCGCCATGATGTCGCCGGTGCGGTACTCGGCATAAAAGCCCGAGTCCTGCCGCTCCAGCTTGCGGAACAGGTCGTTGCGCAGGTCAAGCTCAATGTCGCGCGAGATGCCGATCAGAATCCAGCGCTGCGAGTACAGAAAAACACCCTTCACCAGCGCGATGGCTACCAGCAGTCCGGCGAACATGAGAATGCGGCGGTGGGTGACGCCGTGCGCCAGACCGTCGATAGCTGCCTGCAGCACCTTGGGAAAGAAGACCCAGACGCCGTTTGTGGCAATCACCGAGAGCAGGCCCCAGAGGTAGCCCCAACGATAGCGCCGCATGTATTCGAAGAGGGGCTTCAGGTCGCGCAGCATGATTTTATTGTACGGGAATGCGGCCTTGCACCGGGAGCGCGGCGGATAAAGGTCCGGCAGCGCCTGCCGATAACCCGTATTGGTGCCGTGCATCGCCGCGGCGGTGCATGCCATGACCACAGAAACCGTGAACATCGAGGCCGAGAAGTCCACGCCGAAGCGCGAGGGCGCGGAACGGCGCCGGCAAAAGCGTTTTGAGTGCCAGGGCCACGCCGAAGTGATTGTGGCCGAAGCGGAATTCCTCTTTCGCGGAGAGATTCGCGACCTGAGCCTCTCCGGCTGCTTTGTGTCCACACGCGCGCGCCTGCGTATCCGTCCCGGCATGCACGTGCTGCTCGGGTTCATGGTTGCGGGCCAAAAGGTAAAGTGCGAGGCGGTGGCGCGCAGCCTGCGTGCAGGCAAGGGTGCGGGGTTCGAGTTTCTGGCTTCCGATGAACCGATGCGCAAGGCACTGACACGTCTGATTGCGCAACTGAAGACAGACGCCGAGACAGCCGCGAATATGGCGGAGAATGCCGCGAAGCGGGGCATCGCGCCCGCCGAGAAAATTGCCAAAATTCCGGCCGGGCCTCCGCGCTAGGTGGGTGTGCGCAGCAGCAAATAGCCGCCGGTCAACCCGAACAGCAGGTCTGGCGTCCATGCGGCCACGGCAGCGGGCAGGTAGTTCACGTTGCCCATCGCGCCGAACAGCCCCTCAAGTACCCAGTAGCTCAATGCAACGGAAATGGCCACCGCGATTCCGGTGAGCGAGCCGCGCCGGCCCATGGACAGCGCGAAGGGAATCGCCAGGATCGACATCACAATGGCCACCAGCGGATAGGCCAGCTTGTGCCACAGCGCCACGCGCAGGCGCATGGTGTCAAAGCCGCTCTGGCGCAGGTCGCGGATGTAACTGTCCAACTGCTCGAAGTTCATCTCCTGCGATTGCAGGCTTTGCTTGTTGAAGTAGCTGGGCTCCTCCGGCACATCGGGCAGCGTGGTGTTGCTGAAGTTCTGGAAGTTCGTCACCGTGGCGCCGTCCATGTCGCGCTGCCAGCCGTTCTGGAAGATCCAGGTGGAGCGACCGTCATCCCAATAGGCGCGCGTGGCATAGATGCGCCGTATGAGCGAAAAATCCTTCTGGTTGAACTCGAAGATGGAAATGTTCGCGAACTCGTTCTTGTCCGGATCGAAAAATTGGTAGTAGAAGATGCGGTCCGGCTGCCCTGGATGCGACTGGCCGAAGATCCACTTCTGCTCCGGATGAAGGAAGGTCTGCGGCGGGCGGCCCTTGATGGTGCTGCGCAGCGCCTCCTGCCGGCGATTGGCCTGCGGCAGGTAGAACTCGTCAAAGAGGAAGAGGCTCACGGCCAGAATCGCGGAGATTGAGACCACCGGCACCACCAGCCGGTAGAGGCTGATGCCAGTGGCCTTCATGGCCACAATTTCGCTGTTGCGGTTCAGCAACCCGAAGACCACCAGCACCGCGATTAGAATCGCCAGCGGCGTGATCTGGTAAATCATGCTCGGCGCCAGGTTCACCAGATACATGCCCACCGTGCTCAGCGGAATGTGATTGCGCAAAATGTCGCCGACCAGCTCAAAGAAGGTGAAGACCAGCATGAGCAGCACAAAACTGAGCAGCACCAGCAGGAACATGCCGAAGAATTCGCGGATGACGTAGGCGTCGAGAATGCGCGGGAAGGTGCCGCGTGCGCGGTCGCGCTGGCGCGGCTGCAGACGTTCAAACAGGCGCGAGAAGAACGACTGGCTGGGCTCGGCGCATGCATCTCCGCCGGGCGCGCGCAGGCGCAGGCCGGCAATGGCCGTCAGCACACGCCCGCCGCTGGCCATTTGCCACAGCAGAAAAGCGCCCGCCGCCGCGAAGAAGAAGTTGGCCGCCCACACGCCCACGAATGCGGGCATGCGCCCCTGGCGGCTCATGGCTATGCCGGTGTACGACAGCACGTAGTAGAGCAGCACAAGCAGAAGCGTGAACACCAGGCCGGAGCTTTTGCCGCCGCGCCGCGACACCACACCCAGCGGCACGCCCACCAGCATCAGCACCAGACAGGCCACCGGATACGAAAAACGCGTGTGGTACTCAATCTCGAAGCGGCGTCCGTCGGGCGCGTGCATGCGTTCGGCCAGCACGTTCATCGGCATGGCGTAAATGGCCGTGTCCATGCGGCCCAGGTGCACATCGCTTTGCGGATTCAGTGCCAGCGGCAGGTCCACCTGCGAGAAGGTCTGTATGTTGTACTGCTGCGGATTGCCTGCCTCGGTCTCGTGCCGCGAGCCGTCGCGCAGCCGCATCAGCAGCACCTGCGACGAGTCGCTGGCCACGGTCGCAGAAGCTGCCGTGGTAATCAGCGGCGTGGTCGGATTGCTGACGTCGGCCATGAAGACCTGCCGCCAGTTTGACGCGTTGGCGCCGGCGCGCACGTCCTGCACGTAGAGCACAAAGTTCTTGTAATCCTCGTAGAAGACGCGCGGCTGAATCTCATAGGAAGCCTGCGAGGTCGCCAGTTCCTGCTGCATGTCCAGGATGGCCTGGTTGGCGCGCGGCGCGACATACAGTGTGTTGACCAGCCCGAAGAGCGTTCCCGCGACGGCCACAATCGAGGCCACGCGCACAAAGTAGCCAATGCCCATGCCGGAGGCGCGCATGGCGATGATTTCGCTGTCAGCGGCCAGCCGGCTAAGGCCCAGCAGAATACCCACCAGCACCGCCATGGGAATGGTGACGCGGAAGGTGATTGGAAGTGTAAAGAGAAAAATCTCCGCCACGCTGGTCCACGTGGACGAGTTGCGCACCACCATCTCAAGGATGTGTGGCAGGTCGCGCATGAAGAGAATGAAGGTGAAAACCGCGCATCCAATGAGCGTGTTGGAGAGGATTTCGCCGAGAATGTAGCGGGTGAGGATGCGCACAGCTGGCCTACAGCTAGTTTAGCGCGGAAGGGGAGCTTTCCAGCGCGGGCGGGGTCCATTTCCGCAGGCGAAGACTGTTGGAAAGCACGCTGACAGAACTGAGCGCCATGGCAGCCGCGGCCACCCAGGGGCTGAGCAGCACGTGAAATGCAGGGTAGAAGACGCCCGCCGCCAGCGGAATGCCCAGCAAATTGTAGCCTGCGGCCCAGGCCAGATTCTCGCGCATCACGCGGATGGTCGCCTTGGCGAGGTCCAGAGAGGCGGGAATCGACCCCGGCTCGGGGCGTAGCAGAATCAGGTCGCCGGCCTCCTGCGCCAGGTCGGTGCCGGAGCCCATGGCAATGCCCACATCGGCCTGCGCCAGCGCCGCCGCGTCGTTAATGCCGTCGCCTATCATCGCAACCCGCAGCCCGCTCTGCTGTAATTCGCGAATCCGGGCCAGCTTTTCCTCGGGCTTGAGTCCAGCCTCCACCTCACCAATGCCGGCCTGCCCGGCAATCGGCGTTGCCGCGGTTACAGAGTCGCCGGTCAGCATCATCACGCGCATACCCTGCGCCACCAGGGCGCTTACCGCCTCCGTGGCATTGGGACGCAGCATGTCGCGCGTCTCAAAGTAGCAGGTGGGCTGCGTATCCACGGCCATCCACAGGCGCGTCACGCCCAGCCGCGCCGGCGGCGTGGTGTCGGGCAATTGAATGTGCCACTCGGTGAAGAGCGCCTCGTTGCCCAGCACAACGTCCAGGCCTTCCACGCGCGCATTCACGCCGCGGCCGGGAATCACCTGCACATCGGTGGCCGGCGGCCAGTCGATTTTGCGCGCCTTGGCCCGCTCCACAATTGCATAGGCCAGCGGATGATTCGATTTTTCCTCGACGGCCGCCGCCAGCGAGAGCATGTCAATCTCGTCGTAGCCCGGCATGGGCCGGATGGCCGCCAGCACCGGCCTGCCCACGGTCAGCGTGCCGGTTTTGTCCATTACCACCACGTCCAGGCCGGTGGCGCGCTCCAGCGCATCGCCGCCTTTGAAAAGAATGCCCAGTTGCGCGCCGCGGCCCACTGCCACGGTCAGCGCCGCGGGCACGGCCAGGCCCATCGCGCACGGGCAGGCAATTACCAGGACAGCCACAGTGCTGGCCAGCGCCAGTTGCAGCGAGTGTGTGGCGAAGATCCAGACGATAAATGTAGTGGCCGAAAGCCCCAGCACCACGGGCACAAAAATCGCGCTGGCCCGGTCTGCCAGCCGCTCCATCGGCGCGCGCGAGCTCTGCGCCTGCTGCACCATGCGCGCAATCTGCTCCAGCACGGTATCCGCGCCAAGCGAATTGGCGCGCACGCTCACCACGCCGTCGTAATTCAGCGAGCCCGCCAGCACCTTGCCGCCCGGCCCGCGATCC